>NZ_CP021431.1:2921250-3237500 GCF_002158905.1 Yoonia vestfoldensis
GGTCACCGGCGGCGAAAGCGCCTTGCATGAATTCCTGACCAGCCCGCAGGGCGCGGGGCTGTTGGACAAAGGCGGCAGCGGCGCGACGATCAGCGTGATTTCATCGCAGGCAATCGGCGGGCGGGTGATCGTCCATTTCCGTGACACGGGCCCCGCACCGATGGCGGGGCTTGGCTCCGACGAATGGCGCGTCTTTACCGATATGAATGACCGGCTTGTCACGGTCTCGGTGCGCGGTCTGGATGACGCGCCGCTGTCTGCCATGCGCGGGCGCGCCTTGCTGGATCAGGTCTTGCGCGGCTTGTCGCCAGGCGTGATGATGGCCGATGCGACGCCATAGCCGGCTGCCCGCGAAAGGACCGCGAACCGATGCCAATCACACCACAGACCCTGCTGGGCCGGCTGTTTCACAAAGGCGCGCTGGCGCGGTGGCGCGCGGCGGCGCGGCATGCGGATAAAACGGATCTGATCGCCCTGCGCGCGCAACGCTATCAGGCGCGCCAATTGAAATCCGCGTTACAGGACCTGTGCGATCAGGCCGACGACCGGCTGACACCGCCGCTGCATGGGTCTGACAATTTCGCCCGGCCGGTCGGGACGGATTGGTCCTGGCGGCCCGCGCTCTGGCGGCTGCGTCTGGACAAGGGCGGATATGCACCGGTGCAGGACAACACCAGGATCGGCGATGAGATCGGTTTCTTTCACGATTGCCCCCGGTCGCAAATCGCTGTCCGGCAAATCAGAAACATGCGCGATATCGAGGTCGCCCCTTTCGCCTTGCGGATGGAGGTTTTCCATTTCACCGGAAATTACCTGTCGCTTGTCGTCGATCTGCCAGCACAAAGCTGCGCGGGGCTGCGCAAACAGCATATCATCGCGCTATCAACCGTGATCACGGCGGAACAGCCGGTCAATATCTCTGCCCGGCTGAACCTGCGCCATGGCCCGAATACCGAACAGATCCTGCTGCCGCTTCTGCAAGACGGGGCGCAATCGACCGTTGCCTTCGATCTGGCCTATACCCAATTGAACGAACAGCGCGCAGAGAATATCTGGATCGATCTGATGTTCGAAAACCCTGCGATGAACAATGTAACCTTGCGCGATCTGACCATCTGCCGTTATCCGCGCGCGCAAATTTGAAAGGTGCTTCATGTCTGATCCGGTTCTGACAAGCGCGCAGCTGCGCGCGGGTATCTGGGACTTTCGCGTGACCTGCGCGACGACACCCGCGCTGATCGCCAGTCATGAAGGACAGCCGCTGCCCGGGCTGCGCTGCGATCCGGATACAGGAACAGGCAGCTGGCGGTGCAGCCTGCCGGTGCCTGCCGCGATCCTGAGCGAAGGGCTGCAGACTATCGTGATCCACACCGCCGCGGGCGTCACCATCGGCAGCCTGGCGATCCTGTCGGGCGCGGCGCTGGCTGATGATATCCGCGCGGAAATCGACCTTCTGCGCAGCGAACTCGACCTGCTGAAAGCGGCCTTTCGCCAGCAGCATCATTCCCAAACACACTAGCGCGGTGCGCTTTGCGGCCGGGGGCGCAACCCAATGCCCTTTGCGCGACAGGGCTGGCATCTGCCGATGTGACGCCACGTTGGGCGTGACGCGCGGGGCGGCTTTGGCCATGCTTCGCCCATCAAGGGAGCCCCGCCATGTCGCAATATCCACATCTTCTTGCACCGCTTGATCTGGGGTTCACCACGCTCAAGAACCGCGTGTTGATGGGGTCGATGCATACGGGGCTGGAAGAGACCGGCGATTGGAACCGCGTCGCGGAATTCTACGCCACCCGCGCGCGCGGCGGTGTCGCGCTAATGGTCACGGGCGGCATGGCCCCCAACCCAGAAGGCGGCGTTTTTCCCGGTGCGGCGGGGCTTTATACCGATCAGGACATCGCCAATCACCGGATCGTCACGACCCGCGTCCATGATGCTGGCGGCAAGATCGCGATGCAGATCCTGCATGCGGGCCGCTATGCCTACGGCCCCAAATGCGTCGCCCCTTCGGCGATCAAATCCCCGATCTCGCCTTTTGCGCCGCAAGAGCTGGACGAGGACGGGATCGAAAAGCAGATCAGCGATATCGTCACCGCCGCCACCCGCGCCCGCGCCGCAGGCTATGACGGGGTCGAGCTGATGGGATCGGAAGGCTATTTCATCAACCAGTTTCTGGTGACCCACACCAACAAGCGCACCGACCGCTGGGGCGGGTCTTATGAAAACCGCATGCGCCTGCCGGTCGAGATCATGCGCCGCCTGCGCGCCGCCGTCGGCCCCGATTTCATCGTGATCTACCGGCTGTCGATGATCGACCTGATCCCGAACGGATCGACCTGGCAAGAGGTCGTCCAGCTGGCCCGCGCGATGCAGGATGCCGGTGCCAGCATCATCAACACCGGCATTGGCTGGCACGAGGCGCGTATCCCCACTATCGCCACATCCGTGCCGCGCCGCGCCTTTGCATGGGTCACCCGCAAGCTGATGGGCGAGGTGTCGATCCCGATCATCACCTCGAACCGGATTAACACGCCCGATGTCGCCGAACAGGTGCTGGCCGAGGGCTGCGCCGATATGGTCAGCATGGCGCGCCCCTTCCTTGCCGATCCCGATTTCGTGGCCAAGGCCATGGCGGGCAAAGCCGCCGAAATCGCGCCCTGCATCGCCTGCAATCAGGCCTGTCTGGATCATACTTTCAGCGGCAAGCTGTCGTCCTGTCTGGTCAATCCGCGCGCCTGCCATGAAACCGAACTGACCGTGACGCCCGCCGCCAGCCCCAAGACAATCGCTGTCGTCGGCGCTGGCCCTGCGGGGCTTGCCGCGGCGCTCACCGCGGCGGAACGGGGGCATCATGTCACGCTTTTCGACAAGGCAGACAGGATCGGTGGTCAGCTGAACCTTGCCAAGCAGGTGCCGGGCAAAGAAGAATTCTGGGGGCTGGTCGATTATTACGACACGATGGTTGCGCGGGCGGGGATCACGCTGAAACTGGGCCACACCGCGACGCCAGATGATCTGGACAGTTTCGATGAGATCATCATCGCGACCGGCGTGCTGCCGCGCGATCCCGCCATTCCGGGGCAGGATGCGCCCCATGTGCTGTCGTATATCGAGGTGCTGCGCGGCGATGCCAAGATCGGCGAAAAGGTCGCGATCATCGGCGCAGGCGGGATCGGTTTCGACGTGGCCGATTACCTTGTCACCGGCAAAAGCCCGACCGAACACCTGCCTGATTGGCTGGTGGAATGGGGCGTGGGTGATCCAGCCGAGGTGCGCGGCGGATTGCGCCCCGAAGGCCCGCAGCCCGATGCAGCCGCGCGGCAGGTCACATTATTGCAGCGCAAGGCCGAGAAACTGGGCAAACGACTGGGCAAAACCACCGGCTGGATTCACCGCGCCGGGCTGCAAATGAAGAATGTCCAGATGATCGGCGGCGTGAATTACGACCGGATCGACGCCGATGGGCTGCACATCAGCCAGGGTGCGGATCACAGCGACCCCAAGCTGATCGCCGCCGATACAATCGTGTTATGCGCGGGCCAATTGCCCGAACGCAGCCTGGCAGATCAATTGATCATGGCGGGGCGACAGGTGCATGTGATCGGCGGGGCGGATGTCGCGGCCGAACTGGACGCGAAACGCGCCATCGACCAGGGCACCCGGCTGGCAGCGATGCTCTAGCGCAGCGCCGGACGCGTATATCAGCCACAGCCTGAGGCTATTTTCTGTTTCCGCAGCGTCACCAAAGCTGATCCCGTTCCCCATATTGTCAGGCATTCGTCCCATTCCTGCCTGAATTTGCGGTCAGGACTGGGTCAAGGGCACAAGCAATGTGGATGTCGGGAATGGATCGCCTCACGGAAATGGAAGCCTTTGCAACCGTGGTTGACCAAGGTGGCTTTACCGATGCGGCAAAGAAAATGGGGATCTCCAAATCGGCGGTGTCCAAACATGTCTCTGCCCTAGAGGCGCGTCTGGGCGCGCGGCTGCTCAACCGGACCACCCGCCGCGTCAGCCCGACGGAAATCGGGCTGGCCTATTACGACCGCGCCCGCCGCGTGCTGAACGACGCAGGCGAAGCCGATGCGCTGGTCACATCCATGCAAACCGCGCCATCGGGTCTGCTGCGGATCAGCGTCGCCACCGATTTCGGGATGAACCATCTGTCACCGGTTCTGGGCGCATTTTTGGGCGCCTATCCCGATATCACCGTGAATATGGTGCTGAACAACCGCTATGTCGAACTGATCTCGGAAGGTTTTGATATGGCGGTGCGGATCGGTGAAATGGAAGACAGCACCTTGCGCGCGCATAAGTTGACCGAAACGACCCGCCGGATGATCGCCAGCCCGGGCTATTTCGCGCAATACGGCCGCCCCGAGAAAATCGACGATCTGAACGATCACAAGCTGCTGCATTATTCCAACCAGGCCAATTCAGCGGTCTGGAAACTGACCGCGCCCTCGGGCGAGAAACGGCAGGTCCGCACCGCAGGCTGGCTGACGGTGAACGACGGCCAATCCTTGCTGAACGCCTGTATCGGCGGGCTGGGCATCGCCTATCTGCCCAGTTTTCTCTATGCCGAGGCCAAGCGCAGCGGCCTGGTCGAAGAAGCGATCCCCGATCTGCCGCATGAAACCCTGGGGATCTACGCCGTCTATCCACAAGGACATTTCACACAGCCCAAAGTCCGCGCCTTTGTCGATTTTCTGTCCAAGACCTTTGCCGACAAAGGCCCCGACAGTTGGTAACAGCGCCGATCATGGGGCCATCAACGATCTATTAATTTATACCGGCTACCTTGCGCTTGTCGGTTGCGGGGGCGGGTATGGAAAAGATCATCAATCTACTCGCACCGCGCAACAGGCTGGGCGTGGTCCTGCGGGTCGTGCTGTTCACCATCGCAATCGGCTTGGCCAATATGGTGTTTGCAGTGACCATCGTGCCACGGCTGCCAGACGTGCCGCTGGTCTATGATTTGACCCGGGCGCTTGTCGTCGGCGTGCCGTTTCTTTGGCTGTTTTTCGCGGTGATGCTGCATCAGGTCCGTTTGCAACGGCGGCTATCGTTCCTATCCTGCAGGGATTGGCTGACGGGGCTGAATAACCGGCGCACCTTCTTTGATCTGGCCACGCTGCGGACCCAGCAATGTAAAACCGGCATCCTGTTGATGCTGGATGCGGATCATTTCAAGCAGATCAATGACACTTATGGGCATCAGGCGGGCGATTCCTGTTTGAAAGCGATTGCTTACATGCTGAACCGGAACCTGCGCACCGGCGATATCAGCGGCCGAATCGGGGGCGAAGAATTCGCCATCCTGCTGGCGGATACCACGCCAGACCACGCCCGCGTGATCAGTGAACGGCTTGCCAAACCCATTCCGTTTCGGGCCGGCCCCGCACATCTGACGGTCACGCTGTCGATCGGGGCCGTCGTTGCCACGCCCGACACGCCGCTGGATGTGCTGTTCAGCCTCGCTGACCGGGCCTTGTATCAGGCCAAATCCGAAGGGCGCGCGCGCGTCGTCTTTGCAGAGCCTGTTTTCGACACGACCCAGATCAGGCTGGCCGTCTGATCACGCTAATCCGTGGATGTGATGATGACTTCGACACGCCGGTTGGCATCGCGCCCCGCCGCCGTCAGATTGGACGCAATCGGGGCAAGATATCCCATGCCTTCGGCAGCCAGCTGACGCCGGTCCACGCCATGAAGGGTCACAAGCCGTTCCAGCACAGACCGCGCGCGCCGCTGCGACAGGGCGATATTGGTGTCCAGCGGACCGGCAGAATCGGTATGGCCGACCAGCGCAACCGCCCTGTCGGGATAGGCCGCAAGATAGGCCGCAAGTTCCGATAGCGATGCGAAATCACCAGTCCCCAATTGCGCAGAGCCTGTCGCGAAATCCAGATCGCGCAGGATCGCATGCCCCTGTTCTTCCAGCTGCTGGGCAAGCCTGCCCACCGCATCGGCCTGTCCGACCGGCGCCGCTGTCGCGCTGGCCAGAGGTTGCATATCAAAATCCGCCGGGGCGATCCGTGTCACCTGCACAAAGCTGGCATCGGCCATGCGGCTGACCAGCAGCGTCAGATATTCCAGCCCGCCCGGTATCGTCCTCTCGGCAGCCAGATAGCGGAAATCGCCGATATTCACCTGCATCTCTGGCGGCGGCAAGCTGTCGATTGCAAAGCGAAAGTCAAAGCCGCCGCAGGCCTCTGTCTGGCATTCGAACAGGATCCGGTAGCGCGCATCGCGCAATTGCGCCCGCAAGGGCTGCAACAATTCCAACGTGGTCAGCGCCTGCGTCCCAAGCCGCCACGCCTGCCGCGTCACCTGCCCTTCGACGGGCGTTATCGGCACCGCCCCGTCAAGCCAGCGCCCGGTTGGCAGCGCATAGCTTTCCAGAGCCGCGTGATCTTCGCGCTGCAAATGGGCATCTGCGGGGAAATCCAGCACCTGCGCCTGCGCCGCCATGCCCCATAGCGCCAGCATTGCTGCCGCAAGTCTGATCATCGGGCCTGCGCGTGATAGGCGTCATTGGGGCGCATATCGGTCGCCGAGGCGATCCGGTTGGTCATGTTGAAGAATGCAGCGACAGCGGCGATATCCCAGATATCACGGTCCGAAAACCCGACCTGGCGCAGCGCGTCGCGGTCCTTTTCGGTGATCGTCCCGCTGGCCAGCGTCATGGTCTCGGCGAATTGCAGCATCGCTGTCTGGCGCGCATCCAGCGGGGCCACCCGCCAGTTCATCACCAGCATTTCGCCCAAGGCCGGGTCCCCCGACATCTGCCGCACCGCCGCCCCATGCGCGGTCAGGCAATAATAGCATTTATTGGCCGAAGAGACCGCCACGGCGATCATCTCGCGTTCCAGTTTGGACAGGCCCGATGGGGCCAGCATGACATCATTGTAAAGCCCGCTAAAGGCGTTCAGCTTGTCGATGTCAAAGGCATAGGCGCGCAGGACATTGGGCACGAACCCCAGTTTTTCCTGACAGATATCGAAATATTTCTGTGTCGCCTCCGGCAGCGGGTCGACCATCGGCAGATCAAGGGCGGTCGGTTGGTCAGTCAAGGGCGTCCTCCGGTGCGATACGATAATGATACTGTCCCACAACCGCCATCCCGAGGGAAGCATAGAGCGTATTGGCCCCGGTATTGGCCTGTGTCGCAACCAGCGTCAGCCAGCGTGCGCCCTGCCCCTGCGCCCAAAAGGCGCTGGCGACCATCATATGCCGCGCCAGACCTTGGCGGCGATGCGCGGGCGCGATTTCAACCGCATGGACCATGGCGCAATCACCTTGGATGCCCGCAAACAAGGTCCCTGCGGGCCGGTCCTTGGCGCGCCCGAGGATCGTTGTTTTCGGCATCGGCGCGCGGTCCATGATGGCAAGCCTGCCTGCGCTGATGCCACCCGCCGCCCAGATCTCGGCCTGTGCGGCCAGCGGTGGCCAGACCTCGAAGGTCGTCACGGGTGGCGGGCGCTGGATCGCCATCCGGTCCAGCGCGACCGCATGGATATTGACGGGGTCCTTGACCAGATAGCCGCGCTGCGCCAGCGCATCGTCCAGCGCCGCCTCGCCCGCGCGGATCATGAACAGCGGCCTCTGGCCTGCCGCGCGCATGGTGGATGCTGCCAGCGCGATATCCTGCGGCGTCCAAGGCGCCTCTGCCGTGGCGGAACAGACGCGGCTGCTGTTGCTGGGATCAAGCCGGATCGTCCAGGGACCGATGCTGCGCCGCGCGGCAGGCGGCCAGGTGCTTTCCATCACCTGATAGCATTGCTGCGCGGATGGCAGTTTCATGCGGCGAACAGGTCTTGCAGGCGGACAAAGGCGGCCTCGACCGCGGCCGGATCTGCGCCCCGGATCACAAGATTGGCACCGTAGACACCATTGCGCTGGAACGGATAGGACCCGACGGACAGGTCGGGGTGGTCCGCCGCAAAAACACCCAAAGGTCCGGCGATATCGCCCTCGCCCCGGATCACCTCGATCGTGCGGGACAAAAGCGGCGCGCCGCCGGTCAGGGTCGGCAACACGGTGGCGACCATCGCCTGAAACACCGATGGCACGCCCGCCATCACATGGACATTGCGGATGCTGAACCCCGGTGCCGTGCTGACGGGATTGTCGATCAGCGTGGCGCTGGCGGGGATGCGGGCCATGCGCAGACGCGCGGCGTTCAATTCCTGCCCCGAGCGGTCGTAATGCGCCTGCAACAGCGCGCGCGCATCATCGCGCACGTCGATTGTGTCGCCAAAGGCGGCGGCGATGCAATCGGCGGTGATATCGTCATGCGTCGGCCCGATCCCCCCGCTGGTGAAGACATGGTCAAACCCCGCCGAGAGCGCCTGCACGGCGGTGATGATCGCGGGGGCGTCGTCGCTGACGATACGGACCTCGCGCAGGTCGATGCCCACCTCGGTCAGCCGCCCGGCCAGATGGTGCATATTGGCATCGCGGGTCCGGCCCGAAAGGATTTCATCGCCGATCACCAGCATGGCGGCAGTGGGGTTGGGCATGTGTCGTCTCCTGTCATGTCATGGGCTTTATAGATCGTGCCACGCGCTTTGCCATGCCCTAGAACTTTGGCGAGACTTGCCATATATCGTCCGGCAGATGGCAAAGGATAGCGACTTGGATACGAACAAAGGCCGCCTGACCAAAGACGGCATCCGGATTTACGACCCCGCCGATTTCGACGGCATGGCCAAGGCAGGCGCGCTGGCGGCGATGATCCTTGACGAGATAGCAGCGCAGGTGACCCCCGGCCAGACCACGGGCGCGCTGGACCGCATCATCACCCAGATGGTGGATGATGCCGGTGCGGTCTCGGCGACGATCGGCTATAAAGGGTATCAGCACGCCAGCTGCATTTCGGTCAATCACGTCGTCTGCCACGGCATCCCCGGCGACAAGGTGCTGAAGGATGGCGATATCCTGAATATCGACGTCACCGTGATCCTTGACGGCTGGTATGGCGACACCAGCCGGATGTATGTCGCAGGGACCCTGTCGCGCAAGGCTGAGCGGCTGATCGACGTGACCCATGCCGCCTTGATGAAAGGCATCGCCGCCGCCAAGCCCGGCAATACCTTTGGCGATATCGGCCATGCGATCCAGACCTATGCCGAAAGCCACCGCATGTCGGTGGTGCGCGATTTCTGCGGACATGGTTTGGGCCGGGTGTTTCATGCGCCGCCCAATGTGCTGCATTACGGGCGCGCGGGCACCGGGGCCGTGCTGGAACCGGGGATGTTCTTTACCATCGAGCCGATGATCAACCTTGGCCGCCCCGAAACCAAAGTGCTGGCCGATGACTGGACCGCCGTCACCCGCGATAAATCTTTATCGGCGCAGTTCGAACATTCCGTTGGGATCACCGCCGACGGCTGCCAGATCTTCACCGCATCACCCAAGGGGCTGTTCCACCCGACCTATCCCGTCTAGCCGATGGGAAACCGGTTCTGGCCTACGCTTGTCCTGATCGTGGCACTGGTCCTTGCGGGGCTGTCGATCTTGCGGCTGGAACAGGCGGGCGCGGGGATTGTGACGTCAGAGCGGAGGGTGGGCGAGACCCCCGTCACCGTGTCGCGGCTGCCCGATGTGACCGACGCCCCTGTCGTCGTGATCGCCCATGGCTTTGCCGGATCGCGCCAGTTGATGATCGGTTTCGCGCAGACGCTGGCGCAGGCGGGCTATATCGTCGCCAGCTATGATCTGGAAGGACATGGACGTAATCCGGTGCCGATGTCGGGGGATGTGGCGTCGGTTGATGGCACGACGCGGCTGCTGGTTGCGGAACTGGGCCGCGTGATCGATGCCAGCCTGGACCTGCGCGGCGCGAATGGGGAATTGGCGTTGCTGGGGCATTCCATGGCCTCCGACATCATCGTGCGGCAGGCGATTGCCGATCCCCGCGTGGAGGCGACCGTAGCCCTGTCGATGTTTTCAACCGAAGTGACGGCGGATGCGCCTGCCAATCTGCTGGTGATCAATGGCGCATGGGAGACCGCATTGGCGGCCGAGGCCTTGCGCGTCCTGCGCCTGACCGATCCTGACGCGACATTCGCGCAGACCCTGGGCGATCCGGCAGCGGGCACAGGGCGGCGCGCGGTGCTGGCCCCATCGGTGGAACATGTCGGCGTGCTCTATTCCTCGACCAGCATGATCGAGACGCGCGACTGGCTGAACGCGGTATTCGACCGCCCGTCTGACACGCCTATCGCCGCACGCGGTGGCTGGATCGCGCTACTGATTGTCAGCGTGACAGCGCTGGCCTGGCCTTTGGCACGGCTGGCGCGGCCTTTGCGCGCAGCCACACCGCCCAAGCGCCTGCCGCGCGGCGCATTCTGGGCTGCGAGCTTGGTGCCGACGATCCTGACGCCGCTGATCCTGTGGCCCTTCGACATCGGGTTTCTGCCCGTGCTGGTCGCCGATTACCTTGCGCTGCATTTCGCGCTATTCGGGGGGATCGGCCTTTTGTTCCTTGCCCGCGCGGGGGCCCTGCGCTGGGATGCGACAGGATTGCTGCTGGCGCTGCCCATTGCGTTGTTCTGCATCGGCATCTTCGGCGCGATGCTGGATATCTATGTGGCCTCCTTTTTCGCGGTCGAAGCGCGGATCTGGATCATCCTGGCCATCGCGGCAGGGGCGGTGCCGTTCATGCTGGCCGATGCCTATCTGACCGAGGCAGGGCATGCGCCTTTGTGGCGGGTGCTGGTGGTGCGCGCCAATGCGCTGGTCTCGCTTGGGATTGCCACGGCGCTGGATATGGAAGGGCTGTTCTTTCTGCTGCTGATCCTGCCGATCATCCTGCTATTCTTCGTGCTTTTCGGCACTTTGGGCGGCTGGATCGGGCGGGCGACACAGCGTCCCATGGCGGCGGGTCTGGGCCTTGGCCTGTTTCTGGGCTGGGCCTTGGGGATGACATTCCCGCTTTTCGCGGTGTGATCTTGCAATCGCGGGGCGCATCGGTATCTTTGCGGCGTTGCTAGCGGCGACACCTTTCCCCCCACATCATCACGAAAGGATGCACGCGATGCGCCTGCCCCCCTATGCCATGCTGGCCCTGCTGGCGCTGACGCCACCTGCCTTTGCCCAAGAGGTGACGTTGCGGTTCCAGCACTTTGTCTCGCCTGCCAGTGCCAATCCGACCTATTTCATGCAGCCTTGGGCCGATGCGATCGAGGAACAGTCCGGCGGACGGATCAAGGTGGAAATCTATCCGTTCATGCAATTGGGCGGGTCGGCCACCAACCAATATGACCTGATCCGCGACGGTGCGATTGATGGCGGCTGGGTGATCCCCGGCTATCAGCCCAACCGCTTTCCCGAGGCCGAGGCGCTGGAGCTGCCCTTCATGACAACCAAATCGGCAGAAGAGGCCAGTGCGGCGGCTTGGGCATTCACGCAAGATTACCTGCTGGATGATTTCGCCGATATCCATATCATCGCCGCCCATATGCATGGCCCCGGCATCCTGCACAAACGAGGGCAGGCCCCTGCGACAATGGCGGATTTCGCCGGGTTGAAACTGCGCGGCCCGTCGCGCACCGCGACCTTGTTGCTAGAGGAATTGGGCGCATCGCCTGTCGGCATGCCGGTGCCGCAATTCCCCGAGGCGATTGCGCGCGGCGTCGTGGATGGCGGCGTGATCCCCTGGGAACAGGCCCCGTCACTGAAACTGGATGAATTGACCGACAGCCATACCGATGTGGCAGGGGATCATGCGCTTTATAATCTCTATTTCCTCTGGGCGATGAACAAGGCCCGCTATGACGCGCTGCCCGATGATCTGCGCGCCGTGATCGACGCCAATTCCGGTCTGATGGCCAGCCGCTGGGCCGGGCGCGCACATGACACGGGCGATGCGGTGGGCCGCGATGTGATGGCAGCCAGCGGCAACACGATTGCCGAATTGTCAGACGCAGAGACCGCGCAGATCATCGCCGTTGGTGCCGCGGTCACCAGCCGCTGGATCGCAGAGATGGACGCCAAAGGCTATGACGGCGCGGCGCTGGTTGCCGCGGCAGAGCTGGCGGTCGCGCAAAGCAGCGCAGATTAGGGGCTCCGCCCCTCGCCCCGGAATAAATCCGGGGCTCACCCGGGAGTATTTTTGGAAAAAAGAAGTCGCAGGTCTTAGGTCACACGGGCGACGACATAATCGGCCAGATCAACCAGCATGGTTTTCAGCGCATGGTCAGGGATGACGCCCAGCGCCGCCTTGGCCTTGGCCGCCCAAGCCAGCGCATCCTGACGGGTGCTTTCCAGCGTGCCATGCTTTTGCAGCAGGGTGATCGCATGGTCCAGATCGCCATCCTGCTGGCGCCCTTTCTGGATGGTCCGTTCCCAAAAAGCGCGTTCATCGCCATCAGCGGCGGCCACCGCACGGATCACCGGCAGAGTCAGTTTGCGTTCGCGGAAATCGTCGCCCACGTTCTTGCCAATGGCCTTGGTGCCGCCGTAATCCAAAAGGTCATCGACGATCTGGAACGATATGCCCAAAGCATCGCCGTAATCGAATAGCGCCTGTTTGATGGCGGCATCCTGCCCTGCGATCTCTCCGCCGACTTCCATCGCGGCGGAAAAGAGCGCCGCGGTCTTGCCGCGCACGACCTTGATATAGATGTCCTCCGTCGTGGCCAGATCGGCGGCGGCGGTCAATTGCAGCACCTCGCCTTCGGCGATGGTGGCAGAGGCATTGGCAAGGATATCAAGCACCCGCAAAGAGCCGGTTTCCACCATCAGCTGGAACGAGCGCGCAAACAGGTAATCGCCCACCAGCACGCTGGAGGTGTTGTCCCAAAGCAGGTTCGCCGTGGGCCGCCCGCGCCGCTGACTGCTTTCGTCGACGACATCATCATGCAGCAAGGTTGCGGTATGGATGAATTCCACCGTCGCCGCCAGATGGATATGGTAAGGCCCGTCATAGCCGCACATCCGCGCCGCAGCGAGCGTCAGCATCGGGCGCAGGCGTTTGCCGCCCGCCTCGACCAGATGGGCGGTGACTTGGGGGATGCGCGGCGCATGTTCAGAGGCCATGCGCGCGCGGATCATCGCATTGACCGCGCTCAGGTCATCCGCCAAGGCGGCCGCCAATTGTTCATGTGGTTTGGTGGCGGCGTGATCAAGGCTCATGCAAGGTTCCGTCATGTGAATGGACAAGGGCGCGGCAGCGCCGTAATCCTTGGGTATGAAAGAGCTTTTACGCACCAATGACGTGACCGTCATCGCCTTTGCAACCGCCCTGTTGGACGCGGAAGGTATAGACTGGTTCACCTTCGACGACAATATGAGCATCATGGAAGGCAGTATCGGCATCATGCCCCGCCGCCTGATGGTGCATGACCGCGACCTGTTCATGGCCGAAGCCGTGATGCGCGATGGCGAGATCGATCTGGGGCGTGACTGAGGATGTGACCTGTGACGCCTTTCTGGGCGGGCGTTTGCAGATATGGCAGCCGCGCCATGGCTATCGCGCGGGCGTCGATCCGGTATTGCTGGCGGCCAGTATCGCCGCAGCTGCGGGCCAGTCGGTGCTGGAACTGGGCTGCGGCGTGGGGACGGCGGCCTTGTGTCTTGGGCGGCGGGTGCCGGGGCTGGCGCTGACAGGGGTCGAGGTGCAGCCCGATTACGCAGGTCTTGCGCGGCGCAATGCCGCTGCGAATGATCTGCCCTTGCAGGTGATCACCGCCGATCTGCGCGCCCTGCCTGCGGATCTGCGCCAAAGGCGATTCGATCACGTCATCATGAACCCGCCCTATTTTGATCGCGACAGCGGCACCGCCGCGACAGACCCCGGCCGCGATACGGCGCTGGGGGTGACACGCCGCTGGCGGATTGGCTGGAGATCGGCGCGCGGCGGTTGGCGCCCAAGGGGTATCTGACGCTGATCCAGCGGATCGAACGGCTGCCCGAAGTCCTGGCCGCGTTACAAGGGCGGCTGGGGTCGGTGGTGGTCTTGCCGATTGCGGGGCGGCAGGGCCGTGCGCCGGGTCTGTTTATCCTGCGCGCACGCCAAGAAGGGCGCGCCCCATTTTGCCTGCTGCCCGCGCTGGAGATGCATCTGGGCACCGCGCATGCGGGTGACAAGGACAGCTATACCCCGCTGGTCGCGCAAATTTTACGCAACGGCGTGGATCTGCCCATGGGCCGTTAATCTTTTGGCAAGTTCTGGCTGGCAGCCTTGACCCAGGGCCGAATTGCTGCCGTGCAGCGTGACAGTGCGATGCGAATGTGGTGCAATCGGTCATGTGCAATCAGAAGGAGGAACAAAATGAGCTTGAGTTCGCATGTACAGGAACTGAAGAAGAAACACCAAACCCTCTCAGCCCATGTCGAAGCGCTACAGCGCAGTCCGGGTGTTGACGACCTCGAACTGGCACAATTGAAAAAGAAAAAGCTGCAGATCAAGGAAGAAATCAGCCGCCTTGCAACGCATTAAAGACCCGCTGACGCCGGCCCGCAGGGCTGCCAGCGAAAACCAAAAGGCCGCGCTATCATGGCGCGGCCTTTCATCATTCTGCCCTGCAATGGGTCAGCACATATATTGACCGCCATTGGCCGAAATCGTCGATCCGGTGACGAAACCCGCATCGTCAGAGGCCAGAAACAGCACCGCGCGTGCGATTTCCGATGCCTCGCCCAGACGGCCGACGGGGATTTGCGGCAGGATCACCTCGTTCATCACTTTTTCGGGGATCGTGCTCATCATTTCGGTGTTGATATAGCCGGGCGCGATGACATTGACGGTGATACCCGCGCGCGCGCCTTCTTGTGCCAGCGCCTTGGTGAACCCGATATCACCCGCCTTTGCAGCGGCATAATTGGCCTGTGCAAACTGGCCTTTCTGGCCGTTGATCGACGAAATCGTGATGATCCGGCCGAATTTGCGTTCACGCATGCCGGGCCAAACCGGATGGGTCATGTTGAACACGCCCGACAGGTTGGTGTCGATCACCTCTTGCCATTGCTGGGGTGTCATCTTGTGGAACGGCGCATCGCGGGTGATGCCCGCATTATTCACCAGCACGTCGACAGGCCCCAGATCAGCCTCGACCTGGGCGATACCGGCAGCGCAGGCTTCGTAATTGCCGACGTCCCATTTATAGGTCTTGATGCCAGTTTCGGCGGTAAAGGCGGCCGCCTTTTCGTCATTGCCCGCATAGGTCGCGGCGACCGCATAGCCCGCATCCTTCAAAGCCGTCGAAATCGCCGCGCCAATGCCGCGCGATCCCCCCGTGACAAGTGCCACACGTCCCATAGTCTCTCCTCCCGTTTGTTATTATCGTCTGGGCGGCCGTGATCCGACCGCCCCATCGTCAGAACCTGTCGTCAGAACCGTTCGACGCAAAGCGCGACACCCATGCCGCCCCCGATGCAAAGCGTCGCCAGGCCTTTTTTCGCGCCGCGCCGCTTCATTTCGAACAGCAGCGTGTTCAGGATGCGCGCGCCAGATGCGCCGATCGGATGACCGATGGCGATGGCGCCACCATTGACGTTCACGATGGCTGGGTCCCAGCCCATATCCTTGTTCACAGCACAGGCCTGCGCGGCAAAAGCCTCGTTCGCCTCGACCAGATCAAGGTCTTCAACGCTCCACCCGGCCTTGGCCAAAGCTTTGCGGCTGGCCATGACCGGGCCAACCCCCATGATCGACGGATCAAGACCGGCGGTGGCATAGGATGCAATCCGCGCCAATGGTTCGATGCCGCGCTTTTCGGCATTGGCGGCGGACATCAGCAAGGTCGCCGCCGCCCCGTCATTCAGGCCAGAGGCATTCGCGGCCGTGACCGACCCATCCTTGGTGAAGGCGGGGCGCAATTTCTGCATCGCGTCAATCGTGGCCCCATGGCGGATATATTCGTCCTGATCGACGATGATGTCGCCTTTGCGGGTCTTGACGGTGAAGGCCATGATCTCGTCAGCGAATTTGCCGGCCTTTTGCGCGGCTTCGGCCTTGTTCTGGGATGCGACGGCGAATGCATCCTGCACATCGCGGGTGATCTGCCACTGGTTGGCAACGTTTTCGGCCGTCTGGCCCATATGGTAATTGTTGAACGCATCCCACAAACCGTCACGGATCATCGTGTCGATATAGGATACATCGCCCATCTTGTGACCGGCGCGCAGATGGGCGGCATGCGGGCTAAGGGTCATGTTTTCCTGCCCACCTGCCAGCACGATATCGGCATCGCCCAGCTGGATATGCTGCGCACCCAGCGCGACAGCCCGCAGGCCGGACCCGCACACTTGGTTAAGGCTCCATGCCGCAGCCTCGATCGGCAGACCGGCGTTGATATGCGCCTGGCGGGCCGGGTTCTGGCCCTGTGCGGCGGTCAACACCTGACCAAGGATGGTCTCGCTGATCTCGGATTTGTCGATCCCCGCGCGGGCCACGACCTCGGACAAAACGGCCGCACCCAGATCATGCGCAGGCGTATTCGCAAAGGCGCCGCCGAAACTGCCGACAGCGGTGCGTGCTGCGGATGCGATAACAACATTGGTCATGGATTGATCCCTTCAGGTTTGTTCCACCGAAAGGACGCGGGACCCACGCGCCGGACATGCGCAAGCCCTCCTCCCCCCGTTTGCTCCATGCTATTGGGTTGCACCAGAGAGGGCAAATTAATTTCCAAAGCGCCATCGCCTTGGTCAAAAGGTGAAACGTGGCACGCCGTAAAGATAGCCCTGCAGGCAATCGACACCGATGCTGCGCAAAAATGCGGCTTCTTCCTCTGTTTCGACACCATCGGCAATCGCGAACATCTCGAAATGATGCGCGACGGTGATCAGGGCTTCGGCCAGCACCTGGTTGTCGGGATTCTGGTCGATCCCGCGCACAAAGCTTTTGTCGACCTTCACCAGATCAAACAAAAAATCCTTCAGATGGCGAAACGCGGTCATGCCCGCCCCGAACCCGTCCAGTGCAAAGGCCACGCCCTTGGGCTGCATTTCAGCCATGAACCGGATCATCACATCGGGCAGCATCATGGCAGAAGTTTCGCTGATCTCAAAAATCAGCCTTTCGCCCAATTGGGCCCGATCACGCAAACCATCGTCCAGAATGCGACGCCATGTACCATCCGCGACGGACCGCGCCGACAGGTTGATCGACAGGCGCAGGCCGGGGTTGCGCCGCAGATGCCGCAGCGCCAATGTCAGGCTGACGCAATCAATCTCGCGGCCAATGACGCTGTCTTCGACAAGCCCCATGAAATGCGCGGCGGGAATGACCCGTCCGGCATCGTCATGCAGCCTGATCAATCCTTCATGAAAGGCGACCTGCGGCACCGGATCAGCGGTGACAATCGCATGAAACGCAAGACTGGCCCGATCCGCCGCCAGCGCATCACGCACAAGCGTGACAACATCGCTGTCCCGGCTGGCCAAAGCATAAAGCAGCGGATCGGCCACAGGCAGATCGGAGATTTCGGTACTGGAAAGCGTGGCTTTCGACATCCTGTTCATCCATAATGATGCCTGCACCTTGGACCAATGCTGCTAATAAAGCCTTAAGGGAGCCGTGAATGGCACGCTGCGATTGGGCCGGGCCCGACCAGATCTATATCGATTATCACGACACCGAATGGGGCGTGCCCGAATATGACAGCCGCGCCTTATGGGAAAAGCTGGTGCTTGACGGGTTTCAGGCCGGCCTGTCCTGGATCACGATCCTCAAAAAGCGCGAGAATTTCCGCGCCGCCTTTGCGGATTTCGACCCCGATATCATCGCCGGTTGGGGTGAAACTGACATCCGCCGCCTGCTTGCCGACCCCGGCATCATCCGGCACCGTGGCAAGATCGCAGCCACGATCACCAATGCCCAGGCCTGGCAAAGGATCGAGGCAGATCAAGGCTTTGCCACCTTCCTGTGGTCCTATGTGGATGGCGTGCCCTTGCAGACAGGCTTGGCCGACCGCAGCGCCATGCCAACGCAATCCGCCCTGTCGGTGCAGATCTCCAAAGACCTCAAAAAAGCGGGGTTCAAATTCTGCGGGCCAACAATCGTCTATGCGTTCATGGAAGCAACGGGGCTGATCAACAACCATGTCACGACCTGCCCGCGCCATGCCGCCTGCGCGGCGCTTGCGCGCTTACCAGCGGTTTAACGCGGCCTCGTCAGCATCTTTTGCCTCCACCCATGCGGCACCGGATAAGGTGATTTCCTTTTTCCAGAACGGCGCGCGGGATTTGAGGTAATCCATCAGGAAATCAGCGGCAGCAAAAGCCTCGGCCCGGTGGGCGGCGGCGGTTGCAACCATCATGATCGGGGCGGCCGGTTGCAACGGGCCAAAGCGGTGGATCACCAGCGCATCCGCCAAGGACCAGCGGGCCACGGCCTGATCCAGAATGCCAGTGATCGCGCGCTCGGTCATGCCGGGGTAATGTTCGATCAGCATATGGCGCAAATCGCCCGATGTATCGCGCACGACACCGGTAAAGCTGACAATCGCGCCGATATCACGACGCCCCGTGGCAAAGCCTGCCAATTCCGCCCCCGGATCAAAGGCGGGCTGCTGGACGCGGACCCGCATCAGCCGCCCGTCATCGGCGGAAAGAAAGCAACCTCGCGCACGCCGGCAAGCGGGGCATCGAAATCGGCCAGTTCCTGGTCAACCGCAACGCGCAGCGCGCTGGTATCGGCAAAAGCGGCGGCATAGCGGTCTTCGCGGGCGACCAGTTCCGCAACAAGATCGGCAACCGTCGCAGCCTGGGTTTGCACATCTTCTTGCGGCACGCCGATCCGTTCGCGGACCCAGGCGAAATACATCACGTTCATGGCACAGGCCCCCCCAGATATGGTTGCGCTTTGCGGAAATAATCCCACCCCGTCACCAAGGTCAAACCAGCCGCAATCCACAGCGCGATGATCCCCAGCCACCAGGCCACGAATGTCGAGAGCGCGGCAACACCGTGGTAATGCTCGAACGCTCCCTTGGCAAAGAGGATGGCAATCGCGACCATCTGCGCAGTGGTTTTCCACTTGGCCAGCTGCGTGACCTTCAACGTCCCCGCGGTATCGCCCAGAAACTCGCGCAGGCCCGACACGAATACTTCGCGGAACATGATCACGGTGGCAGGCAACAGGATATAGGGGTCCATCCCCGAAAATCCGGTGATCACCAAAAGCGCGATCACCACCATCGCCTTATCGGCAATCGGGTCCAGCATCGCGCCCAGCTTGCTTTCCTGTTTCCACTTGCGGGCCAGATAGCCATCCAGAAAATCGGTCAGCGCCGCCGTCACGAACAGGATCAGCGCAAACCAATCGGCGGCAGGCCGGTGAAAATACAGAAACATGATCACAACACCAGGTGCCGCGGCCAGTCGCAGGATCGTCAAGATATTGGGCAATGACAGCATAATGGGCGCATAATAAACCGGCTTTGCACAAGACACCAGCACCCCCATCTTCCGAGCCCAAATATCCCCGCCGGAGGCATGAAAGTTCTTAGCCCTGTTCGTGGAAATAATCGTAGATCACCTGCGCCATATTGGCCGAGACGCCATCCACCGCCTTGAGATCCGCCAGATTGGCGCGGGCAACCGCCTTGGCCGATCCGAAATGCGCCAAAAGCGCGCGTTTGCGCATGGCCCCGACGCCCGGCACATCGTCAAGCGGGGTTGCGCCGATGGCCTTGGACCGTTTGGCGCGATGGGTGCCGATGGCGAAACGGTGCACCTCGTCGCGCATGCGCTGCACGAAATACAAAACCGGGTCATTGTGGCGCAGCGCCATGACAGGTTTGCCGGTGCGGTGGAATTCCTCCTTGCCCGCGTCACGATCCAGCCCCTTGGCCACACCGATCATGGGAATGTCGCTGACACCCATATCATCCATGATCTGGCGCACGGCGGATACCTGCCCTTGGCCGCCATCGATCAGCAACAGGTCAGGCCATGTGCCCAGATTGCGATCTGGGTCTTCCTTGATCAGGCGGTGAAAGCGGCGTTTCAGCACTTCTTTCATCATGCCGAAATCGTCGCCGGGGGTCAGATCGTCGCCACGGATGTTGAATTTGCGATATTGGTTCTTGTCGAACCCGTCCGGGCCAGCGACGACCATGGCACCGACAGCATGGGCGCCTTGGATATGGCTGTTGTCATAAACCTCGATCCGCTGCGGGACCTTGGGCAGATCGAAAGCCTCGGCCAGACCTTTCAACAACCGGCTTTGCGTGGCGGTTTCCGACATTTTGCGCGCCAGGCTCTCGCGGGCGTTGCGCAGCGCGTTCTGCACCAATTCCGCCTTTTCGCCGCGCTGGGGAACGAGGATCTCGACCTTGCGTCCGGCCTTTTCGGCCAAGGCGGCGGCCATCAGATCATCATTATCCAAACCATGCGACAGGATCAGCATGCGCGGCGGCTCGCGGCCTGCGTAGAACTGGCCGACAAAAGCCTCCATCACCTCGGCCATATCCTCTTCGCCGCTGATACGGGGGTAGTAATCGTGGTTACCCCAGTTCTGATTGGCGCGGATGAAGAACACCTGCACGCAGGCCTGGCCACCATCGGTATGCAGCGCGATCACATCCGCCTCTGCTGTATTCTGCGGGTTGATGCCTTGCGCCGATTGCACCTGCGTCAGCGCCTTGATCCGGTCGCGCAGGGCGGCGGCGCGTTCGAACAGCATATCGTCGCTGGCAGCCTGCATCTGGGCGGCCAGTGCTTCCTGTATGCCCTTGGTGCGGCCTTGCAGGAAATTCTCGGCCTCTTTCACCGATTGGGCGTAATCGGGCTTGCTAATCATGCCACAACAGGGACCAGAACAGCGTTTGATCTGATATTGCAGGCAGGGGCGGGTGCGGGTTTCAAAATCACTGTCGGAACAATTGCGCAGCAAGAACACCCGCTGCAATTGCGACAGCGTGCGGTTGACAGCACCGGCACCGGCGAAAGGGCCGTAATATTCCCCTTTCTGAGACTTCGCGCCGCGATGTTTGCGGATCATCGGGAAATCATGATCCTTGGTCACAAGGATATTGGGAAAGCTTTTGTCGTCACGCAGCAGCACGTTGTAGCGCGGTTTAAGCTGCTTGATCAGGTTCTGTTCCAGCAGCAGCGCCTCGGTTTCCGTCCGCGTGGTCAGGAACATCATCGACGCGGTTTCCGAAATCATCCGCGCGATCCGGGGCGAATGCGGGCCGGGGCGGGCATAATTGCTAACCCGCGCCTTGAGGTTGCGGGCCTTGCCCACATAGAGAACGCGGCTATCCGCATCCAGCATCCGGTAGACCCCGGGCGAGGAATCAAGGCTGCGCAGATAGCCGTGGATCACGTCATATCCGGTGCTGGCAGTCTGGGGTGCGGGATCAATCATAGGCGGGGTTCTTTGATTCGAGCAGCGCTGCAATGGTAACGCCGCCGGGACAAGAGGAAAGGCATCCACTGTTTCTGTGGATAAGTCGGTGGACCAACTCCTGGTTTACCGAAATTATCCTTGTTTACGGCCCACTTCGTCGCTTTGCTTAAAAATTGGGCGATTTATCAAGGCATTGATTTTGCTAAAAACTTTTATGAACACTCTCTTAACACGTTGAAAAAAGGCAGTTTATGACTTTTTTGTGAACGCTGGCCGTGCCGGTGCGTAACTTTTTGCGACACTCACTCGACACCCAGCACATCGGGGGTCTGCCAAGCCAGATGCTGGCCCCCATCGACAGCCAGTATTTGCCCTGTCACGCCCGGCGCATCAAGGAAATATCCCAGCGCTGCGCAAATCTCTGCGGGCGCGGCGCCGCGCTGCAAAACGGTGGCCGCACGCTGGCGCGCGAAATGCTCTGGCGATTGCCGCGCGCCCTGCAAGGTCGGCCCAGGCCCGATGGCATTGACGCGGATATCAGGGGCCAGCGCCTGCGCCGTGGTGCGCGTCATCGCCCAAAGCCCCATCTTGGCAATCGTATAGGTCATGAATTCCGGTGTCAGTTTCTGCACCCGCTGGTCGATCATATTCACGATCAGCGCCTGTGCCACGGGTTCGCCCATGCTGTCGGCCTGCGCTTTGGGCGCTTGGGCGGCAAAGCCTTGAGTCAGCACGAAAGGCGCGCGCAGGTTCGACCCGATATGCCTGTCCCAGCTGGTCTTGGTGGCGCTGTGGATCGTGTCATATTCAAAGATCGAGGCATTGTTGACCAGACAGGTCAGCGGCCCGCCCAGCGCCGTCCGCGCGCGGTCGATCAAGGCAGCGGTCGCGTCTTCATCCAGCAGATCGGCCTGCAAGGCGACAGCCTGCCGCCCCATCGCGCGCAGCTGCGCGACCGCATCCTGCGCACCGGCGAGCGAGCCTGCGTAATGCACCGCCACATCATAGCCGCGCTGCCCCAGGTAAAGCGCCATCGCCTGCCCCAGCCGCGCGCCCGCCCCTGTCACCAATGCCTTCATGGCTTTCCCTTTTCACAAACGCAGGGGCCTTTGCCGATGCGGAACCGCTGGCATTTGGGACATTTGGCCGCCGCAAGCGTCTTTTGCCCTGGAAACCGCCATTTGCCGAAAATGCCCAGCACGACCATGAAGGCCAGAAACAGGAAAACCGATTTGACGATCATAGGCCGAACCGGGCGTAATGTGCCCGTTCCTCCATGCCCGCGATGGCATCATCCACGATCTGCGCGCCGAACCGCGCCAGCAGCGGTTTGCGCTGGCCATAGCGGCGGAATTTCACCTTGTCGCCAAAACGCGCCTTCATCACCGGCGCCAGATGGCCGATACCGTCCACCAGCCCGGCATCGATGCCTTTCTGGCCGATATAGACCTCGCCCGTAAACAGGTTCGGATCCTCGGACAGTTTTGGCCCGCGCCGTGATTTCACATAGGCGATAAAGGTGGCGTGCAGGTCTTCCAGCCAACCTTTGAGCTTTTTGACATCGGCGGGGTTCTGCGGCTTGAATGGGTCCAGCAGGCTTTTGGATTTACCCGCCGTATGCACCCGCCGTTCGATGCCCAGACGGTCGATCGCGTCAGATGCGCCGAAACCCGCGCTGATCACGCCGATGGACCCGGTGATCGAACATTCATCGATGAATATTTCATCCGCTGCACAGGCCAGCCAATAGCCACCCGAGGCCGCCACATCCTCGACAAAGGCGAAAACGGGGATTTTCTTTTCATCCGCCAGCCGCCGGATACGCGATGCGATCAAGGATGATTGCACGGGCGATCCGCCCGGACAGTTGATTTCCAGCGCCACAGCGGCGGGTTTGCCCTTGCTGAAGGCTTTTCAATGACCGGCGCAAGACCGGGATTGTCCAGACCGCGGCCGCCATTGCTGATGGCACCTTGCAGGCGGATCACGGCGACGAAGGGGGCGGATTTGGCGAAGGGAATGTATTTCATGCGCTCATACTTAAACCGATCCACGCGCCCCGCAAGGTCACTGCCGGATGCGCCAGCCGGTGCGGAAAATCCACCAGATAAAGCCAAGACAGGCCGCCGTGAATATTGTGATCGCCAGCAAGGACACGCCGATACTGACATCCGCGACCCCAAAGAACGACCAGCGGAAGCCACTGATCAGATAGACCACCGGATTGAACAGCGTGATCGCCTGCCAGACAGGCGGCAGCATCGTGATCGAATAGAACGATCCGCCAAGAAACACCAAAGGCGTGATGACCAGCAGCGGGATCAGCTGCAATTGTTCAAAATTGCCCGCCCAGATGCCGATGATGAACCCCAGCAGCGAAAAGCTGATACAGGTCAGCACCAGCAGCGCCAGCATCGCAAAAGGATGCGCGATCTGGATATCGATAAAGAAAAACGCCGTCAGCAGGATGATAATGCCGATGAATAGCGCCTTGGTCGCTGCCGCCCCCACATAGCCCGTCACGATTTCAAGAAAACTGACGGGGGCCGAAAGCAATTCATAGATCGTGCCGGTGAATTTGGGGAAATAGATACCGAAACTGGCGTTGGATGTGGCCTGCGTCATGACCGACAGCATGATCAGCCCCGGCACGATGAAAGCGCCATAGCTGACACCTTCGACCTGATCGATCCGGCTGCCGATGGCCGCGCCGAAGACAACGAAATAAAGCGAGGTGGACAGCACCGGCGATACCAGCGACTGCATGATCGTGCGCTGAAAGCGGCGCATCTCGTGGATATAGATCGTCTTGACGGCGTTGAGGTTCATCATTCTTCCTTCACCAGCCCGACGAAGATGTCTTCGAGACTGCTTTGCTGGGTCTGCAAATCCTTCATCTGCAAACCGGCGGCCTGCAGATCGTTCAACAGGGTCGTGATGCCGGTGCGCGGCCCCTTGGTGTCATAGGTATAGGTCAGGCTATGCCCGTCCGGCGCGCGGTACAGGTCATATTTGCCCAGCGCTGCGGGGATCGCCGCCGCCGGTTCGGCCAGATCGATGCGCAGCTGTTTCTTGCCCATCTGCGCCATCAATTCGGCCTTGCCTTGGATCAGCAGGATTTCACCCTTGGCGATGATGCCGACACGGTCGGCAATCGCCTCGGCTTCTTCGATGTAATGCGTGGTCAGGATGATGGTGACACCAGATGCTTTCAGCCCGGCGACAACATCCCACATATCCTTGCGCAATTCGACATCGACGCCCGCGCTGGGTTCATCCAGAAACAGCACGCGCGGTTCATGCGCCAGCGCCTTGGCGATCAGCACACGGCGTTTCATGCCGCCCGACAGGGTCATGATCTTCTTGTCTTTCTTATCGGCCAGCGACAATTGCGCAAGAATCTCATCCACCTTGCCATCATCGCGCGGCTTGCCGAATAATCCGCGCGAAAACCTGACGGTACTGGCGACCGTCTCGAAGGGTTCAAGGCTGATTTCCTGCGGCACCAGCCCGATCATGGCGCGCGCGGCGCGGTAATCTGTCTGGGTGTCATGCCCGCCGACGGTGACTGACCCCGATGTCGGTGTCGTGATCCCGCAAATCGTGGAAATCAGCGTGGTCTTGCCCGCGCCATTGGGGCCAAGCAGGGCAAGGATCTCGCCCTCTTCGATTTCCAGATTGACGGATTTAAGCGCCTCGAACCCGCCGGCATAGGCTTTGCGCAGATTCTTGACGGAAACAATTGCGGACATCGGACAGCCTTTGTGTTGGTCACTGGCTACCTAGACCCGCATCGACAGAAGTAAAAGAGCCAGCTCCGTGCGCTGATCCATGACACCATTGGGCAAGATCGCACGCCATCACCCCATCCGCGCGGCCATATCCAGCATCCGGCAGGAAAAGCCCCATTCATTGTCATACCAGCCGAAAACGCGGACCATGCCGCCTTGGGTGACGCGGGTTTCGGGCAGGGCGACGATCAGGCTTTCGGACCGCGCCCGCAGGTCCGAGGACACCAGCAGCTTGTCGGTATGCCCGATCACGCCTGTCTGCGCGCGCAACAGATCATGCAAGGCCGCGCGGTCAGGCGTGTCGCGCACCACGATGGCAAGGTCGATGGCAGAGACCGACGCGACAGGCACACGCACGGCCGCCGCCTCGATCCGGCCCGCGATTTGGGGCAAGACATCGGCCAAAAGACGCTGCGCCGAGGTCGTTGTCGGCACCATCGACAGGCCCGCCGCACGGCTGCGCAGGAAATCGTCGCGCGGCGCGTCGATTGTCGGCTGGCTGCCGGTATAGCAGTGGATCGTCGTCATCCAGCCGGTTTTCACCCCCCAATGATCGTCGATCAACCGGACCAGCGGCGCCAGCGCGTTGGTGGTGCAAGATGCGTTGGACACGATGCGCTGATCCGCCAACAGATGATCATTTGCCCCCAGCACGATGGTGATATCCGCCGCCGCCGACGGGCCAGAGATCAGCACACGCGACGCACCGGCCCGCAAACCCGCCTCGGCCACAATGCGGGTATCGGCCTTGCCCGTGCATTCCAGCAGCACATCGACATCCGCCAGATTCAGCGATCCGACATCATCGGTCCGGTGGATCGGGATCGCCTTGCCGTTGATGACAAGATCGGTCCCCTGCAAGGCGGCCTGCCCCGGAAAGGGACCAAAGACGCTGTCATAGGCAAACAGATGCGCGCAAAGATCGCTTTGCGCCATGTCATTGATGCCAACGACCTCTAGCGCCGACCCATATCCCAACGCATGCGCACGCAGCAGCGTCCGCCCGATCCGGCCAAAACCGTTGATGAATACCTTGGTCATGCAAGCCTCCGGATTTTCACCGGATGCTGCATCTTTGTGCAGCGCTCTACAAGCCGCCATGACCGCCGCAATCAAAAGGAGAATCAGGCGACACCTGCCGCGCATGGGCCGGACTCGCCCCCGTTACCCTGCTGATCCTGCCGCGTGATAGGGGCGCAATACGCAAAACATGCGTAAATTTGCGGCAAAGCCCGCAAAGGCAATCACTTTTCACCGATTCCATGCGCGACATGGGCAAAGCGGGTCTTTCTCCCGATAATGCCGTTTTTCACCGAAAACCGCCCCGAAACCGCCCCGGCACTGTTTCATTTTCCCTGAACAATCCGGCTGAAACGGCAGGATTACGGGCCACCAAACAACAAGTTAACGTCACGTTTTGGCCCAAATTGAATGAGACCACTCAAGAAAGGCAGGCGCGCGGCGTCCTGCTGTTCTGTGTCGAAAGCTGGAAATAATCATGGCGAAACCGCTGATGCAAGACAATGCAGATGACAAGGACAGCTTTCTTGACGAGCTGAAGCCGGGCACCAAGCTTTTGCACGGGCAGTATACGATCGACAGCTTTCTGAATGCCGGCGGTTTCGGGATCACCTATCTGGCGCGGGACAGTCTGGACCGCAAGATCGTGATCAAGGAATGTTTTCCCGGCGCATTCTGCCGGCGCAGCCGTTACATCGTGCAGGCCCGGTCCCGCGCGCATCAGAACGAATTGAAATCCATCGTCCGCCTTTTCGTGCAAGAAGCGCGCAGCCTGGCCAAGCTGAGCCACCCCAATATCGTCGGGGTGCATCAGGTGTTCGAGGATAACGACACCGCCTATATGGCGCTTGATTTCGTGGAAGGGCGCGATCTGCTTGACACGATCGAAGACAGCAAACACAGCCTGACCCCTGTCCAGATCAAGGCGATGCTGAAAGATATGCTGGATGCCGTGGGGTTCATCCATGACCAGGGCATCCTGCACCGCGATATTTCGCCCGACAACATCCTGATCCGCAAAGACATGCGCCCGGTGCTGATTGATTTCGGGGCCGCCCGCGAAGAGGCCACCAAGCAAAGCCGCGTGCTGTCTGCCCTGCGGGTGGTCAAGGACGGCTATTCACCGCAGGAATTCTATATTGCGGGGTCTGATCAGGGGCCAAGCAGCGATCTTTATGCGCTGGCGGCGACATTCCACCATCTGATCGCCAAGGATGTGCCGCCCAATTCGCAGGCCCGGCTTGCGGCAATCGCCTCGGGCGATCCGGACCCCTATGTCAAACTGGCGGGCCGTATCCCGGGCTATGATACCGCATTCCTTGCCGCCATCGACAAGGCGCTGGAAATATTGCCAAAGGACCGTCTGCTCTCGGCCAAGGCCTGGTGCGATATGATGGATAGCGCGCCGGATAATGTCACGCCGCTTGCACCCGCAACGCCGCAACCGCCGACCGCGGCAAGGGGCGCGGGCCAAGCAAAGGCCAAAGCCGCGCTGCTGTTGGGCGGCATCGCTGTTGTCGCCGTGCTGATCGGGGCTGGTTTCTTGATCAATGGCCAAGGGGCCGGTCCGCTTGCAGCACCGACAGCCGATGCCGCGACAGAACCGCTGATCTTGCCCGCAGATCAGCCACAGGCCGCAGCAGAACCTCAGATGACAGCGGCCTTGCCGGTGCTGGCCGACCAGCGCCCCGCAGCCGAAAGTGATTTGGCCGCCGTTACATTGCCCGACACACCCGACATGATTGACGCCGTCGGCACCGGCCCTGTCGTCGAAATCGCCGCCATCGTTCCCGGCAACGAGGTTGCGCCATCCGCCGTCACGGTCCGCTGGGCCGTCGATATCCCCTTTGGGGGCGCAGATGACAGGTCCAACAGCATCGCAACCGTCGAGCCGGACGCACCTTCCTGGGCGCAGGCCGGACTTGTCATCACCGATGTGAACGGCGTGGATATCGCGGCGATCAGCGCCATTCCCGCCCTGTTGCAGGCAGGCGGTGACATGCCGACAGCGCCCGGCAATCTGGACGTCAGCTTTGGTACGATGAACCCTGCGACCAAGGAACGGATCACGCATGCGTTGCGCATCCCTGTCGTGCAGCATGTGGCGCTGCCCAACGGCATTGTCTTTGAGACCCGCTTTGCCGATCAGGCCTGGCGGACGGTGGCGACGCAGGTGCCTTTGGCATCGCAAAGCAGCTTGCAGGTGGGGGATGTCGTGACATCCTACATCCCAACGGCCGAAACACTCGACGGGCGCGACACGCTGGTGGGCATCTTCAACCGCGAGATCGAGAAGGGCACAGACCGTTTCATGTTCGCCGTCCAACGTGATGGCAGCATGTGGGTCGCAGCGGTCGATTATGCGGGGGCCGCAGAATAACCATCACGCAGTGATCCGGGCAGGGCGTCCATTGGCAATTTGAAAGGTCTGAACCATGAAGTTTATTCGTGATCTCATTGGCAAAAAGCGGTCCGAAGCACAAAGCGCGGCACCTGCGGATGACATGGTCGCAGCGCCTCTGCCCGATCCCATCGATCCACGCCTGCGCGGCGGCACCTTACCGCCAGAGGTGGATGCCATGCTGAGCAAGGTTAACGCCAAGTCGCGGCCAGCCGAAACCCCGCCCCCGGCGACACCTGCCAGCGCCGCGCCGGGCGCAGGTCCTGTCAATATCTGGGACATCGACACCGATGACGGATCGACCGCGCTGCCAGAGATGGCACCGATTGCGCCCAAACCCGCGCGCGCGCGGGTTTCTGGGGCTGCAGCCTTGTCCCCTGCGCGGTCACGCCGGACCAAGACCCGGTTGATCGGGTTCGACAAATCCGATGGGTCCGTCGTCGATCTGTTCAACGACGCCCCCAAGGTCGTGGCCACGCAGCGGGCCAGGTTTCCTGTCGGCTGGATCGTCGTCATTGACGGCCCCGGACGCGGCGAAAGCTTTGCCCTGATGGCTGGCATGAATGCCATCGGGCGCGGCGAGGATCAGGCCGTGCAGCTTGATTTCGGCGACAATGCCATTTCGCGCAGCAACCAT
The DNA here is from genome assembly GCF_002158905.1 of Yoonia vestfoldensis. NCBI lineage: Bacteria > Pseudomonadati > Pseudomonadota > Alphaproteobacteria > Rhodobacterales > Paracoccaceae > Yoonia > Yoonia vestfoldensis. The sequence continues at coordinate 2,950,410 of NZ_CP021431.1, forward strand.
GCCGCCATCGTCTATGACACCGAGAGCAAGGATTTCCTGCTGGGCCATGGCGGCAAATCGAACATCGTGCGGCTGAACGACAGGCCGGTGATCAGCAATGAAACCCTGACATCGGGCGATGTGATCCGCATCGGTGAAACCGTGCTGCGTTTCGTCGCGCTTTGTGACGGATCCTTCAGCTGGGCCAAGGGCGCAACCGGGGAGGACGAAGATGTGGCGATCGCCTGAACCGCGCTTTGACGTTGCCTCGGCGATCTGCCAGGGCGGCCGCGCGTATCAGGAAGACGCGATTGTCACGGATTTTCCCTTCGGCGCGGATAGCGGTGTCGTGGTGCTGGCCGATGGTATGGGCGGCCATGCGGCGGGTGACGTGGCCAGCAAGATCGTTGTCACCGAAGTCTTCAGCGAATTGAAATTCCAAAGCGCCAATTTTTCCGATTTTGAAACCGAGATCCCGCAATATCTGACCGCGGCGGCGGTGAATGCCAATGACGTCGTCCGGCGCCATGTCACCCAGAACCCCGCGACGCGCGGCATGGGTGCAACGCTTGTGTCGATTGTGATCGTCGAAAACCGCATGTTCTGGATGTCGATCGGGGATTCGCCGCTGTACCATTTCCGTAACGGGCAATTGCAGCAATTGAACGAGGATCATTCGCTGGCGCCGCAGATTGATTTCATGGTGCAATCAGGCCTTCTCGATCCGGCGACGGGCAAGAACCACCCTGATCGCAACTGCCTGACCTCGGTGATCTTTGGCGACCGTGTTGCCAAATCGGATTGCCCAAAGACACCTTTCACGCTGGCGGTCGGGGATATCGTCGTGGTGTCCAGCGACGGGCTGCAATATCTTGACGATGCCGAAATCCAGCGCCTGCTGCATAAATACCGCCGCAAGAAAGCCGCCGAGATCGCGGGGCATCTTTTGGAAGCCATCGACGCCCTGGCCGATCCAGATCAGGACAATTGCGCCTTTTCGGTGATCAAGCTGAACCACGACAACCCGGTGATCCGGGCAGTGCATCCCAAACCTGCGGGCCATGTGGATGCGCCCTCGATCGCGACGACCCGTGTCGTGGACATGGCCGATCTGCAAGAGGTCGCCCCCTTGGCCACCAGCGCTGATCACGCGGCAGATGCCGGTGATGGCCGCGCCGCATCCGCAAAATACGCAGCCGGGGGCAAGTGATGCCGACGCCGCCCCCATCCCCCCGCGTGCAACAGGATCTGGCCCGCGCGATTGCATCGGGGCATCTGCCCGCCCCGGCCCAGGCCCGCGCCATCGCCTTGATGGACCGGATCGAGAAACCGGTCCGCCTTGGCCTGCTGGGACAGCCAAAAACGGGCAAGTCGCTTTTGCTGAACCTGCTGGCGGGAACCGATGTGTTGCCCCGCGATCTGCGTCTGCCGACCCTGGAACTGACCTATGGCACGGCCCCCTGTCTGATCTGCACCTTGGCCGATGGCCGCAAAACCACAATCGACAGCGCCGATCTGCGCGATGTCACAGCGCTTGCGCCGGTCTTTGTGGAAATGCGGCTACCGCTGCCCGCCTTGCAGAAAATTTCACTGCTCGAAGTCGTCGCTCCCGGTGATCCGGCGGCGCTGCACCGGGCCAGCCAATGGGCGGCCAAGCGGACCGATGTCGTGCTCTGGTGCAGTCTTTCATTCGACGCGCAAGACCAGCGCATCTGGGCGCAGATGCCCGCGCTGATCCAGGATCACGGCTTTCTGATGATCACCAAGGCTGATATTTTGCGCGCCAAGGGGCAGCTTGACAGCACTCTGGCGCGGGCGCGCGCGGCGGCGGGTGGTGATTTCAACAAGATCCTTGCCATCGCGACACAGGATGCCATCGCCGCGCGCCGGGCGGATGGGTCGGTCGACAAGGACAGGATGCGCGACAGCGGCGGCATGGCCCTGATCGCCGCGGTGCTGAAACAGGTCGCCCTTGGCAAGCAATCCGCCCAAGACGCGGCCGATATGCTGCTGGCCCAGCATCCAGAGGCGCGGGCAGAACCGGTCGCGGCCATGCCGCCACCCGCTGCCGCCACCGCCCTGAGCCCGGCAAGTGCAGCGGCTTATCAGACAGCGCTTGACCATCTGACCGCACAGGCTGCGGCGATGGTGCAGCTTGCAGGGACGGGCGGCAGCGATATGCCTGCCCGGATCATGGCGCAGACCGTTCAGCAATTGCTCTGGTTGTGCGACCATCTGTCCGACAATGGCAGCGATCACGACCCTGTCCTGCAGCAAGCACGCAAGACCGTTTTCGATGCGGCGGATCTTGCGCAGCTGATGCAGATGGAACGCCGCGACAGCGCCGCGATCGAGGCTGTCAGCCTGCTGTTGCAGATCAAGCGCGAATTGCAGGCCGATCTTGCAGCCTAAACGAGACGATTTATTGAATGACCAGCCCCGATGCCGTCCCCGATGCAATCACAGTCGCTTGGTGTGATTTTGTTTCCATGACAGCAGCAAAGCGTGTCTTGCAGGATGATTTGTCGTTGGCGCGAACTCGCGTTATAGGTGTAAATACCGCGTGACCAAGGACGGAACCGAATGAAGATGGAAAAGCTGGCAAAAGTGGGCGTCGCCAAGGTCCCGGCAGCCTATCACCCCTTCATGGGCCGGGGTCTGGAAAAGCTTGACCTGTTTCATGAAGAAATCGCCGATCTTGCGGCGACATTGCAGGATGTCGTCAAGCTGGGCGGCACGGATAGCGAAAAGAAATCGGCAAAGCTGATCAAACAATTGCGGGCATTCGAACCCAGCATCACGATGATCGGCCAGATCAAATCCGGCAAGACATCGCTGGTGAATGCCATGATCGGCCGCCCTGACCTGCTGCCAGCGGATGTGAACCCCTGGACATCGGTCGTCACCTCGCTGCACCTGAACGCGGCTTTGCCCGGCGATGCGCCGACCGCGACCTTCCAGTTTTTCAACAAGGATGAATGGGATCACCTGATCGAGAATGGCGGACGCATCGGTGAATTATCCGCGCGGGCCGGTGCCGATGAAGAGATGGAGAAAATCCGCCTGCAAATCGCCGAAATGCGCGACAAGACCAAGCGCCGCCTTGGCCGCAAATTCGAGCTTTTGCTAGGGCAGAAACATAATTACGCCGAGATCAGCGACGCCTTGGTGCAGCGCTATGTCTGCATGGGCGATGATTTCGACGATCTTGACGCCGCAGATCAGCAGGGTCGTTTTGCCGATATCACCAAGTCGGCCGATCTCTATCTGGCGGCCCCGGCGATCCCGATACCGCTGTGCCTGCGCGACACGCCGGGCGTGAACGATACTTTCATGATGCGCGAACAGATCACCATCAACGCGCTGCGAGACAGCCGGATCTGCGTGGTCGTCCTGTCGGCGCATCAGGCGCTCAGCTCCATGGATATGGGCCTGATCCGCCTGATCTCGAACGTGAAATCCCGCGACGTCGTGATTTTCGTCAACCGGATCGACGAATTGGCCAATCCCGCCGAACAGGTCCCCGAAATCCGCGACAGTATTCTACAGACGTTGATCGCCAATAACGGCCCCGAAACCCCGCAGCTGATTTTCGGCAGTGCCTATTGGGCCAATATCGCGCTGGGCGACAATCTGGAGACCATCGTCGCCGATAGTGCCGAGGCGATGTTCAACTGGGCCGAGGCCTCGCTCAGCGCGCAAACGGCGGGCATGGGAACCAAAGAGCTGGTCTGGCATCTGTCCGGCCTGCCCGACTTGTTCCGCGCGATCGCCGCGCGCATCACCGAAGGGCCCGGCGCCGAGGTCCTGACCGCCGCGCGCAAGCGGGCGCTGAACCTGGCAGGCGGGGTGCGCGCCTCTGCATCCATCGTGTCGATGCGTCTGGATGGTGACACAGTCGCGGTCATGCCGCATGATCAGCTGGTCCAGCGTCTGGACAGCATCGCGCAGAGGCGGATCGCCCAGATCAATGATCGCCTTGATATCGTGTTCCAGCAATTCGGATCACGCATCGACCAATCGCATAAAAGGTTCCTGGACCGGGCGCTTGAATCCTTGTTGCAGCATCTTGAAAACCGCGGCGAAGACGAGGTCTGGCAATATAGCCCCGACGGGCTGCGGATATTGCTGCGCACCAGCTATCAGGTGATGCGGCGCAACGCGACGGCGGCCTGTGACGTGGTTTTCGCGGCGGCCTCCGAGGATCTGTCGGAAACCTATCGCGCGGCCTTTGGGGTTGCGGTTGAAAACTTCAAGATCACGCCACCCGCCGCCCCCGATATCCCGGCCCCTGTCACGCTGGGCCAGACCATCGCGCTGGATTTGCAGACATCCTGGTGGAAAGGATGGTGGAAACGCCGCAAGGGATATCGCGCCTTTGCAAGCGGGTTCTATGACCTGATCGAGGCGGAAACCGCCCCGATTATCGCAGAATTGAAGGATCGCCAAACCATGGATATCCGCGCCATGGCCGAACGCGAATTGCGCGAATTTCTGGACGAACAGCGCGGTCTGCTGACCGATATCAGCGAAAAATCCAGCCTGCATCTGGATGATCTGAAAGACATCTTTGGGATCACCGCCCAGCAGGAACGCGCCGAGATTTTCGACTACATCATCGACGAGCTGACCGCGCAGACCCGTATTGCGCCGCAAGGACCCGAAAAATGACCGACGCCCAGCAATCGCGCAAACCCCGCATCGCTCTGATGGGCGAATTCAGCGCGGGCAAAAGCACCCTGTCCAACCTGTTGCTGGGCGGGCGTGCCTTGCCCGAAAAGGTGACAGCGACACGGCTGGCCCCTGTGTGGATGTCATATGGCACCACGCCACCTTACCGCGTCACGCTGGACGGCGGGACAGAACCTGTTTCGCTGGACCGGCTCGAATCGGTTCCGGTCGCAGAGACCCGTGTCATCCGGCTGTTCATGGAATGCGATATCCTCGAATTATGTGACCTGATCGACTTTCCAGGCATTTCCGACCCCAATATGTCGTCCGATGTCTGGGAACGGATGCTGCCCGAAGTGGATGCCGTGCTTTGGTGCACCCATGCGACACAGGCCTGGCGGCAATCAGAGGCTGCGGTCTGGGCGATGATGCCCGATGCTTTGCGTGACTTCTCCATCCTGCTGATCACCCGCTATGACAAGCTGATCAGCGACAAGGACCGCCGCCGCGTGTTCCAGCGGGTGCGCCTTGAAACAGAGGGACAATTCGCCGCGACCTTCCCGATCTCTTTGCTGCAGGCATTGCAGGCTGGCGATGATTACGACAAATGGGACGCCAGCGGCGCAGGCCCCTTTGTCACCCATCTGATCGATATGATCGACAAGCTGACCAAGGTTGCCGCACGCACCGACCAGCCGCTTTACAATATCGCCAATGGCACCGCGATCCCCGAGCCTGTGCGCGCAACGATCATGCCGCGCCGGGTCCAGCGGCTGCGCGACGCGGCGCAAACCGATGCAGATGACACCGATGACCCGGTCCGCGCATCCTTGTAGACGCATCATGGCGGGTCGCCCCGCCCAAGGACATTGCCCGCATCAGGGCCTTGGCAATAGCAATGGGCAGACCCAATGATCGCCGCGACGCTGGACGAATTGCACGACAGATATCCGGGCTGCGAAACGCTGGCCTTTGCCGATCTGTCCACGCAGATGGTCCTGATCACCAATGCCAAGGCGATCTTTCGGCGCGAAGCGCTGGATGCGCTGGGTGCAGAGGCTGCATTGGTCCTTGGCACCAACGGCGGGCTGGCCATCGGCGGGGCCATGGCGATGACCGCTTTTGTCGCGACCCGTGACCACCTGCGGATCTATCTGCGCTCTGCGCGCGACCCCAATGATGCTTTGTGCTGTGTCTGCGCCGCGGATACCGATATCGACAGCTTTCTGACAGAGGCCCGCGCCTGTCTGGACAGGATCAGCGATGACGCATGATGACCGCCAGCAGCTTGTCACCAGATTGACCACCTTGGCTGCGGATCGCTGCATCTTTGTCGGGGGCGCGCGTCTTTTGTCGCGCGCTGGCGCACCCGCGCCGCTGCCGGCACTGATCGCGGAAATCGACGCCACCGTGCTGGCGCGGACGCTGGTCTTTGACATCGACGGAATCGTGCTGCGCATGGCCGTGGCGGGACGGCGTCTGCAAGGGCTGATCGACGTCACAGGCGGCGCGCCACCCAGCCCCGATCTGACGGGGCAGGTCTTGGTCCAGGATGATCTTGCGACGACACAGATGCTTGGCAGCTTCTTGGCAGCGCTTTGCAAAGACGCGAGGCAGGTCACGGTGCGGGCGCAACCTGCCGTACCGCTGGGCAGCCCGTCAGACGCCGGTATCCCCGCGACCACGCTGGCGCGTCTGTGGCAAATGGCCAAGCATGGTCGCGCGCAATCGGTGATGGCGCATTTTCTGGCCGCCAACAGCCCTGCGATCCGTGATTTCATCCAGATAACCGGCGGCATGATCACGGCCACCCAAGGCGATACCGCCCAGCTGGACCTGATCTGGCGCAACCAGCTCAGCGCGTTTCAGTACCGGCAAAAGGCGATCTTTCCTGATCAAAGCGGCCCGCTTCTGGTCTGTCTTGACACCGCTTTGGCCCAAGACCGCGCAGCCGCCATTGCCGTCACGGGCGAGGAGGTCAGCATTTTCGCCTATCACCCCGCAGCGATCAGCGCCATTCTTGCGTCATGGCGCAGCATCACCGCATAGGTCACAGCCGCGCGGGAAAGCCCGGCGCGCGCAGATCGGTCTGCAACAGATCCTCAAGCAGTTTCACGATCATCGGGGATTGCGCATCGCCGCCATAGGCCGCGCGGGCCGCGACATAGGTCTGTTCGGTCGCGCCCGCCAGATCCAGCGGCACCCCGAATTCGCGCCCGAAATCCAGCGCAAAGCCCAGATCCTTCAACGCCAGATCAATGTTGAAGGCGATGTCATAGGACCCGTTCAAGACCAGCGCGCCTTCGGTTTCATGGACAAAGGAATTGCCCGACGACGCCTTGATCGCATGCCACGCCTGCCCAAGGTCAAGCCCGCCGCGTTTGGCCAGCATCAGCGCCTCGCCGCAGGCTTTGAGATGGATAAAGGCCAGCATATTGGTGATCACCTTGATGATCGAGGCCGACCCGAGCGGGCCGATATGGAACACCTGATTACCAATCGCCTGCAAGGCGGGCAGATGCAGGTCGAACATATCCTTGTCACCGCCCGCCAGCATGGTGATCTGGCCTTGCGCCGCAAGATGCACACCACCCGTGACGGGCAATTCCATCATCCGCACGCCCGCTGCCGCCGCCTGATCCGCAAAGGCCAGCACGTCGTCGCGGCCCAGCGTCGACATCTCGATCCAATGCGCGCCGGGCTTCATCACAGGCAGAATGCGCGCCAGCACCTGCGCTGTGACGGCGGGTGATGGCAGACAGGTGATGACGTGATCGACCGATGCCGCGACAGCCTCTGGCGTATCGGCCCATTGCGCACCGGCGGCGCAGACCGCATCACCCGCCGCGCGGTTCAGATCGGTGACGGTCAGATCCATTCCCGCGCGCCGCAGGCTGGCCGCGCAATGCCCGCCCAGATTGCCCAGCCCGATATAGCCGTAATGCATCGCCTGCCCCTATTCGAAATAAATGCGGTAATCGGCGCGGATCGCGGCGTCGATGGCAGGGTCGATCTGGCGGCCTGCCTTGGCCATGATGGCGTTCTTGCGCGCGATGGCCTTGTCCAGCAACATGGGCCGGTCGGCCTCGGCCCATTCCTTGGGGCTCATCCGGTTGCCCAGCATGGGATAGATATATTCCGTCTGCATCAGTTGCAGCGTCTGATCGGACCCCAGATAATGGCCCGCGCCATCCAGACAGACGGCCTTCATCGCCTCGATCGAGGTGCTGTGCTCTGTCACGTCGATCCCGCGCACGCAGCGCATGACCTGCCCCAGAATATCATCACCCAGCACCAAAGATTCCAGACAGAACCCCAGCAGGGACGCATGCATGCCCACGGATTCGTAAACCATATTCAGCCCCGACAGGCCCGCAAGGACATTGGTGATCCCCTGTTCCCAGCCCGCCTGCATATCGGGCAGCTTGCTGTCGGAAATCCCCGCCGCCGCCCCGCCGGGCAGGCCATAAAAATGATGCATCTGCGCGCAGCCCGCCGTCAGCAGCGCCTGTTCGGCCGATCCGCCAGACATCGCCCCCGTGCGCAAATCCGACACGAAAGGCCAAGTGCCGAAAATCGCGGGATGCCCCGGTGCCATGGCATTGACATAGACGACGCCCGCCAGACATTCCGCCACCGCCTGCACGATGGCCAGCGCGATGGGCGCGGGTGCCGTCGCCCCTGCCTGCCCCGCCGATAACAGCAACACCGGCATGCCACCACGGATGCAGCTTTCCATCGCCATGCAGCTTTCCTCGGCGAATTTCATCGGCGGAACGACAAAGCAGTTGGAATTGGAGATAAACGGGCGGGCGCGCCATGCCGCCTCGCCCCCTGCGATCCGGTGGATCATGTCGAAACCGGGGGCGACATGGGACGGATCGCTAAAGGATGTGCCGACATGTTTGGTCGTGCCCGAACAGCAGGCATAGATCGTGTTCAGGTCCATTTCGAGATTGTCGAGAACATCGCGGCAGACCATCGCACGCTGAAAGAAATGCACGTTATCAAGGTGATGCGTGATCCGTGCCGCATCAAACAGGTCCTGCGCCGTGCTGTCGCGATAGGTATTTGTCGCAAGGTCCACGATATGCACCGCCGCCCCCGCCGTGCCGAAATGCACATTGGTGCCGGTCAGATGCAGGTCGTATTTCGGATCGCGCCCGAACAGGGTGATATCGCGCGCAGCCTTGGCCAGCATATCCTCGACCAGCGCACGCGGGAACCGCAGCCGCCCGTCATCGCCAAGGATCGCCCCGGCGCGGGTCATGATCTCGATCCCTGATTGCGGGGCTTGGGACAGGCCGATCTGTTCCAGCGCATCAAGGGCCGCATGATGGATGCGCAGCACCTCGGCATCGGTCAGAACCTTCAGCCGCCCACCCGGCATGCCCGCGCGCACGGGGCGTTTATCCTCGGCCAAAGGGGCGCTGCGCAAGGCAACCCGCGCGGCACGGCCACCGCTGCGGGATTTCAACTGGATCGTGTCGGACATGGGGCTCTCCACAAGCGGAATTACCGCGATCCTGCGCCCAATCCGGATATCTGGCAATCAGGCATTCCGGTTGTTATTGATCGGGATCACCGATCAGGGCAGAGTGTTCCGCATGCAGATAGAATTGATCGAAACCTTCCTTGATCTGTGCGAAACCCGCAGCTTCAACCAGACAGCGGAACGGCTGGGGGTGACGCAATCGACGGTCTCGGGCCGGGTCAAGGCGCTGGAAAAGGCGATTGGCCGCCCCTTGTTCACGCGGTCCCGCGCTGGCACGGCATTAACGACCGAGGGGCTGCGGTTTGAACCCCATGCCCGCAGCCTGCGGCACAGCTGGATCACCGCGCTGAATGCGACGCGCGATAGCGGAATCGCCGGGGTCACGATGCGGATCGGGGTGCAGCATGATCTGGTCGGGCTGGCAATCGGCACGCTGATCAGCCAGTTCCGCGCCGCACTGCCCGATACGGTGTTTTTCTTCGAGGCCGATTATTCCGCGCAGATGTGCGCCGATCTGGTGACAGGCGCGCTGGATGTTGCGGTGCTTTATACGCCGAAAATCCACCCCGACCTTTATTTCCAGACTTTGGGCGAAGTGCCTTATCTGATGGTATCCACCCATGCGACCCGGCTGACCGAGCTGCGCACAGACAGCTATATCCTGGCCAATTACGCCCCCGCCTTTGCGCAAAGCCATGCGGCCTTACTGCCCGAGCTGACCAACGCCTCGCTGTCCATCGGGCAGAATGCGGCGATGGTCGATCTGGTCACCTCGCTGGCGGGCAGCGCCTATGTGCTGGCCCCGTCGGCACAGGCGCTGATCGCCGCAGGCCAGTGCCAATTGGTCAGCGATGCGCCAGTCATCACCCAGCCGGTCTTTGCCGGTGTGACCCTGCGCAACCGGCACCGCGCGGCCTATCGCCGGATGGTGCGGATCCTCGACGGCCATTTCGGATCGCCGCAGCCGATGACCGCGGGCCGGTCCTTGCGGATGACGCGCAACGCATCGCCCTAGCACTTGCCGACCGCGCGCAGAGGCTCTAGTTATGTTATAACATTACATAGGGGAGAATCGCATGGCTGACACACGCTTGCCCGTCACCGTCTTGTCGGGGTTTCTGGGTGCGGGGAAAACCACGCTGTTGAACCATGTGCTGAACAACCGCGACGGCCGCCGCGTCGCGGTGATCGTCAATGACATGTCCGAGGTCAACATCGACGCCGATCTGATCCGCGAAGGTGCGGAATTGTCCCGGTCCGAGGAAAAGCTGGTCGAAATGACCAATGGCTGCATCTGCTGCACCCTGCGTGACGACCTGCTGCAAGAGGTGCGCCGCCTGTCCGCCGAAGGCCGGTTCGATTACCTGCTGATCGAATCCACCGGCATCGCCGAACCCCTGCCCGTCGCCGCGACCTTTGATTTCAGGGACGAGGATGGCGACAGCCTGTCAGATGTCGCGCGGCTGGATACGATGGTGACGGTGGTCGATGCGATCAACCTGCTGCGCGATTTTGCCAGCCATGATTTTCTGGCCGACCGTGGCGAAAGTCTGGGGGAGGATGATAACCGCACGCTGGTCAATCTGCTGACCGAACAGATGGAATTCGCCGATGTGGTGATCCTGAACAAGACGACCGATGCAGGCCCCGAAAAGGTCGATGCCGCGCGCAAGATCATCCGCGCGCTGAACCCTGACGCCCGCCTGATCGAGACCGACCAGTCCCGTGTCGATCCGGATGCGATTTTCGATACTGGCCTGTTCGATTTTGACCGCGCGCATGAACACCCGTTCTGGGCCAAGGAGCTTTACGGTTTTGCCCATCACACGCCCGAAACCGAAGAATATGGCATCACATCCTTCGTCTACCGCGCCCGCGCGCCGTTTGATCCGACAAAGGTCCATGCCGTACTGACCGGCGATCTGCCCGGCGTGATCCGCGCCAAAGGGCATTTCTGGCTGGCGACGCGGCCAAATTGGGTGGCGGAATATAGCCTTGCGGGGGCGGTATCATCCATCACGCCTTTGGGTGGCTGGTGGGTGTCGGTGCCGCGCGACCGCTGGCCCACCCATCCCGATATGCTGGCCGAGGTGGCGGGCAAATGGGCCGAACCCTGGGGCGACCGGCGGCAAGAACTGGTTTTTATCGGCGCGGGCATGGATGAAACCGCGATCCGCGCAAGGCTGGATGCCGCCCTGATCCCGGCGCAGGATTTCACGCCGGATGCCTGGACAGGGCTGCCCGATCCGTTCCCGCAATGGGGCAAACGACAGGCAGCATGATGCGGCGGAACCTGGCAACCACCCTGCGCGGCAAACCGCGCCCTGACCCGATGCGCGATTACGATGCTTTGCCGCCCCCCTTGCGGCAATGGCTGGCGACCGCGCGCCTGCCCTGGAGCCCGCGATCCGCAAGGCGTATCTGGTCCAAGCATGGCGGCGATGCGACGGCGGCGCTGGCCTCTCTCGACCGCGCGGAACGGGCGACACTGGCCCGCGACATCCCCAAAACCTGGGGCAAGTCGCATCCGGCGGCGCATATCTGACTGCGGCAGATTGCCTGACGGCACCATCGGCTATTGACGAACAAAAGAAGAACATTAATCTGGGTTCATGGTAAAAATGACCCTGCAAGACAAGCTCGCCATTCTGTCGGATGCGGCGAAATACGACGCTTCCTGCGCCTCTTCGGGGGGTGAAAGGCGGGATTCGCGCAAGGGCGGCCTTGGGTCATCCGGCGGGGCAGGCATTTGCCATGCCTATACGCCGGACGGGCGCTGCATATCCTTGCTGAAAATCCTGATGACGAATTTTTGCATTTTCGACTGCGCCTATTGCATCAACCGCGTGTCGTCGAACGTGGAACGCGCAAGGTTCTCGGTCGAAGAGGTCGTGACCCTGACGCTGGAATTCTACCGGCGCAATTACATCGAAGGGTTGTTTTTATCCTCGGGCATCATCAAATCGCCCGACCAGACCATGGGCGATATGGCGCGGATCGCGAAAAGCCTGCGCATCGATCACGGGTTTCGCGGCTATATCCATCTGAAAACCATCCCCGATGCAGCACCGGAATTGATCAAAGAGGCGGGGCTTTACGCCGACCGTCTGTCGATCAACGTGGAACTGCCGCAGGATGCATCCTTGCGCAAATTCGCCCCCGAAAAGCGGCCCGAAACCATCCGCGCCAGCATGGCGCAGGTCCGGCTGGAAGGCGAAGCCGCAAAGGACAAATCGCACAGCGGCAAACGCCCACCGCGTTTTGCACCCGCAGGCCAAAGCACGCAGATGATCGTCGGGGCTGACGGCACCGATGATGTCACGATCCTGAACAGCGCGACGCGGCTTTATTCCGGCTATAAACTGCGGCGGGTTTATTATTCGGCCTTTTCGCCGATCCCCGATGCCTCTGCCGCCTTGCCGCTGATCCAACCGCCGCTAGTGCGCGAACACCGGCTTTATCAGGCGGATTGGTTGCTGCGGTTCTACGGCTTTTCGGCCGAGGAGATCGCGACAGGCACCAAGGCGGGGCATCTGGACCTGGACCTAGATCCGAAACTCGCTTGGGCGCTGCAACACCGCGACCAGTTTCCGGTGAATGTGAACATGGCCAGCCGCGACATGCTGCTGCGCGTGCCCGGTTTCGGCACGAGGATCGTGGACCGGATCATCGCCGCAAGGCGCAACGGGGCCTTGCGATACGAGGATCTGACCCGCATGGGCGCCTTGATGAAAAAGGCCAAGGCTTTCGTCACCATGCCCGGCTGGACCCCCGCCGCGATGACCGACAGCGCCAATCTGCGCGCGCGTTTCGCGCCGCCGCCGCAGCAATTGCAACTGATTTGACCTATGCCGTCACGCTGCCCGACCGCGGCACGCTGGACGCATGGCGTGATGCTGCGCGGATCGCGATTTCGCACCGGATCGCGCCCGATCTGATCGACTGGACAGGGGGTGGCGGGTTGTTCGCGGCCAGCCCCCTGCCTGATGAATTGGGGCCGCATCAGGCCAAGGTGCCCGCGGCCTTTTTCGACATCGCCAGATCCGCGATCTGGCACAAATCCCCCGATCGCGCGGCGCTGCTCTATCAGGCGCTGTGGCGGATCGACCAGCGGACAGGTGATCCATTGTCCGCTGCCGATCCTTTGGGGCGGCGGCTGCAATTGCTGGCCAAGAACGTCCGCCGCGATATCCACAAGATGCATGCTTTCGTGCGGTTCCGCGAATTGCCCAGCGACAGCACCCGCCGCCGTTTCGCGGCATGGTTCGAGCCGGAACATCACACGCTGGAACCCGGTGTGCCGTTCTTTGCCAAGCGCTTTGCCGATATGGATTGGATGATCGCGACACCCGCCCTGACTGCGCATTTCGAGGGCGGCAAGCTGCGCTTTGGCCCGGCCGCCGCGCGCCCTGACCTGCCGGATGATGCGTCAGAAACCCTTTGGGCGACTTATTTTGCCAATATCTTTAATCCTGCGCGGATCAAGCTTGATGCGATGCGATCCGAGATGCCCAAGAAATATTGGAAGAACCTGCCCGAAACCCAGCTGATCCCCGCCATGCTGAAAGACGCCGAAGCCCGTGTGCAGCGGATGCGCGCGGCTGGCAGCACGCCTGCCCGCCCCGGTGCGGCGGCGATTTCCACCCGCTACCGCGCCGCCATGCCACAGGCACCGGACCTGCCCGATACGATGGATCAGGCGCGGCAGGCCGCCTTGCAATGTCGCCGCTGCGATCTGTGCGAAAAGGCGACGCAGACGGTCTGGGGCAAGGGCGCAGCGAATGCCGCCTTGATGATCGTGGGCGAACAGCCCGGCGACCGCGAGGATCTGGAAGGGCAGCCCTTTGTCGGCGCTGCGGGACAGGTCTTGCATCAGGCGATGGCCGATGCCGGGATTGCCCCCGCCGACGCATGGCTGACCAATGCGGTCAAGCATTTCAAATTCACCCCGCGCGGCAAAAGGCGCATCCATCAATCACCTGACCGCGCGGAAATAGAGCATTGCCGCTGGTGGCTGGGGCTGGAACTGGGCTTTGTGCAGCCGAAACTGACCGTGGCGCTGGGAGCCAGTGCCGCCTACGCGCTGACCGGCAATGCCGCCCCATTGGCCGACCGACAGGGCCAGATCGAACCGGGCCTGCATGACGGGCCGGTGCTGGTGACATGGCATCCGTCCTATATCCTGCGCCTGCCTGATCCGGCGGCACAGGCCCAAGCGCGCGCCGATCTGGTCGCAGCCCTTTACGAAGCCGCCCGCCGCGCCACTTAGCAGGTGATGCAATGCGAAAGAGCCTCGTGACCCGACCCGATGACATGATACGCGGCACGCCCGTGCCGACTGGCCGTGCGCAGCGCCTGTTGCGCATGGGCGGGATCGCCGCAGGCATCGCGGGCGGCGTGGCGACCGGTGGCTTGCGCCGCTTGGCCAGCGGGCAGCGCCCCGGCATGGCGGATCTGTTGCTGACGCCGGCCAATGCGCTGCGGCTGACCGACGGTCTGGCGCAGATGCGCGGTGCTGCGCTGAAGATGGGGCAGATGCTGTCGATGGATACAGGCATCGTGCTGTCGCCCGAACTGACCGCGATCCTGGCCCGGCTACGCGATGACGCCCGCCATATGCCGCCCAAGCAGCTGCAGGCCGCACTGAACGCGCAATGGGGCGAAGGCTGGCGCAAGCGTTTTGCCGCGTTCGACGTGCGCCCCTTTGCTGCCGCCTCTATCGGGCAGGTGCATCGCGCCACAACATGCGATGGCCGTGATCTGGCGATCAAGGTGCAATATCCGGGCGTGCGCGCCAGTATCGACAGCGATGTGGACAATATCGCCGGGCTGATGCGCCTGCCCGGCCTTCTGCCGCGCGGTATGGATATCGCGCCCCTGCTGGCCGCCGCGAAAGCGCAATTGCACGAAGAGGCCGATTACCGCGCCGAGGCCGCCCATCTGCGCCGTTTCGGTGACCTGCTGGCCGGGTCAGAGGCGTTCATCGTCCCACAGCTGCAAGATGATTTCAGCACCGATGCGGTGCTGGCCATGGAATTTATCACGGCTGATCCCATTGATGCGCTGGTCGATGCGCCGCAGGATATCCGTGACCGGGCGGCGCGCGATCTGATCGATCTGGTGCTGCGCGAGCTTTTTACCTTCGGCGCGATGCAGACTGATCCGAACCTGGCCAATTACCGGATCGACCGCGCGACGGGCCGGATCGTCTTGCTGGATTTCGGGGCAGTGCGCGGGATCAATCCCGCGCAACGGGCCGCGTTCCGCAAGCTGATGAATGCGGGGCTGGATCAGGATCATGCAGCCATCCGGCAGGCGATGCTGGAGATCGGCTATTTTGGCCCGGCCACACCGCCGCAGCATCAAGCGCTGATCCAAGCGATGTTCGACACCGCGATGGTCCCGCTGCGGCAGGATGCGCCGTTTGATTTCGGCACGACGGACCTGCTGGAACGCTTGCGCGATATGGGGATGGTGATCGGCAATGACCGCGACCTGATGCATGTCCCCCCCGCCGAGACGCTGTTTTTGCACCGCAAGATCGGCGGCATGTATCTTTTGGCCACGAAATTGCGCGCGCGGGTCAATCTGCGCGGCTTGCTGGAAAACTACCGCAAAGGACCTCGGACCGATGACAGCTGAACCAGACACCACGATCGTCATTGGCGCGGGCATCACCGGGCTGACCGCCGCGCGCAGGCTGATGCAGGCGGGGCGCGCTGTGCTGGTGCTGGACAAGGGGCGCGGCATCGGCGGGCGCGTCGCGACACGGCGGGCGGCGGGGCTGCATTTCGACCATGGCGCACAATATGTCAGCGCGCAGGGTGCAGGTTTCGCGGCCGTGCTGGGCGCATTGTCGGCCAGCGGCCATGTCGCCCCATGGCAGGACCGCCATGTCGGCACCCCCGGCATGTCCGCGCTGGCCAAAGGGATCGGCGCGGGGCTGACGATCCGCCAAGAGGCGCTGGTCACCGGCCTGTCGCGCCATGGCACCGGCTGGCGCGTGCATCTGGGGGATGAGGCGCTATCCGCATCCCATGTGATCTGTACGACCCCCACGCCGCAGGTGGCAGGCATCATCGGCGCGGATCATCCGCTGATCGCGCGGCTGGCGGATGTCACCTATGCACCCAACCTGACGCTGATGGCCGGTATCGACGGGCCTGCCCCGTTTGTGACCGCCCGCGATGCAAAGGCCGATCTCGCCTGGATCGCGCAGGACAGCACCAAACCCCACCGCCCACAGGGACCGGTGGCATGGGTGGCGCAGGCCAGCACCGCGTTCAGCGAAACGCATCTGGAGCTGGACAAAGAGGCCATCGCCGATCTGATGCTGCCCCTGCTGCTGGACCGGCTGGGGGCCGCGCCTGCGCAGGTCCGCTATGCCGCCGCGCATCGCTGGCGTTATGCGCAGGTGACGCAGGCCTTGGGCGCGCCGTTTCTGCGCGACGACACAGGCACGCTCTATCTGGGCGGCGACTGGTGCCTTGGGCCGAAAGTCGAAGACGCATGGACCAGTGGCACCGCGATTGCCGATGATCTGTTGGCGCGCGATGCTGGCTGATCCGCGCATCGCCCGGCTGCTGGCCTTGATCCGCGCAGCCTTGCGCCCGCCTGCGGGAATGGGGCGGATCATGCTTGCGCTGACGCTGGGCGTGATCTGCCATGCGACTTTTGCCGCCGCCGTGCTGGCGATGATCACGGCGATGTTCTTTGGGCTCAGCGCAAGTTTCGGCACCGTGGCCTGGCCTTGGGCAGCCCTTGCCAATGCGGCGCTGATCGCGCAATTTCCGCTGGCGCATTCGTTCTTTCTGTCGGCACGCGGGGCCAAGGTACTGACCCGCCTGATCCCCGGCCCGCATGGCGCGACTTTGGCCACAACCACCTATGCAATCATCGCCTCGGCGCAATTGCTGGCGCTGTTCACGCTCTGGACGCCGTCCGGCATCATCTGGTGGCGCGCCGAAGGGGCCGCGTTCTGGACCATCACCGCCGCCTATACCGCAAGCTGGCTGCTGCTGATCAAAGCCAGCTTTGACGCCGGTGCCGAGGTGCAATCGGGCGCGCTGGGCTGGATGTCGCTGCTGGCGCGGATCAGGCCGGTGTTTCCCGACATGCCGACGCGGGGGCTGTTCGCGCTGATCCGCCAGCCGATCTATGTGGCTTTTGCGCTGACGCTGTGGACCGTGCCGGTCTGGACGCCAGATCAACTGGCGCTGGCGGTCAGCTATACCGCCTATTGCCTGCTGGCCCCGCGGATGAAGGAAAAGCGGTTCGCCCACCGGTATGGCGCGGATTTCGCGCGCTACAAGGCGGATGTGCCCTATGCGCTGCCGCGATTGAAAAAGGACAGACCCCATGCGCAATGACCTGACGATCTATGACACCTATGCCGACAAATGGTGGTCCGATGATATCCGCTGGGTCAGGACGCTGAAAAACCTTGTGCCGGGCCGGTTGAAGCATTTCGACAGGCTGATCGACTGGCAGGGCAAGCAAGTGCTGGATCTGGGCTGTGCGGGCGGGTTCATGGCCGAGGCTTTGGCGCGGCGCGGTGCGCAGGTCACCGGCATCGACCCCGCCGCCGAGGCCATCGCCGCCGCGCGCCAGCATGCGACAGCTGAGGGCTTGGACATTGCCTATGATGTCGGCCTGGGCGAGGCGCTGCCCTATGATCCTGCCGGTTTCGATGCGGTGGTCTGCGTCGATGTGCTGGAACATGTGACCGATCTGCAAAAGGTGATGCATGAGGTCGCGCGCGTGCTGCGCCCCGGCGGGCTGTTCCTGTTCGACACGATCAACCGCAACCCGCTGGCGCGGCTGGCCACGATCACCATGGCCGAGGATATCCTGCGCCTGCTGCCGCGCGGCACGCATGACCCCGCCCTGTTCATCAAACCCGCCGAACTGCGCAAGGCGATGGAGACGGCAGGGCTGGTGCCTGCGCGGTTTACCGGGCTTGGGCCGCGCGGGGTGAACCGGCGGCTTGACCTGACCTTTGGGCCCTTGCCGCTGACGGCGATCCTTTACATGGGCCATGCCAGCAAACCGGAGACAACATGACCCTGACCCTTGCGATCCTTGCCACCGCGCTGCTGTTTGGCGGCATGGTGCTGTATTCCTTCGGCTTTGCGGCTTTTGTGTTTTCCGCCCTGCCCGGCCCTGTGGCAAGCGCCGCATTGCGGCAGGCATTTCCGCATTTTTATCTGTTTGTCATCGGATCAGCGACGCTGGCTGCGGCATTTCTGGTCTGGCACGATCCCGTGGGGGCCGCACTGCTGGCACTGATCGCCGTGACAACATTGCCTGCGCGACAAATCCTGATGCCTGCGATCAATACAGCCACCGACACCGGCGCAAAAGGCCGGTTCAAGGCGCTGCACGGGTTCAGCGTGGCAGTAACGCTGGCGCATATCGTGCTGGCGGGCATTGTTCTGGCGCGGTTCGCATGACCGGCGCACCCGCCGACCTTTCCGCCGCCACGATCAGCGAGATCATCGAAATGGCGCTGAGCGATCACACCAGTTTCGCCCAGATCCGCGCGCTGCACGGGCTGAGCCCAGATCAGGTCAAGGCGCTGATGCGGCGCGAACTGACCCCCGGCAGTTACCGTGCCTGGCGCAAACGGGTGCGTCAATTCGGCGACCGGCGGGCGATCTATAAATAAACCAACCAGGCAAGCCGCGCAAAACCGCATTGATCACACCAAACGGGCAAGTTTCTCCATGCGTTTCCCGTTCTGTGTGATATTTCAAGATCATGGACATCATTCTCATCACGACGGTGATCGCATCGCTGTTCCTGCTGATCGGCGTGGCAGAGCCGCTGGCCGACCGGATGCGCGTGCCGTTCACGGTGATCCTGGCGCTGCTGGGCGTGGCCATCGCGACCGCGGCGCTGTTCTTGCTGCGCACCGATCTGACCAATGCGCTAAACCCGATGGCCGAGGCGATCCTTGACCTGCCCATCCGGTCCAATGTGTTCCTCTATGTCTTTTTGCCGACGCTGCTGTTTCAGGCGACCTTGGGCATGAACCTGCGGCGGATGCTGGACGATTGGGTGCCGATCCTTGTGCTGGCCGTTGTCGCGGTGGTCGTGGCAACCTTTACTGTCGGCTATGCGCTCTCCATGGTCAGCGCCTTGCCGCTGGCCGCCTGCCTTTTGGTCGGGGCCATCGTGTCGACAACCGATCCATCGGCGGTGGTATCGAATTTCCGGTCGATTTCCGCGCCACAACGCCTGAGCCGGATCATCGAAGGCGAAAGCCTGCTGAACGATGCCGCGGCCATCGCCTTGTTCGGGCTGTTCATGGGCTTTGTGATGCTGGGCGTGCCCGACCCCGATCTGGGTCAGGCCTTGGCGCAATTTCCGGTCCTGATTTTCGGCGGTGCCTTGGCGGGCTGGTTCGCCGCACGGATCGCGGTCTGGCTGATGGCGCTGTTCGCGCGGTTTGAACTGGCGCAGATTTCGGTGTCGGTGGCGCTGCCTTATCTTGCCTATATCGGGGCCGAACAGATGATCGGCGCCTCGGGGGTGATCGCTGTCGTGGCGGCGGGGCTGACGCTGAACCTGACGGGGCCCAGCCGTCTGGCACCGCAATCCTGGGCCAATCTGCGCGAGGTCTGGGGGTTGCTTGCGCATTGGGCCGGGGCGCTGATCTTCGTGCTGGCCGCGCTGTTCATTCCGCGTCTGCTGGAAGAGGCCCGGCCCAGCGATTTCGCCCTGATCGTTGTCGTGATCGTGGCGGCCATCGCTGCGCGTGTGGTGATCCTGTTCGGCTTGCTGCCGCTTTTGACCCTGCTGCGGGCCTCACCACCAGTGGACCGGCCTTACCGCGCGGCGATCCTTTGGGGCGGGTTGCGCGGGGCGGTCACGCTGGCGCTGGCGCTGGCGGTCACCGAAAGCGCGCGAGTCCCGCTAGAGGTCAAGCGCGTCGTCGGTATCCTTGCGACCGGTTTCACGCTGTTCACGCTGATCGTGCAAGGGTCCAGCCTGCGCTGGGTGATTGCAAAGCTGGGCCTTGACCGGCTGTCGCCCATTGATGACGCGCTGTCGCGACAGGTGGTGGCCGTTGCCTTGCAGACCGTCCGCGAAGATGTGGCGCGCACCACCGAAAACTACGAACTCTCGCGTGAGACTGTCCGCTCCGAGGCAAAGCGTTTCGGCGAAAGGCTGGACGAGGCTGTCAAACAGGCCGAGGAAAGCGCCGATCTGCTGGACCGCGACCGGATCACGCTGGGGCTGATCGCGCTGGCCGGGCATGAACGCGACACGATCCTTGACCGCGTACGCGACCGCACGATTTCGGCGCGGATGGCCGAACAGGTGCTGGCCGATGCCGAACGGCTGATCGAAAGCGCGCGCCAGGGCGGGCGCAGCGGCTATCAGCGGGCGGCGAAACGCTCGGTCACCTATGGGCGCGCATTTCGCGCGGCGGTGTTCTTGCACAACCGGCTGAAACTCTCGGTGCCGCTGTCCCGGATGACGGCGGACAGGTTCGAATACCTGCTGTCGCAACGCTTGATCCTGCGCGATCTCGATACATTCATCGACGGGCGCATCCGTCGCATCCATGGCCGCCGCGTGGCGGATTTGTTGCAAGAATTGCTGGCCCGCCGGATCGAATTGGTGGAAACCGCGCTGGAAGGGCTACGCCTGCAATATCCGGGCTATGCCGAGGAACTGGAACGCCGCTTTATCCGGCGCACGGCGCTGCGTCTGGAAGAACGCGAATATGCCGCGATGCGCGACGACGGGCTGATCGGCGCCGAGGTCTATACCACGCTGGCGCAGGAATTGGTCCAGCGCCGGGCGGCGGCCGAAACGCGACCGCCGCTTGATATTGCGCCGCAACGGTCCGATCTGGTGCGGCAATTGCCGCTGTTCGCCGATCTTGACGATGCCACGCTGCGGCAGTTGGGGCGGGCCTTCCAGACGGTCTATGCCAATGCCGACGACATCCTGATCCGCAAGGATAATGCTGCCAAACGCGTGTTCTTTATCGCAACCGGTGCGGTCGAATTGCAGGTCGCGGGCCAGACATGGCGGCTTGGGCCGGGGGAAATGTTCGGCCAGATGGCGATCCTGATGCAAAAGCCGCGCCGCGCCCTGGTGCGCGCCATCGCGCCATCAACCTTGCTGGTGCTGGACGAAGACCGGTTCCGCCGCCTTCTCAAGCGCAGTGACAGCTTGCAACAGGCCGTGCGCGCCAGTGCCGAAAAGCGCGGGATCGCCCCGGAACGGCTGATGCCCGACCTTAAGATGCCCGACCTTAAAGCGGCCAAACCACCATCAACAACGGCAGACTGACCATGACCACCACCACTTCGAGCGGCAGGCCCAGACGCCAGTAATCGCCAAAACCGAACCCTCCCGGCCCAAGGATCAGCGTGTTGTTCTGGTGCCCGATGGGCGTCAGGAACGCGCAGGATGCGCCAATGGCCACCGCCATCAGGAAACTGTCGGGGTTGACCCCCAAGCTCGTCGCGATCCCGATAGCGATAGGGCAGAGCACCGCCGCTGTGGCGGCGTTATTCATCACATCCGACAGGAACATCGTGGTGATCAGCACGACCGCCAGCGCCACGACGGCATTGCCCTGTGCCACCGTGCCGACCAGAAACTGCGCCAGAAGATCGGCCGCACCACTTGATTGCAGCGCGCCCGCCACCGGGATCAGCGCCCCCAAAAGCACGATCACCGGCCAATCGATCGCGGTATAGATGTTGCGCGGCGGCACCGTGCGAAACACCATCGTCGCCACGACGCCCATCGTAAAGGCCGCCGCCGCTGGCAACAGCCCGAAACTGACCACCGCCACCGAGGCCAGCATGATCGCAGCCGCAATCAGCGCCATGCGTTTGTCGGGGATACGCAATTCGCGCGCGCCCAATGGCACGCATCCGGTCTCATTGGCAAAATCCGACAACGCCTCGGCGGGGCCTTGCATCATCAGCAGATCGCCGGATTTCAGCTTGAGCGTGCGCAGCCGGGCGCGCGGCGGATGGCCTGCACGCGCCACCGCCAGCAGGTTCAACCCATAGCGCGTGCGCAGCCGCAAATCGCGCGCGGACCGGCCAACGATATTGGAGGCCGGCAGCACCGCCAATTCGCGCAGCACAAGATCGGCGTCGCGCTTGGCCTTGCTGCTATCATCGGGCGTCTTGGCCGATGTCTCGGCGTCAGAGGATGACGGCTTTTGTTCTTCCAGCGTGATGCCGAAAACCGACAGGGTTTCCGCCAGCGCCTCGACATCGGCTTCCATGACCAGAACGTCATCGGCGCGGATCCGCCTTGCGCCATGCGGCGCGGTGATCCGCACCTCGTTGCGCGCCATGCCGATGACCTGTGCATCGCTATCGGCAATCTCGCGCTCGAAGGCGCGCAGGGTCAGGCCGACCGCCTTGCTGTCCTCGGGGATGCGGACCTCGGTCATATAGGCGCCGGTAGCGAAATCACCGTCAGCGACCGATTTGCGCCGCGGCACCAGCCGCCAACCGATCACGATGATGAAGGCGACACCGCAAAGCGCGACAGCCACACCGACGGGGGCAAAGTCGAACATGGCGAATTGGCCAAGGCCCGCCTCGGCGCGAAAGCCCGATACGATCAGGTTGGGCGGCGTGCCGATCAGCGTGGTCATCCCGCCCAGGATCGTGGCGAAAGCCAGCGGCATCAGCACCTGCCCCGGTGTCATCTCCAGCCTGCCCGACAGCTGCACCGCCACCGGCATCAGCAGCGCCATGGCCCCGACGTTGTTCATAAACCCCGACAGCAAGGCTCCCAGCCCCATCAGCGCCGCAAGGCTGCCCAAGCGCCCCGCCGCGCGCGGCAGGATCGCGCGCGCCAGCCAATCGACAGCACCGGTGGTTTGCAGCCCCTGGCTGAGGATCAAGACGCAGGCCACGGTGATCACCGCCGGATGCCCGAAACCGGCAAAGGCCGCTTCGGCCGGGACCAACCCGGCCATGACGCAGGCCATCAGCGATGCCAGCGCCACCACATCATGCCGGAACCGTCCCCAGAGAAACAGCGCCATCGTCGCCACCAATATCGCGGTGATCAATAATTGAGGTGTATCCATCATGGCCACCTTTCAGCATGCGCAAGCGTCACACAACCCCGCGCGGGGGCGATTGCGATGCGCGATCATCTGGCATCGCGCGGGCGGTGGCATCTGTCCCGAAAAGTTTTGATGCCTCCGGCGGGGATATTTAGGCTCGGAAGAAAGCAAGGCCTAGCGCATCAGCACGACCGGCACCTTGCAGGCGCGGATCATCGCCGTGGTGGTAGAGCCGATCACAAGGCTGCGGATGCGGCTGTGCCCATATGCGCCCATCACCAACATGTCGAAACCCTGGGTTTCCACCAGATCGGCCAATGCTGTTTCGGGCTGGCCGGGCAGCACCGATGTTGTCGCCGCCAGCCCTGCGGCTTTCAACATGGCCTGGGCATTGCCAAGCCCTTTTTCCAACGCGGGCGATGCGGTGCCCACGGTGACGACATGGATCGACAGCCCCTGAAACAGCGGGCTGCGCGCGATGTGATCGACCGCCTTCATCGCCGAAGCGCCGCCGTCATAGGCGACCAGCACGCGCGTGATCGGTTTGAAGGCGCGCGCGGCCACGAACACCGGCCGCGTGCTGGTGCGGATGATCCGTTCGAGGTTGGACCCCAGATGGCCCTTGGCGAGATCGGCATCCTCGCCACGTTTGCCCAGGATGATAAGCCGGGCCTCGGGGTCAAGCTCGGCCACAGCCTCGACCACGCCGCCATGGCGCAGGCGGGTGGTGATATCGGCCACGCCGTCCTGATCCAGAATGGCGCGGGCATCATCGAGAATGGCGCGGCCCTTATGGCTCATGAGTTTGGAGCGTTGCGCGTCCAGTTCGGCCAGTTCCTGCAACAGGGCCGTGCGCGCGCCCAGCGCAATCGCACCGGAATGATCACGTTTGCCCGATGTGTCGCGCGGGCCCAGCACATGGACCAGTTCCACCGCCGCCGCCGTGCGCGCCGCGATCCAAGCCGCATGGTGACAGACGCTTTCGGCATAGATTGACCCGTCGATGAAGGCCACGATCTTTTGTGTCGCTGTCATATCAGTCTCCTTAATGCGCGATCAGCTTGTCCAAGGCATCCGGCTTGTCATGGATGGCCAGCTTGTCAACGATGGTCTCGGACGCGGCATTCATGCCAATGATCTCGACCTCGGCCCCGTCGCGGCGGAATTTGAGCACCGCCATATCCAGCGCCTGCACCGAACTGATGTCCCAGATATGCGCGCGGCTGACATCGATCACGACCTTGTCCAAGGCTTCCTTGAAATCGAAGGCATTCATGAAATCCTCGACCGATCCATAGAAGAGCTGGCCCTCGACGATATAGGTCCGTGCGCGCCCATCCTTGGACATTGTCGTTGTCACCTTGAACAATTGCGCGATCTTGCCGGCAAAGAAGATCCCAGACAGCAACACGCCGACCAAGACCCCGATGGCAAGGTTGTGGGTATAGACCACCGTCACCACCGTCGCGATCATCACGATGGAGGAGGATTGCGGATGCCTGCGCAGCGATTTGATCGAGGACCAGGAAAAGGTGCCTATGCTGACCATGATCATGATCGCCACCAGCGCGGGCATCGGGATCTGGCTGACCAGATCGCCCAAGCCTACCACCATGATCAGCAAGATCACACCGGCGGCGAAACAGGACAGCCGCCCCCGCCCGCCGGATTTGACGTTGATCACCGATTGGCCGATCATCGCGCAGCCCGCCATGCCGCCGATAAACCCCGTTGCGGTATTGGCGATACCTTGCCCGATACATTCCTGATTGCGGTCGGATTTCGTATCGGTCAGGTCATCGACGATATTCTGCGTCATCAAGCTTTCCAGCAGGCCGACGATGGCCACGGCGATGGAATAGGGCAGGATGATCATCAGCGTATCCAGCGTCAGCGGGATCTGCGGGATCAGGAACACCGGCAGCGTATCGGGCAACGCGCCCATATCGCCCACGGTGCGCACGTCCCAGCCGAAGATCATCACCAATGCCGTCAATACCACGATCGTGACCAACGGCGAGGGGATCGCCTTTGTGATCAGCGGGAAGAGGTAAATGATCGCCAGCCCCGCGGCCACCAGCACATAGGTCAGCCATGTCACGACGCTTGGGTCAAGCTCGGGCAATTGCGCCATGAAGATCAGAATCGCCAGCGCGTTGACGAACCCTGTCATCACCGATTTCGACACATAGCGCATCACAAAGCCCAGCCGCAGGATGCCCGCGCCGATCTGGATCAGCCCGGCCAGCACGGTCGCGGCCAACAGATATTCCAGCCCGTAATCGCGCACCAGCGTGACCATCAGCACCGCCGTCGCCGCTGTCGCCGCCGAGATCATACCGGGCCGCCCGCCCGTGATCGCGGTCAGCACTGCGATCGAGAAACTGGCGTAAAGCCCGACCTTGGGGTCGACGCCCGCGATGATCGAAAAGGCGATGGCTTCGGGGATCAGCGCAAGTGCGACGACCAGCCCCGCCAAGAGATCAGCGCGGATATTGCCCGTCCATTGGGCGCGGTACGCATCAAGAGATATCATGTAAATCTTTCCTGTCCGGCCGCAGCGCGCCGGCAAAGTCTGGTTTTGACAGGTTGTCCGGCGGATAGGCGGCCGGAAGAGCCACCCGAGGTTGACCCCCGGGTCCATGTTTACATGTCGTGCTATACACGAAACGGCGCGCGCGCCAAGCCTTGGTGCCAAATAAGGCGGTGTGTTCAGTTAAAAACCAACCCGCCATCCACGATCAGGTTCTGCCCCGTCACCGCCCGCGCCCAAGGGCTGGCAAAGAACAGCACCGCATCGGCCATGGCGGCAGGCGTTGTGACCTGCCCCAGCGGGGTCTGGGCTGCGATGATGTCAAACACCGCCTCGGGCGTGGCGGCGCTGGCATCGGTGCTGCGCAAAAGGCCACCCGAGACCATGTTGACCGTCACGCCCAGCGGGCCAAGCTCCTTGGCCGCCGTGCGGGTCAATGCGAGCAAAGCGCCTTTGGCGGCCGTATAGTCGTGATAGGGCACGACAGGGTTCTGCATCAGATTGGTGCCGATCAGGATGACCCGCCCGAACCCTTGCGCTGCGAAATGCGGCTGCAAGGCGTGCAGGCAATGCAGCGCCCCGCCCACTGCCGTTTGCGCCTGCTGGGCGATATCGGCCCAATGCATCTGGTCCAGCCTCTTGCGCGCATCGCCGTTGAAACTGAAATCGGCCAGCGCATTATGCACCAGCACATCAGGCGCGCCAAAGCGGTCGGTGATGGCCGCGACCATCGCGCTGACCTGCGCGGGATCGGTGACATCGGCGTGAAACGCCGCTGTGCGCGGGCCAAGTTCTGCCACCAACGCCGCGGCGCTGTCGCGGCTGTGGCGATAGTTGATCGCGACCTGCGCGCCTTGCTGCGCGAAACTGCGCGCGATGGCAGCGCCAAGGCCGCGCCCGGCGCCGGTGATCAGGACAGTCAGGTCGGAAATATTACGGGTCATCGTCTTATCCTTTGAAATAGGCGTGAAAATGGTGGGTCGGGCCATGTCCCAGCCCCACGGACAGCGCATCGGCACCGGCGATGGCACGGGCGACGAAAGCTTTGGCCTGCTCCGCCGCCTGTGCCAGCGGCAGGCCCCGCCCCAGAAAGGTGGCCAGCGCCGAGGACAGGGTGCAGCCCGTGCCATGCGTGTTGCGCGTGCCGTGGCGCATGCCTGCCAGCCATGTCATGCCGCCTGCATCGGCCAGCAGGTCAGGGCAATCATCCCCCGCCAGATGCCCGCCTTTGAGCAGCACCGCACGCGGCCCCAGCGCCAGCAGCGCCAAGGCCTGCGCCGGCATCTGGTCGCGGGTGCTCGCCTCTGGCTGGTCCAGCAGATCGGCGGCTTCGGGCAGGTTGGGGGTGATGACAGCGGCCAGCGGCAGCATGGCGCGCAGGGCCGTGACAGCCTCGGCCTGTAGCAATCGGTCCCCGCTTTTGGCGACCATCACCGGGTCCAGCACGATGGGCGCATCCACCCCCTGCAAGGCATCTGACACCGCGCGGATGATCGCGGCATCGCCCAGCATCCCGATCTTGACGGCATCAATACGGATATCGGCACGGATCGCGGCAATCTGCGCTGCCACCATGTCAGGCGCAATCATCTGCACGGCTGTCACGGCTTGGGTATTCTGCGCCGTCAGCGCGGTGATCGCGGCCATGGCATAACCGCCATTGGCCGAAATCGCCTTGATATCGGCCTGAATACCAGCACCGCCCGAAGGGTCGGACCCCGCGATGGACAGGATATTGGGGATCATGCTTGCCTCCATGCCTTGACCAGCGCGCGGGTCGCGGCCTGCGGATCGGCGGTGCGGGTCACGGCGCTGACGACGGCCATACCGATGGCCCCCGCCGCCTTGACCGCCACGGCGTCATCCTCTTTCAGCCCGCCGATGGCGTAGCAGGGCAGCGATGTGCCGCCGATGATCCGCGCCAGCCCGTCAAAGCCGATAGGCGGGGCGTGGTCGGGTTTGCTGGGCGTGGCGCGAACCGGCCCGACGCCGAGGTAATCGACACCGGCGGAGATATGCGGCAGATGCGCCTCTGCCTCGACCGAGAGACCCAGCAGCATAGCCGCGCCGATGCGCGCGCGGATCAGCGCCGGATCGCCGTCGCCCTGCCCGATATGCAGGCCATGCACGCCGGTGCGGATCGCCAGATCGACACGGTCGTTGATGATCAGCCGCGCACCCTGTGCGGTGACCATCGGCAGGACATTGGCGATCAGCGCCGCCAGATCAGCGTCGCTGGCGGTCTTGTCGCGCAGCTGGATCAGGGACGCCCCGCCCAGCGCCGCCGCGCGGATCTGGGCGATCACCGGCAAGGGTGCCTGCGCGTCAGTGACCACATAGACCGGCCCCATCATGCGGGGGTGACCATTGCGCCTGCGGTCAGATCCTCGGGCGTGATCGCATATAGCCGGTCCAGAAATGCCGCTCCAAAAGCCCCCGGCCCTATGGCGGTTGCTGCCGCCTGTTCACCGGCCAGCCCGTAATAGGCCAGTGCTGCGACGGTCGCTTCCAGCACAGGCTGGCCCACGGCAAAGGCCCCGATCACGCCGTTCAGCGAACAGCCAAGGGCGGTCACCCGCGTCATCATCGGATGACCATTGGCGACACGATAGGCGGTCTTGCCATCGGTGATGTAATCGACCGGACCGGACACCGCGACCACCCCGCCCATACGCTGCGCCAGATCGGCTGCTGCGGCTTCGGCGGCGTCAACCGTGTCGGTCGTCTCTGGCCCGCGCCCGCCAGCGGACAGACCCGCCAGCGCCAGCACCTCAGAGGCATTGCCACGGATGACGCTTGGCCGCAGCGCCAATAGCTGCGCGCAGACATCCTGCCGGAACCGCGTGGCACCGACACCCACAGGGTCCAGCACCCAAGGGCGGCCCGCCTGCTGCATGACCTGTGCCGCCGTTGCCATCGCCTCGGCCCAGGCGGGGTCGAGCGTGCCGATATTGACGGTCAGCGCCTGCGACAGCGCGGCGAAGTCGCCCACTTCCTCGCGGGCATGGACCATCGCGGGGGCGGCACCTGCGGCCAGCAGCACATTGGCCATGATGTTCATGGCGACATAGTTGGTGATGTTATGGATAAGCGGCGCAGTGCTGCGCATCCGGTCAAGGTAACGGCCCGTGTCGTTCATCTTGGTCCCCCTTGGCATCGGGGGTCAGGGAACGGAACAGCCCACAAGCGGGGCTTGGCCATTCACGGACTCCCTACGCCAGCATGATCTGGTTCAGGTTCAAAGGGTGCTTCTCAGCCCGCGATTGCGGACGCCCCTGTCGTGATGCGGAACGTATCGGGTGGGGATGGCGTGTCAAGGGTGGGGTGGTCACCCCCGCCAGATCGCCTCGTACTTTGCCATGATCTGGTCCAGCCGGTCCGGACCAAAGCTTGGGTCATGGCCGCCATGCACCAGCGCGATATCCAGCGCGCGCAATTTGGCGAATGTATCCAGATAATCCGGCACCGACATGCCCGGCCCGTCATAGATCAGCGGGCCATCATAGATCGCATCGCCTGCGAACAGGACACCTGTGGCGCGTTCATATAATCCGATGCCGCCGGGCGAATGACCGGGCAGGTGGATCACCTCATAGAGATGATCACCCAGATCGACGCTGTCGCCTTCGTCAAGCAAGCCCGTCGCAGGCGCGCCGCGCAGCACATAGGATCGCGGGTCATAGCCCGCATAGGGCAGCGCGTCGATCAACACCTCATCCAAGGGCGGATAGCCTGCGTCCAGAAACGTCTGGATCAGCCGCGCGGGCATGTCGTCGCGGTAAAGCGATTTCAGACCAGAGGGTGCCGCCATCTCTGCGGCCTCGGTCGGATGCACCAGACGGGTGGCAAATTCATGCACCCCGCCGATATGGTCGATATGGGTGTGGGACGACACGCAGATGATGTCCTTGTCCGGATCGGCGCGCAACGTATCGAGGAACGGGCGCAAGGGCACGATCCCCATACCGGTATCAAGGATCATGTCACGGTCGCGGCCTTGGACCAGAAACATGTTCGCCTGTTCCAGCACATGGACATGCGGTTCCAGGATCAGCGTCACATCGGGGCCGACCTGTTTTGCGGTGAACCAGTTTTCGGCAACGGGAAGCGGCATGTCAGCAGACTTTCATCAAAGGGCGGGTTTCAATACCGCCGGTAAACAAGGGCGCGTGCCAGATGAAACGGCCCTGCGCGCGGTCCAGAACGGCTGTGCCCATGGCAAAAGGATCGGTGGCCAGTTCGGCGATGCCCTGCGCGCCGTCCCAAGTGCCCAGCGCATAAAAGCTGGTAAAGGTGTCGCGCAGCGACCGGTCCATGGGTGCGGGTCCGATGGCAAGCAGGAACCGATCATCGTTTTCGACTAGCACGCCTGTCATATCCCCCCAAGCGATGCGATGGCCGCGCAGCGGGGCGGTGGGCTGGGGGAGCCAAGCCTCGCGGTAATCGGCATGGACGCCATCCTCGATCAACACATCGCCATCGCGCCACATCGCCCCCACATCGGGGCGGGCTAAAGCACCTTGCCAATTGATCGCGCGGTGCCATGTGCATTGGCTGTCGGTCACGGTGATCTCGCCCGCGAAACCCTCGATCCGCAGCAAGGATTGCAGCACCGCCGCGTCCAGATCGGCAAGGCAGCCGCCCTGCAACGCAGGCAGATCGGCAGGCACCCGCAGATCAGCGAACAAGGCCCCCGCCTGCAACCAATGCACGCGGGTTGTCGTATCCTCGAAATCCGGCGCCCTGATCCAGTCGCGCCGCCAATGGCCTTGCAGATCGGCGGCGGTGATCACGCAGCGGCCACCTGCAAGCGGCCCAGTTCAGCAGTGATCTGGTCGGCGGTCACGACAGCACCGGTTTGCAGATATTCCATCGCTTTGAGCGACGCCTCATGCGCATCCGTGGATGACCCGCCGACGCAATCACCCACAACGCGGCAATAATAATCGCCCTGATGCCCGTCCGCGAAAGTGTAATGCACGCAGACATCGGTCAGCCCGCCGATCAGGATCAGCGTCTGCGCCTTCAGCCCTTTCAGCAGGATTTCCAGCTCTGTCCCGTAAAACGCCGAATAGCGGCGTTTGTGGATGAAGTAATCGCCGGGCTGGCGGCCCATTTCCTCAAACGCGACGGGGGTGCCGGGTTCGCCGTCCATGCAATGCACATCCTCGGTCCCGTCCAGTTCGCGGCCATAATCGACCATGTCGCGGCGGTGGATTTCCTGAATGAACACGACCGGAATACCCGCGTCATGGGCAGCATCCACAACGCGGCGCGCGCGTTCGACATTGGCGCGATAGCCGGGCATGACGGGAATGCCCGCCTTGTGATCCATGAAGGCGGATTTCTGGATATCGACGACGATCAGCACGGGCTGACCGACAAGCATGGGTTGGCGTGGCATGGTGAAACCTCCTTTAATTGCGGGATTGATCCGCGCCCATCAGACGCGGCAGATCGCCCCAACGGGCGACGGCGGAAAAGACGGCGATAGACACGGTGATGAACAGCACAGCCGCCACCGCCATCGTGGGGGTGTAGCCGTTGCGCAAGGAATTGAAGATCTGCAGCGTGACCGTCGCATAGGCCGAGGCCGAGACGAAGAACATCACGATGAATTCGTTAAAGCTGAGCACCAGCGCAAAAAAGAACCCCGAGATCGAATAGGGCAAGGTTTGCGGTAAAATCACGGTGCGGAAGGTCACCGCCTCTGTCGCGCCCATGGTGGCGGCGGCGTCCAGATGCGCGCGGTCGATGGATTGCAACCCGATAGAGATGGTGACCAAAGGCAGCGCCAGAAACAGCGTCGCATGGCTGACGATGCCGACCCAGATCGCCCCCAGACTACCCATGAAGGCCCACATGAACCCCAACCCCACGCCAAAGACGATGGGCGGCAAGGCAAATGGCAGCGACCCCAG
This sequence comes from Yoonia vestfoldensis, assembly GCF_002158905.1. Taxonomy (NCBI): domain Bacteria; kingdom Pseudomonadati; phylum Pseudomonadota; class Alphaproteobacteria; order Rhodobacterales; family Paracoccaceae; genus Yoonia; species Yoonia vestfoldensis. The sequence goes on from NZ_CP021431.1 coordinate 2,982,071, forward strand.
CCCTGCCAGCATCTTGGACGCCTTGCTGCCCTTGGCCCAAAGCAGATAGGCCAGCGGCCATGCCAGCAACACGGCCAGCGTGGCCGACCCGAAAGCCACGATCAGCGAATTGCGCAAGGCGCGGACCCAGATCGTTTCGGTGATGAAGAATTCCACGAAACGCGCGAAATTGGGGTCTTCGGGCGGGAACAGCATGGTGCGCCCGCCGTTCAGCGATGCCCCCGCCACCACGATGATCGGCAAGGCCAGCACCAGCCCTGACAGCGCCATGAAGATGTGGCCCATGGTGCGGCGCATCAGCGGGCCTCCGATCTTTTGGTCAGCCATTGCGCCAGCACCAGAAACAGCGCCGCCGTGACCAGCAGGACCACCGCCTGCGCCGCCCCGAAGGGTGCGTCCAGCGTCGCCCCCCGCACGCTTTCATAGACAGCGACGGCGGTTGTCTGCTTGGCGGGTTCGGCGAAGACGACGATTGTGACATAGCTGCCCAGCAGGAACACGAACAACAACAGCATGGACCCGATTAGCGGCAGTTTCACCGAGGGCAGGATCACCGATGTCATCACCTTTGCAGGGCCTGCACCCATGGTGCGCGCGGCCTCGGTCAGGCTGGGGTCAAGGCGTGACAGGGCGGGATAAAGCAGGATCACCGCATAGGGCCAGACCAGATAGGACATGGTCAGGATCGTTGCGAATTCGGATGTCTTGAATTTCACATTGCGCGGATTGGCCAGCCCCCATTCGCGCAACACCTCGAACCAGCCGGTGCGTTTCAGCCAATCGGTCGCGCCCGAAACCTCGAACAGCATCGGCAGGCCCGACCGGTTGGACAACAGCACGTCCCAGCCCATGACGATGAACACTTCGGACAAGGACAGGCTGGCAAGTATGAACACCAGCCAGCAGCTTTGCGCGCGCCGTGACTGGCGGGTCAGAAGATAGGTGAACGGAAATGCCGTGGCCACCGCCAGCACCGAGGCGATGACGGCATAATAAAGCGCGTAATACAGCCGTTGCAGATGCAGGAACGTCACCTCGTCCGGCCAAAGCGCGCCGACGAAAAACCGCTGGTAATTGGCAAAGGTGAAATCCCATTCCCAGCCCGCACCTTCGATCTTTTGTCCAAAGGAAATGACGATCACCAGAATGAACGGCGTCACCGCCAGAAACAGGATCAGCGCGCCCAGCGCCCATGTGCCCCAAGGCCGGCGCAGATTTGGCGCGGCGGCATCCAGACCGGTCCGGGTGCTGTCAACGGCCGTCATGCGGCGGCCTGACCCGCGACGCGCGGAAAGACGTGGATCGCCTCTGCCGGCACAGAGACCGTGACGGTATCGCCCACCCGCAAAGGCTGGCCGCTGTCACTATCGGTGACGATCATCGGCCCGATGGGCGTATCCAGATGGATGTCGCGCACCGGCCCCACATCGCGCAGAAAGGTCACTTTGGCAGGCAGACGGTTCACCTCGCCCGCCAGACCTGCCTTTTCGGGGCGGATCGCAATGCGCACGTGAGATCCGTCGATGAAATTGGCATGCGGCGTGATCTGTAGCAGATACCCGCCCAGCCGGACATTGCCGCCCTCGGTCACGCCGTCAAAGAAATTCGCCTTGCCGATGAAATCCGCGACAAAGGCGTTTTCGGGCTGGTGATAGATCGCCTGTGGCGTGCCGACCTGTTCGACGCGGCCCTGCGACATGACGACGATCTGGTCGGCCATGGTCATCGCTTCGTGCTGGTCATGGGTGACGACGATGGTGGTGATGCCCAGACGCTGCTGCAACTGGCGCAATTCGACCTGCATATCCTCGCGCAGTTTGGCATCCAGCGCGGACATCGGTTCATCCAGCAAGAACACATCGGGTTCCTGCGCCAAGGCGCGTGCGATGGCGACGCGCTGGCGTTGCCCGCCCGACAATTCCCCGATCCGCCGCTCGGCAAAGGCGGATAATTGCACAAGGTCCAGCAAGACGCGCGCGCGTGCCGCCGCCTGCCCGCGCGGCGTGCCCGCGATGGTCAGCGCATAGCTGACATTATCGCTGACGTTGAGATGCGGGAACAATGCGAAAGACTGAAACACCATGCCGAATTTGCGCTTATGCGCGGGCAGGCCGGTGATATCCCGCCCGCCCAACGAAATCGTGCCCGCGCTGGGGTCTTCCAGCCCGGCGATCATGCGCAAGAGCGTGGTCTTGCCGCAACCCGACGGCCCCAGAAGGGCCGTCAGCGCGCCTTCGGCAAAATCAAGGCTGACATTATCGACAGCCCTGACATCGCCATAGGATTTGCGGATATATTTCAGGCTCAGGCCGGACATGCGCTTTATGCACCGGCAAGCATGCGGTCCCAGGATTCCTTGATAAAGGTTTCCTTGTCCAGATAGGCCTCATAGGCCGGACGGATCACCGGGCTGCCGGACACCGAGGCGAATTCTTCCGGCGTCAGGTCCGTGACGGATGCATCCACCAGCGGGGCCGTGCCGATCATCCGCGACATCAGCGCCTGCGTGGATGGCTGCGAGGTGAAATTGATGAATTCCGCCGCTTCCGCGCCCTTGTCGGACAGCGACGACAGGCACCATGATCCATAATCCTGCGGATTGCCCTCTTTGGGGAAAATCGACTGGATCGGGAAACCATCGGCGGCCATCAGCTGGGCCACATCGTGATAATACTGCCCACCGATCACATCGCCGTTTTTCATTGATTGTTCCATCTGGCTTTCGGCAGTCCACCACAGGGCGACATTGGGCTTCAGCTCGGCGGCTTTTTCGATCAGCGCGACGATGCCATCCTCGGTCGCAAAGGTGGCCTCGCCTTCAAAGAAGGTCGCGGCGATGATGTCGAGCAGCTGGGAATTGTAATTCTTGGACAGGCCGAGGCTGGCTTCATAGACAGAGGAATCCCAGAAATCGGCCCAGCTTGCAGGCGCGCTGACCTCATTGGGGTTGATGACCATGGCGCTGAACCATGACAGCGCGCCGACGCCGATCGGGCCGGTGCCATCCTCGAAGATGAAATAGCCGTCCAGATTGGACGCATCGGGGATCGCCGCCATATCCAGCGGCGAAATCAACCCGCCCAGACGGCTGGCCTTGATCATCGTGTCGCGCGCGTAAAGCGACAGATCGGTCGGCACCGTGCCTGCGGCGGTCGCCTGCTGCATGGTGACCAGCCAATCGGTGGAATTGGGCTGGGTGACGCTTTCGATCTCGATGCCAGTGGCGGCGGTGAAGGCAGGGAAAACATGTTCCTTGAAGCTGTTTTCAAAATAGCCGCCATAGGACGCGACCTTGAGGCTGCGGGTCTGCGCGATCAACGGCGTGCCGATCACGCTGCCGGCCAGCGCAAGGCCGCCCGCACTGGCACCGGATTTCAGCAGACTGCGGCGGTTCATAAGATGACGAGACATTGGTTTTCCCCTGGTAATATGACGGATGTAATGACGCGGGGCGCAACTGGCCGCCCGTGAACCCCAGCAGGCCAAGCGCGCGGCGATCCTGTCAATGCTGCAAGGCAGCGCGGTGATGCTGCACCTGCATTCGCTCAAAATGCAGGCAGTCTTGACCAAAGGTTAACAAAAAACAGGCAAGCCGCCCAAGGCTGGGCCATGGCGCCAAGGCAGACTTGCCCGGCGCAAGCGGGATGCAGAACGCTATTGAAAACGCCATTTTCAAAAGGAATCGTTTCAATGTCCGATACCGACCAGCATGCCCTGACCATCGCCGAAGCCAACCTGCCCGTCATCGATCTGGGCGGGCTGACCTCGGGCGATCCTGCACAAAAAGCCGCCGTGGCGCGCGCGCTGGGGGATGCCGCGCGCACATCGGGGTTCTTTTACATTCGCAACCACGGCATTGATCAGGCGCTGATCGACGCGGCCTTTGCCGCATCCAAGCAGTTCCATAACCTGCCGCGCCGCGAAAAGATGAAATATTGGTCCGGCTTTACGACCCACCATCGCGGCTATGTCCCGCTGGAGGAAAACGGGTCCAGTTTTCCCAAGCAGATCAATTTCAACGAAGCCTGGGACATGTCCTTCGAGGCCCCTGCCGATCATCCCGATTATCTGGCGGGCTGGCGGATGACAGGACCGAATGTCTGGCCCGACCTGCCCGGCTGGAAAACGACGGTCGCCGCATATTACGACGCGGTTTTCGCACTGGGTCTGCGGATGCTCGATGCGCTGGCGCTAGAGCTGGGCGTGGACCCGCAGGTCTTGCTGAAGGATATCACCTGCCCGACCTCGCAGCTGCGTCTGCTGCGCTATGTCCCCAATGACATGCCCGCCAACAAGGATGTCGTCGGGATCGCGTCGCATTCGGATTTCGAATGTTTCACCATCCTGATGCAGGGCGGCCCCGGTTTGCAGGTGATGAACGCCGATGACGACTGGATCGAGGCCCCGCCCTTGCCCGGGTGTTTCGTCGTCAATATCGGCGATATCTTCGAGACATGGTCCGGCAGCCAGTTCAAATCGACCCAGCACCGCGTCAATAATATCGGGCGCGAACGCTATTCGATGCCCTTGTTCTTCGGGTTGGATTATCATGCTGTCGTCGAACCTCTGGCCCAGTTCCGCACGCCAGAGACGGTTGCGAAATATCCACCCATCAAAGCGGGCGAGCATCTGATGCGCATGACGGTCAACGCCTTTCGCTACATGGCCGATGCGCGTGCCAAGGGTGAATTCAGCACAGATTACGAAGTCCCCGAGGAAAACCCCTTTAAACGCGAGGCGCGGGTGCTGGTCGCGGAATGACCCCACATTCCGATTTCGCGGCGCTGGATGTGCCCGAGACCCTGCCGCTTGGCCCCTATCTGCTGACGATGCTGACAGGGGCCGATCTGGACGAAGATTTTGCGGCCGTGATGGCATCGGCCGCCGTTTTGCGCGGCTTGTTCGCGCCCGGCTGGCCGGATGATCTGACCCGCGCCTATGACCTGACCGATCTGCATTGGCACCACCGCGAATTCACCACGCGGCGGTCCTTTGCCTGGATCATCCGCGATGGCGCGGGCACCTATCTGGGCTGCGCCTATCTGTTTCCCGACATCGCGACCACAGGGCGGGGCGAGGCCGTGTTCTGGTTCACCGACACGCCTGACCGCCTGTCCCATATCGCGGCCTTCGGCCCGCTTTACCGCGACTGGTGGGCCGCGCGATTGCCGCAGGGCTATGATCTGCGGCTGTCGCATAATGCGCATCTGGGGCGCTGAAACTTTTAGGCCTCCGGCGGGGATATTTAGGCTCGGAAGATGTTAGAGGCTGGCGATATAAGCGCGCCAGCCGCCAAAATGGGTGATGTCCTTGGCTGTGGTCAGAGCATGCGCTTCGCACAGGAATCCCGACACGGCACTGCCATCCGCCAGCGTCAGTTTCCCGATCCCCAAAGGTGCCGGGATCGCCGCGACGAAACGCCCAAAGGCGGCATCCGGCAGCGCCCAGATTTCCACCTTGATCGCGGCGCCATCCGCCGCGCGCACCAGCCCCGGTTTCGGTGGCACAGTGCCGTCGAGCGCGTAAAGCCGATAGGCGGGGTCTGTCGTCGTCTCGCGCAGCAAGCGCCCGCCCGCATCGGTCAGCTGGTGATTGAGCGGCATCCCCGTCAGATGCGCACCGACCACAGCGATAGGGATCATGCCCTTGGGGATGGCGCTGGTGTCCAGTGCGGGGATTGCTGCCGCCGTGTCGCGCCCCATGCCGCAGGCGGCGGATTCGTGCAGGGCGGCGGCGAAAGCTGCCAAGCCATCGTCGCTGAAGCCGGGGCCGATCAGCGTGACACCGCCGGGCAAACCATCGGGCGTGATGCCCGCAGGCACTGCGATGGCGGCATAGCCCAGCAGGTTTGCGAAATTGGTGTAGCGCCCGAAATGGCTGTTTTTCGTCACCGGATCGGCCAGCATATCGGCGACGCTGTAAATCGTGGGCGAGGTCGGCAGCAGCAGCAGATCGACCGCCTCCCAGACGGGGGCGACCTGGGCGCGCAATTCTTCCAGCCGGTAGCGGCCGTTGAAGGCATCGACCGCGCTATAGCGCCCTGCCCCGCCGATGATCGCGCCCACGGTGGGGTCGAAATCGGCGGCGTTGCTGGCGTAGAAGCTATCAACCGCCGCCAGCCGTTCGGCGACCCATGGGCCATCATAGAGCAAGGCTGCCGCTTCGCGGAATGGCGCATAGTCGAAGGGCACGATGGTCGCGCCCAGCGCCTTGGCCCTTGCGATGGCCGCGTCATAAAGCGCCTCATAGCCGCTGTTGCCGTAGAATTCACGCTCACCCCCCGCCAGCACGCCGATGCGCGGGTTAGGCCGGATGCCGACAGGTTGCGCTGCGCGGGTGAAACCGTCGCCCGTATCGACGCCCTCCATCACCGCGCGCACGGCGACCCCGTCGGCCACGCACCCGGCAAAGACCGTGACCACATCGACGCTGCGGCAGGCAGGAACGACGCCAGTGTTGGGCACCAGCCCCGGTGTCGGCTTGATGCCTACAAGGTTGTTGAACGCCGCAGGCACGCGGCCTGATCCGGCGGTGTCGGTGCCCAGCCCGAAACTCGCAACGCCAGAGGCCACCGCCACCGCGGACCCCGACGATGACCCGCCAGAGACGTAATCCGCGTTGAAGACCGAGCGTGGTGCGCCATGCGGCGAGCGGGTGCCGTTCAGCCCCGTGGCGAATTGGTCGAGGTTGGTCTTACCCACCAGCAAGGCCCCCGCCGCGCGCAGCCGCGCAATCACGGTGGCATCCACCGCAGGATGATAGGCATAGGCCGGACAGCCCGCCGTGGTCGGCAGGCCCGCCACGTCGATATTGTCCTTGGCGACGTAAGGGATGCCCCATAGCGGCAGATCGCGTGGCCCGGCCATCAGGTCACGCGCCGCCGCGCGCAGGGCGTCATCGGCCACTGGCAGAATGAAGATCGCCGGATCGGTGGCGGCATGACGCCGGGTGATGATCTCTTCGGCCAGATCAAGCGGGGTGGCACCTTTGGCATAGGCGTTGCGGATCGAGGCGATGGTCAGGATTTCGGGGAACATCAGTCAGTCTCCAATATTGCGATCACTTGGCCTGCGCGCAGGGTCTTGCCCGGTGCGACGACACATTCCCGCAGGATGCCCGCCGCAGGGGCCAGCACGCGGATTTCCATTTTCATCGATTCCACGATGGCCACCGTGTCACCTGCGGCCAGATGGTCGCCGATGGCGGCGGTATATTTCCACAGATTGCCGGGGATGCTGCTTTCCACCCCCAGATGCCCTGCCGCGATCTCGGACGCTACGGGTTCCGGCCCGCCATCTTCGCTGACGAAACTGTCCAGCCCAAGGGCTTTCCAGCGGGCGCGTTCCACCTCGAACGCATCTTGCTGGCGGGTCTTGAAGGCGGTGATGCTGCCCACCTCGGCCGCTTGCAGCGCCTTGTGATCGGCCCAGCGAAAGGTCGTGTCCTCGATCTTGACGTCATAGCCGCCATGGGGGAAGGCCGCGCGCGCCTCGGTCAATTCTTCATGCGAGACGGGGAAGAACCGGATCTGGTCAAAGAAGCGCAAAAGCCATGGCTGGTCGGCAAAGGCCCCCCAGCGCCGCCACGTGTTCCAGATCTGGATCGTGCGCCCGAAGAGCTGATAGCCCCCCGGCCCTTCCATCCCGTAGATGCACATATAGGCCCCGCCGATGCCAACGGCGTTTTCGGGCGTCCAAGTGCGGGCGGGGTTGTATTTGGTGGTCACCAGCCGGTGGCGCGGGTCAATCGGCGTGGCGACGGGCGCACCCAGATAGACATCGCCCAGACCCAGCACCAGATAGCTGGCATCATGGACGATGCGATGCACGGCATCCTGATCCGGCAGGCCATTGATCCGGCGGATGAACTCGATATTCGACGGGCACCATGGCGCGTCGGGGCGCACGAGGTCTTGGTAGCGGGTCATCGCCAGCACCGCATCGGGGTCGTTCCATGACAAGGGCAGATGCACGATGCGCGATGGCACGGTGACATCCTCGGCGGCGGGCAGGGCGCGTTCGATCTCGGCCAAGGCGTCCAGCAATTTGCCGCGCTTCAGCTTGGTGCTGTCATAATGGATTTGCAGCGACCTGATGCCCGGCGTCACGTCGATCAGCGGCAGGCCCGCGCCCTGCACCGCCTGCATCAGCAGATGCACCCGCAGCCGCAGTTCAATATCGAGCGTCATATCGCCATATTCGACCAGCAGATTGTCATCGCCTTGGCGGCGGTAAACCACGGGCACGGGTCCGTCAGGATCGCCGCCCAGAACGGGCGATCCGGCACCGATAACCGCAGGGCCAGCGACAGGGTCGGCATTACGCAAGGCGGGAATGAACCGGACCCGGTCACCGGGGCGCAGCTGGCCCATTTTCCACAGATCGTCACTGGCGATCACGGCGGGGCAGACGAAACCGCCAAGGCTCGGCCCATCGGGGCCAAGCACGATCGGCATATCGCCGGTGAAATCGATCGCGCCCACGGCATAGGCGTTGTCATGCAGGTTGGAGGGATGCAGCCCCGCCTCGCCCCCGTCATCACGCGCCCATTTCGGCGCGGGGCCGGTCAGGCGCACGCCGGTGCGGTCAGAATTGAAATGCACCTCATAGGCGGTGGCAAACAGGGTGGCGATGTCATCATCCTGAAAGAAATCAGGCGCACCGTGGGGGCCATAGATGACCGCGATTTCCCAATCCTGTGTCAGATCAGCAGGCTCGGCGGGCTGCGGCTCACCAACCGGCGCATGGGCCAGCCCCAGCACATCGCCGGTGCGCAGGGTGCCGGTGGCATGGCCGCCGAATTGCCCCAGCCCGAAACAGGCGCGCGAGCCCAGAACCTGCGGCGCAGCAAAGCCCCCCGCGACGGCCAGATAGGCACGCTGGCCTGCGCCGGTGATCGCGCCAATCGCCAGCACGCTGCCCGCAGGCACATCGACCACTGGTCCGACAGGCGCGCCATCCAGCGTCATCGCCATCTGCGCACCGGCCAAGGCCACGCGCGCGGCGCTGGCAAAGCGCAGGGTCGGCCCGTTGACGGTCAGTTCCAGCGCGGCCGTGTCGGGAGGATTGCCCAGCGCGCGGTTGGCATTGCGAAACGACCGCGCATCCATGGGGCCAGAGGGCGGCACGCCGACATGCCACAGGCCCAGACGTCCAGGCAATTCCTGAAGGCTTGATTGTGCGCCGGGGGCCAGCACCTCGATCACGGCTGGATCGAACGCAAAGCTGTTCAGCGCGGTTGTGGTCACCTGACCAGAGACCAGCAAATCCGACCCCGCAATCGCGCGCAGATAGCGCAGGTTGGTTTCCACCCCGCCAATGCGCGTGGCCTCCAGCGCCTGTTGCAGCGCGGTGATCGCGGCATCCCGGGTGTCGGCATGCACGATGATCTTGGCCAGCATCGGGTCATAGAACGGGGTGATATCGCTGCCCGTCTCGATCCAGCTGTCGATGCGGGCGTTGTCGGGGAATGTGACCTCGGTCAGCCGCCCTGCCGCGGGGCGGAAATTGGCATGGGGGATTTCGGCGTAAAGCCGCGCCTCGATCGCGGCACCCTGCGGCGTGGGGGCGGTGTCTGGCAGCACCAGATCACCCGCCGCCTGTCGGACCATCCATTCCACCAGATCGATGCCGCAGACAGCCTCGGTCACCGGATGTTCGACCTGCAGGCGGGTGTTGACCTCGAGGAAAAAGAAATCCTGCCGCAGAGGGTCATAGATGAATTCGACCGTTCCGGCAGAGGCATAGGCGACGGACGAACACAGATCGACCGCCGCCTTGTGCAGCGCGCTGCGCACAGCGTCGGACAACCCCGGCGCTGGCGTTTCCTCGATCACCTTTTGATTGCGGCGTTGCAGTGAACAATCGCGTTCACCCAAGGCCAGAACGCGGCCTTTGCCATCGCCAAAGACCTGCACCTCGACATGGCGGGCCTGTGCGACGAAGCGTTCCAGAAACACCCGCGCATCGCCGAAACTGGCGGTGGCCGTGCGCTGCACGGCGGCGAATGCATCGCGCAGGGCATCCTCATCCGCGCAAAGCTGCATCCCGATGCCGCCGCCCCCTGCGGTGCTTTTGAGCATGACAGGATAGCCGATATCAGCAGCAGCATGCACGGCGGCATCGACATCTGCCAACAGATCGGTGCCGGGCAACAGCGGCACGCCAGCTTTGCGCGCCAGATCGCGGGCAGTGTGTTTCGCGCCGAAATCGCGCAGATGCGCAGGGTCAGGGCCGATAAAGGTGATCCCTTCGGCCGCCAGCCGTTCGGCGAATCCGACGTTTTCGGACAGGAACCCATAGCCCGGATGCACCGCCTGTGCGCCGGTCTCCTTGCAGGCCGCAATCACGGCATCGACATCCAGATAGCTTTGCGCGGCAGGCGCAGGCCCAAGCCTGACCGCCTGATCCGCCATGCGCACATGACGCGCGAAACGGTCGGCGTCCGACCAGACCGCGACCGATGCGATCCCCATCCGCCGCAATGTCGCAATGACGCGCACGGCAATTTCGCCGCGATTGGCGACCAGAACTTTGTCAAACATGGCTCAACCCCGGATGATGACGCGGCAGGGAGTCGGGTCGAAACCGTTGCAGGGGTTGTTGATCTGCGGACAATTGGAAATCACGCAAAGCACATCCATTTCCGCCACCAGTTCCAGATGATCACCCGGCGATGAAATCCCGTCATCCACCGTCATCGCCCCATTGGGGCTGATCGGCACGTTCATGAAGAAATTGAGGTTCGGGACGATGTCGCGCTTGGTCATGCCATGGCGGGCCAGCTCGACGATGAAATTCTCGCGGCAGGCATGCTGAAACCGCGTGTCATGGCCAAAGCGCACCGTGTTGCTTTCGCACGAACAGCATCCGGCAGAGGTGTCATGCCGTCCCGCACTATCGGCGGTCACGCGCAGCATCACGCGGCCAAGATTGGACATGATCGCCGTGCCGGTGGTGACATAGGCGGCCCCTTGGGCGCGCAAAGTGTCTTGGCTGGAATAGCGTTCTGCATGGTCAATCGCGTTGTAGAACAGCGTGTCGATCGCCTGCTGGCCATAGGTATCCTCGATCCGCAGGGTCTGGCCTTTGCGGATGATGCCGGACCATGGCGCGCGGGCGGGGATGTCGTGGACCGTTTCCATCAGAACGCTCCTTGCAGGCGGGCGTTGTTTTCAAAACCGCGCCGCGCCTCGGCGGTCGCGGTGCGGCACAGATCGTCAGCGGCGATGGGCCGTGCGGGCAGGCAGATCACCGACAGATCGGGCGGCACCTCGCTGGCATCTGGGTCAAGCGGGTGGCGGCAGTTCGACAAGGCAAGACACAGGTCCATTTCCGCGCGCAGATCGACCCAATCGCCCGCCGCCAGCATCGCGGGTCGCCATGTGAACCGCCCTTCGGCATCCACACGGACGGGGGCAAACAAGTTCAGCACGGCAGGGATATCGCGCCGGTCCAGCCCCAGCTTGGCCGCGGCCAGCAGCATGTTGTCGCGCGTGTTGCGTCGCGCATCACCGGTGTAATCGGCCACGGTTTCGGGGGTGGACCCGCCTGTCAGCACGTCATGCGCGCCGCTGCTATCCTCGACCAAGGACAGCATCACGCGGCCCATGTCCGAGAAGATGACGCGGCCTTTGGTCAGGTCGGTCGTCCATTGCAGTTTCACGGTGTCGGGCAGGCAGAGCCGTTCCGTCGTATCGGGCAGCGCCCAGGCGGCGAGCGAGACAGTAGACGCGCCACCCGGAACAAGACGCAACAACTCGCCCGCTTTCAGATGCAGCGTGGTGTACCAGCCCCCCGGCACGGTTTCCGTCAGGCGGGCATTGGACGCCTCCGGCGCGGGGCGCGGGCTGGGTTGGGGCAAGGTCTTGGCCTCCATCCCCGCGCGCTGAAAATCGAGGTAGCGCTGGCGGTCAGCCGCGATCTGGTCGGGGGTGCGGTGGATATGCATCTAATGCCTTTCAATGCTGTCGGGTCGTCCCGCGATCAGTGCGTCCAGCGCGGGGTCGTCCCGCAGCGCCGGGTTGTCGTAAATCGTGCCACCCCCCGCCACACGCGGCGGCCAGATGGCGATGTCCTTGCCGATTTGCGCGCCGTAGCGGGCGATCTCCTCTGGCCTTGTGCGGCTGCGTTCGAGTGCGATGATCCGCGTGCCAAGGGTGAAAGCCTCGCGCAGGTCGTGGGTGACCATCACCACCGTCATCGGCAGCGCGTGCCACAGCCGCTGCATCAGCGCATGGATATCGGCGCGGATGCCAGGGTCGAGCGCGCCAAAGGGTTCATCCAGCAACAAAACGCGCGGCTGCATCATCAGCGCCTGCGCCAGCGCAAGCCGTTGCTGCATCCCGCCTGACAATTGGGCGGGGTATTTGCCTTCGGCCCCCGCCAACCCGACATCGGCGATCATCGCGCGGGCGCTTTCTTGCAGGGCACGTTTCGGCGCGCCGGTCAGTCGCCCCCAGATACGTGATCCCGCCATTTCAGGCCCCAGCATCACATTGCCCAGCACGCTCAGATGCGGGAAGACCGAATAGCGTTGATAGACGACACCCCTGTCCGGTCCCGGTTCAAGCGGCAAGGGCGCGCCGTCCAGCAAGATCGTCCCGCGCGTCGGCCGTTCCTGCCCCAGCAGCAGCCGCAGCAAGGTCGTCTTGCCACAGCCAGAGGCCCCGACAAGGGCGACAAAAGACCGAGGCGCGATGTCGATGCTGATATTTTCCAGCACGATCTGGTCGCCGTATTCCTTCCACAGGTTGGTGATGGTCAGGGCGGTCATTTGCCGCCTTCCAATTCCGACCACGGGAACAGCCAGCGGCGCAGACGGTCCAGCCCGACATCGGCCATTGCCGCCAGAAAGGTGATCCAGGCGACATAGGGAAAGATGATATCCATCGACAGATAGCGCCGCACCAGAAAGATGCGGTAGCCAAGGCCAGAATCCGATGAAATCGCCTCTGCCGCGATCAGGAACAGGAACGCCGCCCCCAGTTGCAAGCGCAGGCTGACGATCAAACGCGGCAAGACCTGCGGCAGCACCACGCGCCAGACCACCAGCCAGCTGTTGGCGGACAGGGTTTCGGCCTTGACGATCTGTTCGCGCGGCAAATCCAGCACGCGCTGCGCCATATCGCGGATCATCAAAGGCGCGACACCGATCACGATCAGCGCGATTTTCGAAATCTCGCCCAGCCCCAGCATGATGAACAGCACAGGCAGCAAGGCCAAGGGCGGCACCATGGCGACAAAGCTGACAAATGGCCCCAGCAGCGCGCGGATCGCCGGAAAGATGCCAATGGCCACGCCAAGCACCAACGCAAGCGCGGTCGATATCCCCAGCCCCGCGCCCAGCCGTTGCAGGCTCGCCGCCGTATCGGCCCAAAGCAGATACTCCCCCGTGCGCCGGTCAGGGGTAAAGGCCATCAGATCAATCGCTGTCGCCATGCTGGATAAGGCGGGCAGCAGTTTGTCCGCCGGATTATCGGCCAGCCGCGCCGCTGATCCTGCCAGATAGGCGATGATCAGCAGCGCGAAAGGCGCGAGCTTGAGCGCCAATAGCGCGGGTGGCGACAAATGTTGATTGATCAGACGCATCGCGGCGGACCGGTTTACAGCGCGCCGTCAGCGGCCATCTGCATGTAATCGGTCGTAAAGCGGAACTTGATGTTATCCGCGTCCCCCAGCACCACGCCATCCGGCAAGGCGATACCCACGGCATCATCGGATGTTGCGGTCGGCGTCAGCAGCCCCTTGTCGAACAGGAAGGCACGGACAAGGTTCATCGTATCCGCCAGATCAGGCGATGCGGTAAAGGCAACCGCCGCAGCCGGATCGGCAAACAATTGCGTGGCGGCCATCTGCGCCTCGAACCCGGCCTGATCGGTGCCCGATGCCGCGCCCATTGCGGCGCGGGCTTCGGCCCCTGCGGCTGTGTCGGCGGTCATCAGGGTGACGGTTTCATACCAGATACCCGCCAATGCCTTGCCGAAATCGGGGTTCGCCTCCAGCACTTGGGTATTAGCGACCATCAGGTCGATGATTTCACCGGGGATCATGGCGCTGTCAAAGACCTTGACCGCATCGGGCAGGGCCGCGATTTCGGCGACCATCGGGTTCCACGTCACCATCGCGGTCACATTTGCGGTCTGGAATGCACCGACCATATCGGGATCGGCGGTGTTGATCACGCTGACATCGCGTTCCGACAGGCCCACGGAATCAAGTGCCCGCGCCAGCAGGTAATGCGAGACCGAGAATTCCACCAGATTGACAGGCCGCCCCGCGATATCGGCAATGCTGTCGCCACCCTTGAGGAAGACAGCATCATTGCCCGCTGAAAAGTCCCCGACGATCACAGCGGTCGTATCGACGCCGCCCGCCGCAGGGATCGACAGGGCATCCATATTGGTGACAGTCACCGCATCATAGGCACCGGCGGTATATTGGTTGATCGATTCCACATAATCGTTGAACTGGGTCACATTGATCGTGATGCCGTATTTATCGGCCCAGCGGTCGACGATGCCGGTATCTGCGGCATAGCCCCAAGGCATCCAGCCGACATAGATCGACCAAGCGACGTTGAATTCGGTCTTTTCCTGTGCGGTGGCGGGCGCGCCCAAAAAGCTGGCACCGATAACCGCGAAGGCGGACAGCGTTCTGGTGGTGAATGATGACGTCATGACAATCCCTTTGCTATGAATGGATTGGTCGCGCGACACCCGCGCCAATCCCTTGGCTGTGCGAGGTCTCCCGGGCTTTTATCCCGCCGTGTGCCTGAAGGATCTGTCTGCCCCTCAGGTGCTGCTCTTGGTCCAAGCGCATGTTGCCATGCCGGAACCCTAGCCGCCTTACTCGGGCTCAGGATCACCGGGCGGATGGCGCAGGACAATCGGCCACGATGGCATGATCCGCAAACTCATGACCTTATGCCGCAAAAATGGGCGAAATCGGCGACATGTGGGTGTTTGACGGGCGGTTTCTGGTTTGAAACCATCTCTCCGGCCAGACGCCTGCCGCGCAAGGCGGGGTCTAAGGCCCGGTCCGGATGATGTCATAGCGCACCCGCACCCGGCATTCGGCCAGCCCGAACCCCGCGCGGATCGCCGCCTGCGGTGCATCGACAGCGCTGCGCAGCGACAACAGGCCCTTGATCCGATCCGGGGACACCAGTGTCATGCTTAGCTGCAGGGCGATTTCCGCGCAGGCCCCGTCGCTGCATTCCGCGCTTTGCACATTATCGGACAGCCATCGCCCCGACCCGACCTCGCGCCACAGATAGGGCGGCAGGCCCGGTATATCCGGCTGCGGCAGCAGGGCGGCAAGACGGTCAGGATGGAATGCGCCGTCCCAGGCAATGGACACAGCCGTGAATGCAACACGCGACGCGGCCAGCATGCCGCCCAATGCGGCGGGACAGCCTGCTGTGGTCTCGGCCAAGGTCTGCCAGCGCCAGGTGCCATCGCGCGGCGTCAGCGTCGGGGGCGACGGAACCGGATCAACCGGGCAATCACCACTGCCGCCGAAACTGGCCTGGATATCGGCGCGCGGCGCATCGACCCAGGAAAGCGCCCCAAGATCGGGTTCATAGACCAGCGTCGCCCCCGCCAGATCCTCTGGCAGGCCGATGATCAGCGCGATTTCGTCTTGCGACAGCGGGCTGAGGGCGCAATCGCAGCCCCCCATCCGGCAGATCGCCACGGTTGTTTCGGCGCGCGGCAAAACGGGCATCGCCAGCAACAGCGCCGCCGCCAGCAGGGCGAGCCGGGGCATCCGCGCGATCATGGCGCGGCCCGCCCGGCAGGTGCGAATGGCAAGATCAGCGCGATCAGCGCCTCGGCAGGCAGGCCCTGTAAATCGACGGGGATTGCGCGAAGATGCCGCAAACGCGCCGAGACTGCGGATGTCACCGGGGCATCACCTGCCACCCCGCCGGTGATACTGCCGATCAGCATGTCCATAAGATCGGCCATGGCGCGGTCGTCACTGGCCGGATCATCATCCGCTGGCGCGGGCATCATCGGGACTGTTGTGGCGGCAGCGCCATTGCCATGGCCGGTCATCCAGGCAGGGCCGGACCAAGGCTCGCCCGGTCCGGCGATGCGCAACAGCCGGGCAGAGACGCTGCCGCCGGCAACCGCCACCATGTCGCCTGCGTAATCCAGATCGCCACGCGCCGTCCCGCTGAACCGCAACAGCGGCGTGCCATCCGTCGCGGCCAGCGTCAGGCGCAGGCGATCTTGCTGTCGCCAGCCGGTAACGTCACCGGTCATCCCGCGCAAAGGGCCGATATCGGCGGCGCTGACGAAATAGCCGAACAGATCCGGCGCGCCTGCATCCTGAAACAATTCCATCATGATGAATGGCGCGGCGTGATCTGGCGCGCCCGGCCTGTCCAGCTGGGCAAACCAGACGCCTTGGAGCATCCCCGGCGCAAGATTTGCGGGATCTTCGGGGGTCGTGCCCATCTCGACCGCCATGGCAGCCGACCCCAAGGACGCCAGCACAAAGGCCACCGCGACATGATCGGTATCCACCATGGCCTCGGTCATGCAGATCCGGTCACCGGCCAGCCCGTCCTGGCAATGACCCGCCTGTGCGCGGGGCGCATTGACCCTGACGACGACCTGTCCATCCGCGATCCGCGCGATGTCGAAACGCGAGCGACCAAGCGGCGTGCGATTGGCCACAGGTGCGGTCAGCCCGTATCCGGGCAACAGGGTCAGGGCGATATCGTGATCTGGCAGGATGATATCGCAGGGCCTCAGGCCGGGGCTGTCGCAGCGGTGCATGATCTTGGCGGGCGTCTCTGCCGATTGGGCCAGCCCTGATGTCGCAACAATCGCCGCCAATGTCGTGGCGGCGGTCAGGGCAACCAGCCTGCGGCAGGTGGCCAAGCATGTCAGAGATCGCAACACATGCTCCTTATTTATCGGACAATGTGAATATTGCCGCCTGCAAAGCGGCAGGCAACGCCCAAATGACAATCGAATGCGGCAATGATGCCGGGCGCATCAGCGCGAAAGCCACCCCGCCCGCACGATAGCCGCAGGCGGGGCGCCAAAAATGCTAGCGCTGCGCCTCTTGCGAGGTTTCTGTGACCGATTGGCCAGCAGTCTGGATGTCGCGGCCGGCACCTTCGACGGTTTCGCAAGCGGCCAGGGCACCAGCGGCCAGCAGGGCAAGAAATGTGACGCGCGATTTATTCATGACGTTCTCCAGTATGTGACAGTTGTGTAGGCCAACAACCGCCGATTGCGGCTTCGGTTCCCGCCAAGGACGAATAAGTTTCAGGCCGCATCCGGGGCGCTGTGCCAATTGACCGGAAACACGACATGCAATTCATAGCGGTCGGCATGCTGGTTGATTTCAAGCGTGCCATTCAGCTGGGCCACAAAGGATTCGATCAGTTTCGCGCCAAGGCCAGACCCGTAATCAGGACCATGGGCCGCCATATCCTGTTGGGTCAGGGCGACATAGGAGTTGACGACGCTCAGGCCGTAATTGCCGTCCCCCAGATCCTTGAGCGCGATATTGATCCAGGCATCGATACCCGTTGTCATGCCACAATGTTTGACCGCGTTGATCGCCGCCTCGGTCGCCAGCAGCGACAAAGGCACCGATTGATCGGGGCTGATCTCGACGGCGTCGAATTCAGTGGTCACCTCAATCTTGCGACCGGTTTCGTCCAGCGTGCCAACCATCACCAATTGCTGGATGATCCCGTCCAGCAGCGTATCGGCGCGCACCAGCGACAGGTTGCGCGCCATGTAAAGATAGCGGTGGATCGCCGACAGCGCCATGACGCGGTCCTGCACGCGGCGCAGCAGATGCTTGGCCTCGGCGCTTTTGGTGGCGCGGATCTGCATGTTCAGCATGCTAGAGATCAGTTGCAGGTTATTCTTGACCCTGTGATGCACCTCGCGCAGCAGGACGGTCTTTTCGCGCAGATCGGCCTCGCGCTCGCGTTCTTGTTCGGACAGACGCCGCGTCATCGCGCGGAAGCTTTCGGCGACAACCTCCAGCTCGTCGGGCGCATTGTCCAGCTGCGCGCCTTCCAGATCGCCACGTCCCGCAGCGTAAAGCCGCATCCATGATCGCAACCGGCGCACATGCCGGATCACAAGATAATGCACCCAGATATAGGCAACGGCGATGGTGATCGCCCAGATCAACAGCGGAAAATACAAGGCGAACATTTGTTCATGGCGCAGCCGGACCAGCCCGCTTTGCCGCGGCTCCCAACTGCCCAGCGCAAAGACCTTGCCCGGCACCAGCGGCACAACGGCAAAATCGCGGGTAATGCCGAATCTGTTGGTATCGCGGAATGTATGCCGCCCGCGTGCCGCCAAAAGGTCGAGCCTTTCGTTTTCGGGCAGCACCGCGCGGCGCATATCGGTGTAATGCGCGGTCGCGATAATCCCGCCATCCGCCTCGAAGAGCACAAGGTTCACATCAGGCGCGGCTTCGGCCAGCTTTTCGATCAGCAGGTTCATGTGGATCGCGATCCAGATCACCCCGCGGTAATCATCCCCGTCAAACACCGGAACAAGCACGCTGACCGTCGCAATCCCGGCGGCAAATTCAAGCGAATGCATCACCACTTCGATTTCGCGGCTGGCCAGTTCGGTGCCCAGCGATGTGACCGATCGTTCGGCAGGCGGCACGCCATCGGAGGCACAGGTGACATTTAGCGCGGGATCGACAAAACCGGCAAAGACATAGGCAGGCTCGCGCTCCACCAAGCCGCGCATCAGGGCGCCGCAATTGTCATAAGACACCGCGTCATCATTGATGATATCCGACAAGGTGCGCCCGACACCTAGCGCGGCCTGGATCATGTCCCGACTTTCCGAGAACACCTGTTGGGTCTGCGCCAGCAGCGCGGTTTCAGACAGCACCTGGCGTTCTTCCAGCAATTCATAGGTCTGGAATACCGAGATCAGCCCCAGCGGCAAGATTGCCAGGCTCAGCGCGAAGCCAAGGCGCAACGCCAGCTTTGGCCGCAAAAAGCTGTCCAGCACGCCAGCCCGTTCGGTCATGCAGAGCGCTTTCCCATCACGACGGCCAAGGTTGCGGCATCCGTCATTTCCAGCGCGTCATCGGAATCGAGTTGCATCAGCTCTGCCAAGCGCTTGCGCGCGCGGTTGGTGCGGCTTTTCACCGTGCCGACGGCGCAGCGGCACATGACGGCGGCTTCTTCATATGAAAACCCCTCGGCCCCGATCAGGATCAGAACCTCGCGCTGTTCATCCGTCAGCTTGGCAAAAGCGACGCGGAAATCGGCCATCGCCAGATGCCCGTCATGCGCGGGCTTTTCCGACAATTTGCCAGCCATCACACCATCGGGGTCTTCGACTTCGCGGCGGCGCTTGCGGTAAAGCGAATAATAGGTGTTGCGCAGAATGGTGAACAACCAGGCGCGCAGGTTGGTGCCGGGCTGGAACTTGTCGAAATTGCCCCAGGCCTTGACCACCGCATCCTGCACAAGATCATCCGCCGCAGCAGCATTGCGGGTCAGGCTGATCGCAAAGGCGCGCATGGCGGGCAAATGCGTGATCAGCTCGTCCTTGGGATCGCTTTGTCCGTCCACCTTATCCGTCACGATTTCTCCTCGGGAGGCTCTGGGGGCCGCTCGGCTGCACGCGCGCGCAATTGCTCCAACAGCTTGGTAAAGCGTTCGGGAACCGGCTCGTTGGCGGCATCCGCATAGACTTTGCGGAGGTTGTCATCGATCTGCTGGTTCAATTCGTTTGTCCTGCGTTTATTTGCCATATCACTTATTTTCTGCCACCCTGAGAAAGGAACAAATTTGCGCGCCCCCACGGAACATAACACGTCCGACGGCGTTGGGTTCCACACAAGAGCAACATTTTTCCACTGCTGGGGACATCTATGACGGACACACAGAACTTGCCTGATCTCGCGACAGAGATCGGACATCATTTGCCTTTCCTGCGCCGCTATGCCCGTGCGCTGACGGGCAGCCAGCAATCAGGCGATAATTACGCGGCCGCCACGCTCGAAGCGATGTTGACGGATGCCACGGTCTTTGATCGCGCCCTTGCCCCCAAGACGGCCCTGTTTCGCGCTTTTCACCAGATCTGGGTCTCGTCCGGCTCGCCCGTCGATGACGCATCCGATCCCTCCACCCCCGAGGCGCGCGCGCAATGGCGCCTGTCGCATCTGACCGAAAACACCCGCGAAGTGCTGTTGCTGCACAGTATCGAGGGTTTCACGACCACCGATATCGCCAGCATCATCGGCACCTCTGCGGATGAGGCGCAGTCGCTTTTGACTATCGCACGGACCGAGATGACCAGCGCGATCCATGGCCGGATCATGATCATCGAGGATGAAGCGATCATCGCGATGGATATCCGCGCTATCGTCGAGGAAATGGGCCATGCTGTGACCAATGTCGCGCGCACCCGCGACGAGGCGATCCAGCTGGCACGCCGCGACCCGCCCGATCTGATTCTGGCCGATATTCAACTGGCCGATAAATCCTCGGGCATTGATGCGGTGAACCATATCCTCAAGGAAATGGGCGAGCTGCCGATCGTCTTCATCACGGCCTTCCCCGAAAGGCTGCTGACCGGCGACCGCCCGGAACCCGCCTTTTTGATCACCAAACCCTATACCGAAGAACAGGTGCAATCCGCCGTCAGCCAGGCGATGTTCTTTGCCAGCACCGAAACGCTGCGCGCCTGACAGATCACCGGCGGGGCCGATGCGCCCCTGTCCGGCCATTGGATCGGGGCGAATTTGGCCGGTGACGGAACTTCGCCGCCGGCGGGGCGTTGGCTTTGCGGATACACAGTGAAAGGATTTGACATGGCACAGACAAAAGCAGCCAATACTATCCCCGAGGACACGCAGGATCATCTAGACCAGCTGTCCGAACAGATCGCGGTCCTGCGTCAGGATATCAGCGCAATTTCCAAATCCATCGGCGACATCGGCACATCGACCAAGGATGCCGCCGTGGCATCCGCCCGCCAGAAAGCCGCCGACCTGCGCGCAAGCAGCGAGGAAATGGGCCAGCAGGCCGTGGACGCGGTGCGCCAGCAGCCAGCGGCGGCCGTGGGCATGGCGGTCGGGGTCGGTTTCCTGTTGGGCTTTCTGACAGGGCGGAAGTGACCGATGTCCGGATTGGTCGCGGATTTTCGTCACCGGGCGCGCCTGGCCGCGCGCGCGGCGGCCTTGTCTGCCGCAGGGATCGTGTTTTGCGCAACCGGCCTTGCATTCATGACGGTTGCGTTATGGGTGCTGCTTGCGGCGCATCAGACTGTGCTGACCGCATGGACGGTGCTGGGCGTTCTTTATCTGGTGCTGGGCAGCGGTTTCATGCTGGCCGCCGCCCGCAACAACCGCAAGGCCCCGCCACGGCCCGCCACCGCCGCGCCGCCACCGCCGCCCCCACCGGCCCAAAGCACCGAGCCTTTCTTGCGCATGGCCGAGGGTTTTGCATTGGGCATTCAGGCCGGACGGCGCGCCGCCCGCCGACCACGCCGCTAGGTCTCGCGCACGGCCGAGCGCAGGGCGCTATGGATCATCTCTTCGGTGAAAGGGCGTGCCAGGATCGCCCAGCCCTGACGCGGCACGGCGATGTCATCATCTTCGCCGATGGTCAGCACGATCTTGGCCCCGGTCAGCATCAGCGCCGGATAGAG
Organism: Yoonia vestfoldensis; assembly: GCF_002158905.1. Lineage (NCBI taxonomy): Bacteria > Pseudomonadati > Pseudomonadota > Alphaproteobacteria > Rhodobacterales > Paracoccaceae > Yoonia > Yoonia vestfoldensis. Next base: position 3,003,741 of record NZ_CP021431.1, read on the forward strand.
CGGCGCGGCCAGCACATCATCAAACCGCATTTCCAGAAAAACCGCCGCCACCGGATCACCCGGCGTCATGATTGTTTCAAGCTCTGCCAACGACGCGACCCTGACCACCTTGCACGGCCCACCAGCCGCATGCAGCGCGCCGCAGATATCCTCTGCGATCAGAAGATTGCTCTCCATGACAATATAGGTAGGCGGTTTGTGCCGCGTCGGATCGTCATATGGCATAGGCATCTTTCGGGTGAGTTCACAAATTGCTGCTTGCTCTTGCCTAGCGTGTTTTCAACGTCACGCATTAAACTGTGACAGGTTCAGGTGGAATATCTCTATGGTCACGAGCTGCCGTCACTGCCCATTACGCAAACAACCGATCTTCGATCAGCTGAGCGATGCCGAAATCGCGTTCATGCAGGATTTCAAATCCGGCGAATTGCGGGTCACGGCGGGGACGACCTTGATGATGGAAGGGTCCAACAGCCCCCAGCTTTATACCGCGCTAGAAGGTCTGGGGCTGCGCTATAAAACGCTGCTGTCGGGCGACCGGCAGGTGATCAACTTTGTCCTGCCGGGCGATTTTGTCGGATTGCAGGCGGGTGTGATGACAGAAATGCAGCATTCCGTCGAGGCGACCTCTGACATGATCCTTTGTGTCTTTGACCGCAAACGGCTGTGGGAATTGTTCCGCGATCAGCCCGGACGCGCCTTTGACCTGACATGGCTTGCCGCCGTCGAAGAGGATTTTCTGGGCGAACGTCTGGCCGTGCTGGGCCGGATGAGCGGGATCACGCGGGTCGCGCGCGCGCTGGTGCGGCTTTACGACCGCGCCGAGGCCGTCAAACTGGGGCAGGACCGCCAGATGCCCTTGCCCTATAAGCAGCAGGATATGGCGGATGCTTTGGGCATGTCCGTCGTGCATATCAACAAGATGCTCAAAAAGCTGCGCGACCGCAAACTGGCAACATGGCGCGGCGGCAGGTTGCAGATCCACGATTACAAAGCCTTGTGCCAGGTCGCAGAGCTTGACCACGACGACCCGCCCCTGCGCCGGCCGCTGCTGTGATCTGGGCTAGACGATTTCGGGCGGCAGGCCCGGCACCGCGGTCGCTATCGCGCGCGCGGCGGCGGAATCGTATTCCACCAGAAATCCGCGCCGATGCTGCGGCGGCAAGGCGCTATTGGTGCCGACCAGCCGTTTCCAATGGTCAAATCCGGTCGTGATATCCATGAATTCCGGCCCCGCATCCTGCGGCAGCCAGACACCCATGACGCGCTGGCGCAGCTCGGCCACATGGTCCTTACGGGTCAGATGCAAGCCCGCCTCGGTGTCCCAGCGCATGCTGCGCCCGTTCAGATTGGCCGATGACACCACCGCCGCCACATCGTCGAAGATCGACACTTTGGAATGGACATAGATCAGCGGCGCGTCATCCAGCGCATCGCGGTCGTCACTGGTGCTTTTGCGCGGCTGCACCGGCGAGGCGAATACAAGCCTGTCCGCGCCGAAAGCCTTGCGCAGGCAGCTGATGGCGCGCAGCTGCTGATGTTCGCCGAACCGACTATCCAGCCCCGGTTTGTCCGAAAAGGCGACATCCTCGGGGGCGGCGGGCAGCACCACGATCAACCGCAGATCCGGCACCTGCCGCGCGCGCCGCGCCAGCGCGCGCGCGATGGGCAGATGCCGCAGGAATTGCGTTTCCAGATAGATCAGGTGCCGGGCCTGCCCGATGGCCTGCAGATGCACGCGCTCTATTTCGTCAACCACATTCTGCGGCGACAGGCGGAACGGCGCAGTCTGTCGTCGCCGCGAAAGCGTGCGCACAAAGCCCGCAACCGGGGGCAATGGCCGGGCCTTGCGGGCCACAACGTCAAGGAAGGTTTCAAGATGCGCCTTGGCCGCCGCAACGACAGGCCCCCGCGCGATCAGCTGCACATCATGCCATGTCTGGTCGGGCGCGCGGGCATGATCATGCGTATCATAGCGCCTGTCGTTCAGGTCCAGACCGCCGATATAGACCTTTTCATCGTCGAAGACGGCCAGTTTCTGGTGATGGGTCGCAGGATGAAGCTGCGCAAGCTGCTGCGGAAACCACAACTGGTCATCCACATCCACGCGGCCTTGCCTGTGCAGCCGGGGCACTTCCATACACAGCCGCAGGCGTTGCGCCACCGTCATGCCAGACCAGATCGCGACGATCTCGCGCATCTTTTTGCGCACCATCGGATAAAAGGCCAGCCGCGCGCAGAGCCCGCAGCGCGCATCATGCAAGGCGATGCGAAAGGACAATTGCGCATCGGGCGGCGCGACATCGCGCAGGGCGGCGATCTGGCGCTGTGTCCGCCATGCCAGCCGGTGCAGTTCCATCGCTGCGACCGGATCAAAATCGGACACCACCAAGCGGATGGCCACCCCGCGGTTCAGCGCATCCAGCAGCAGGTCAAACCAGGTGTCACCGATCTGGCGCGCGGCGGGCGAGCGCAATCGCGTGGTCAGATCAAAGACCCGGAAACAGCCAGAAATGTCATGGCGCGCATCCAGCACCGCCTGTTCAAGCGCGGGATAGGCCTCTTGCGCCGTGATCAGCACTGTCAGCTCGTCCACGTTGTTATCCAGGCCGTCGTGATCCGATCCCGCAGGATCGTCTTTGGGGGCGCGCGTCATCTGCTTCATCTGTGCCACTCAATTTCCGCCGCAAGGGCGCGTTGTTTCACCTGGTCTTTTTATCGGCATTGCCTGACCAGGTGGTGGGTAGGTCGGCCCAGTACGGTGACTGCGTGCAAGCAGATCGCCAACGTCAGGGGCCTGCAAGAGTTCCGCAGCCCCGCGCATATCTTGGGTTGCATAGCCTGAGGCGCCTATCTTGGGCGCGCGGCACCCGCGAACGCGCCATGGCTGACAAAGTTCCGCCGATCTTGGGGCGTTTTTTATGCGCGGCGCGGAAACATTCACGACCGTTCCCGGTTGGAGGGTCACAAGACGCCATGACCTTGTGGTGTCGACGAGATGACCAAGGAGACCGATAATGAAACGTATTCTCGCAACGACCGCGCTTGTCGCGCTGACGGCAGTTCCTGCCTTTGCGCAGACCACGACGACACAAGCCACCGATGACACGATGATGTCGCAGAACGACACGATGGGTGGCATGTTCAACATGAACGGCATGCAACTCAGCGCCGATGAGATGATCGGCCGGACGGTCTATGCCAGCAATGTCGATGGCGCTGGCACCGGCGATGCCGTGATCACCGGCGACGGCACCGCAGCTGACGGCACGATGAGCGCCGATGGAACCGCTGGTTTGGATGGCCCGGCTGATGATTGGGAAAACATCGGGTCCGTCAATGACGTGCTGTTTGACGCCAATGGCGAGATCGCAGCCGTGGTGCTGGATATCGGCGGCTTTCTGGGGATCGGCGCACGCGAAATCAGCCTGACGCTGGACGAGCTGACGCTGATCAATGACACCAGCGACGAGGCGGCGTTCTTTGTCGTCTATAATGGCGCGCCCTCCGAACTGGAACGCCGGCCCGAAATGGACCGTGACAGCATGACCCAGCAGGGTCAGTCCTTCCAGACCACCGGTCGCAACACGGTCGTGACCGATGATGCCGGAATGCGCGACACCACCGGGACTGCGGCAGACGACGCGCGGGTGCCGATGGCACCAACCAGCGCGCAAGACACAGCGCCTGCAACAGGCGCGAATAACCTGGTTCAAGAAGGCGCGCAGGCACCGCTGGTCGCGCAAGAAACGACCACCACCGCCCCGGCCACCAGCACCATGTCCATGGACGAGCCTGATTACCTGACCGAGGCGGATCGCGCAGCGCTGACGGCTGAAGACCTGATCGGTGCGGATGTGCATGATATGAACAACGAAGATATCGGCGATATCGAAGATATCGTCCTGACAGCCCAGGGCGAGGTCGGCAGCGTGATCATTGACGTGGGTGGTTTTCTGGGGATCGGCGCAAGAACAGTGGCACTTGCATTCGATGATCTTCAGATCAGCCGCGACGAAGGCGGGCTGACATCGTCTTACAATGTCTGGGTCAATCTGACCGAGGAACAGCTTGAAAGCATGCCCGAATGGACCGGCGAACGCTGATCCGGGGATCTTTGTGATCGCGCAAGGCCGGGCTTTCGCCCGGCCTTTTCGTTTGCGGGGTTTCTTTTCCTGCCCGGTTCCGATCACTATGGGACAACCTTAGGAAAGACGATATGATGACCTCCAAACCCACCCTGCTGATCCCCCGCAAGCTGGCTGATGCCGTGCTAGAGCGTGCGCGCGACACTTATGATGTGATCCTGAACGCGGACGATCATGTTTTCACGCGCGAAGCGCTGATCGCCGCCTGCCAGACTGTCGATGCCGTCCTGCCCTGCCATTCGGAACATTTCAGCGCGGATGTCATCGCCGCCCTGCCCGACCGGCTGCGGATCATCGCCAATCATTCCGTCGGCGTCGATCACGTCGATCTGCCCGCCGCCAAGGCGCGCGGGATTGTCGTGACCAACACGCCCGATGTCTTGTCCGATGCCACCGCAGAAATCGCCATGCTCTGCATGTTGGGGGCCGCGCGGCGCGGGTCCGAAGGCGACCGCATGGTCCGCGAAGGGCGCTGGAATTTCTGGTCGCCCTCTTTCATGGTAGGCAGGCAGGTCACCGGCCGCCGTTTCGGCGTGCTGGGCATGGGCCGTGTCGGCCAGATCACCGCAGACCGGGCGCGGGGTTTCGGAATGGAAATCCATTACCACAACCGCAGCCGCCTGAGCCCCGACAAGGAAAAAGGCGCAGTGTTTCACGACACGGTCGACAGCCTGCTGGCGGTATCGGATGTCTTGTCGCTGCATTGCCCGGCCAGCCCCAACACCACCGGCCTGATCAACGCCCGCACGCTGGCGCTGCTGCCGGAACGGGCGATTCTGGTGAATACCGCGCGCGGTGCGCTGGTGGATGAGGACGCCCTGATCGCGGCACTGCAAAGCGGGCGCTTGTTCGCGGCTGGCCTTGATGTGTTCCGCAGCGAACCGGGCGGCAACCCCGCATTGGCCCAGCTGAATAATGTGTTCATGCTGCCCCATATCGGATCTGCGACATTCGAAACACGCGATGCGATGGGATTCCGCGCACTTGATAATCTTGATTCATTCTTTGCCGGGACAGCGCCGCTTGACCGTCTGGTGTGATCGGCATGCGTCAAACATCCTAGAATTGTGTAAAATAATATTTTTCCAGCGTGTTAGCGCAAACGCAGCCCTTAAAGACTCTTGAACCCTTGCTTTTGCAAAATTGGTGAGTAATCCTGACCGCCTCGATGTCTTTAGGCAGCGAAACATATCTGGGAGGATACAATGACAGAAAAAACAGCTCCGAAGACCACGAGTGCGCTGTCGCGCCGGTCATTCTTGAGTAAAGGCGCTTTGGGAGGAACCGTTGCCGCGGGTGCCGCGCTCAGCGCGCCGGCCGTTCTGGCACAGGCGCCGCTGGTGGTCCGGATGCAGACATCCTGGCCCGCATCGGACATCTGGATGGATTTTGCGCAGCAATATATTGATCGCGTCGAGGCGATGTCCGGTGGACGTCTGTCGATCGATCTGCTGCCAGCCGGTGCCGTTGTCGGCGCGTTCCAGGTGATGGATGCGGTCAATGATGGCATCATCGACATGGCGCATACCGTGCCCGTCTATTGGTATGGCAAATCCAAAGCCGCGTCGTTCTTTGGCACCGGTCCTGTCTTCGGCGGTTCCGCTAACACGATGCTGGGCTGGTTCTACCAGGGCGGCGGCGACGAGCTTTACCGCGAACTGACACAGGACATCCTTGGTCTGAACGTGATCGGCTTCATGGGCTTCCCGATGCCAGCGCAGCCATTCGGCTGGTTCAAGCAGGAAGTGAACACCGCTGCTGATCTGCAGGGCTTCAAATACCGGACCGTTGGTCTGGCGGCTGACCTGCTGCAGTCGATGGGCATGTCCGTCGCACAGCTGCCCGGCGGCGAGATCGTTCCAGCCATGGAACGTGGCGTCATCGATGCGTTCGAGTTCAACAACCCGTCGTCCGACTTGCGTTTCGGCGCGCCTGACGTGGCCAAGAACTACTATCTGTCGTCCTATCACCAGGCGTCCGAAAGCTTTGAATTCATCGTCAACCAGGACTTCTTTAACGACCTGGACGCTGATCTTCAGGCGATCCTGCGTTACGGCGTAGAGGCTGCATCGACCGCGAACACAGCATTGGCGATGGACCAGTATTCCAACGACCTGCTGCGCATCCGTGACGAATTGGGTGTGACGGTTCACCGGACCTCGACAGACATTCTGCAGGCACAGCTTGAGGCCTGGGACGGTTTGATCGTAGAGCTGGAACAGGATGAGTTCTCGAAGAAGGTCTTGGACAGCCAGCGTGCCTGGGTCGACAAGGTCGCCTATTACGAGCTGATGAACGCGCCCGACCTGGCGCTTGCCTACGAGCATTACTTCCCCGGCAAGCTCGCCATCTGATCCGACGGATCGCAACCAAGTTAGAACCGGGGGCGCGCTGCGCCCCCGGTTTGTCACGACATGAAGGGGAACACTCATGATCCGCTATATCGAATTCGCAGACAAGCTGTCGGGATACTTCGGCAAGGGCTTTGCCTGGCTTATCATCATGATGACCTTCGGCATGAGCTACGAAGTCTTCATGCGCTATTTTCTGAACAAGCCGACGCCATGGGCGCTTGATGTGTCTTTCATCATGTATGGCACGCTGTTCATGATGGGCGGGGCCTATACCCTGTCCCGTGGCGGGCATGTGCGCGGCGATTTCATCTATCGGCTTTGGAAAGTGCAGACACAGGCCAAGGTCGATCTTGTCCTTTATATCCTGTTCTTTTTCCCCGGCGTTCTGGCGCTGATCTTTGCAGGCTGGAAATATGCCGCAAGATCATGGAGCTATGCCGAGGTCAGCATCAACAGCCCTGCGGGCGTGCCGATCTACCAATTCAAGACAATCATCGTCATTGCAGGTATCCTGCTTCTGTTCCAAGGGCTGGCGCAGGTGTTCCGTTGCATCCTGGCCATCCGCGAAGGCTATTGGCGCCGCGCCGCCGAGGACGTCATGGAGACAGAAGACCTCTTGATCAAACAAGCCGCTGACAAAGCGGCGCAAGGCCAGTGACATCGCGCAACGCGCCCGGTCCCCATTTTTACGGAGTATAGCACGTGACTGATCCGCAAGTTGCCCTGATGATGCTTGGCATCTTCATTATTCTCGTCTTTCTAGGTTTCCCAATCGCATTCACATTGATGGCGATGGGGATCGGGTTTGGCTATTATGCCTATTACGATCCCAGCCGGATGTGGCGGGCCTATAACCGCCTGACCGAGGACGCGGATGGCTGGACCTCTTTCACCACCTGGATAGAGGGGTTTTACAATAACAGGATCTTCGATCTCTTCGTGAACCAGACCTATACGGTGATGTCGAACGAAGTGCTGACCGCCGTGCCTTTGTTCCTCTTCATGGGCTATGTGGTTGAACGCGCCAATATCGTGGACCGCTTGTTCACGACCTTGAACATCGCAGCCAAGGGGATGCCGGGATCGATGGGCGTTGCAGCCCTTGTCACCTGCGCCTTGTTCGCGACATCGACGGGCATCGTGGGTGCGGTTGTCACGCTGATGGGTCTGCTGGCGCTGCCCGCGATGTTGAAGGCGCGCTATGACACCAGCTTTGCATCCGGCATCATCTGCGCGGGCGGCACGCTGGGCATTCTTATTCCGCCATCGATCATGTTGATCGTCTATGCCGCCGCCTCGGGCGTGTCGATTGTCCGGCTTTATGCGGCCGCGCTTTACCCTAGCCTGGTGCTGGTCGGGCTATACCTGACCTATATCATCGGCCGGTCGATCCTGCAGCCCAGCGTCGCCCCCAAGCCAACCAAGGAAGAAGTGCCCGACGTGCCCTTTGCCCAGCTGGCGTGGATGCTGCTGACTTCGATTTTCCCGCTCGCCTTCCTGATCCTTGCGGTTCTGGGGTCGATCCTGTTCGGTCTGGCCACCCCGACCGAGGCGGCATCCATCGGCGCCTTGGGCGGCATGGTGCTGGCCACGGCCTATCGCGCGATGAGCTATGAGAAACTGCGCGAAAGCGTCTATCTGACCGTGCGCACCACCGCGATGGTCTGCTGGTTGTTCGTCGGGTCCTATACGTTTTCTTCGGTCTTCTCTTATCTGGGTGGCGAGCACCTGATCTCGGAATTCGTGATGGGCTTCGAGCTGACACCGTTCCAGTTCCTGATCCTGGCGCAGCTGATCATCTTCCTGCTGGGCTGGCCGCTGGAATGGTCCGAGATCATCATCATCTTCGTGCCGATCTTCTTGCCGCTTTTGCCGCTGTTCGGGGTTGATCCGCTGTTCTTCGGCATCCTTGTGGCGCTGAACCTGCAAACCTCGTTCCTGACCCCGCCAATGGCCATGTCGGCCTATTACCTCAAGGGGATCGCGCCACCTGCGGTGCAGCTGTCGCATATCTTCAAGGGTGTGATGCCGTATCTGGGGATGGTCTTTATCTGCATGTTCTTGATGTATGAATTCCCTGGGCTGGTGTTCTCTTTGCCGGATGCGATCTATGGCACACGCTAAAGCTTCGCGCAGCGAGGGCGTGATCGCGCTTGATCCACTGGACATGCGCGACAGGCTCGCCTCTGGCGCGCTGCGGGCGGTCGATCTGGCAACAGGCTGTATCGACCAGGTCAAACGGCGCGAAACGGATGTGCAGGCCTGGGCCTGGCTGGATGAACAGCATGTGATGGCGCAGGCCGGGCGGCTGGACACGCTGCGCAAGACGGGCCATCCCGTTGGCCCGCTGCACGGTATGCCCATCGCGGTGAAAGATATCATCGACACCCACGGCATCCCGACCGAAAACGGCACCGTCATCGACAAGGGCCGCGTGCCTACCGAAGACGCCGTGATCGTGCGCAAGCTCAAGGCCGCAGGCGCCTATGTGATGGGCAAGACGGTCACGACCGAGCTGGCCTATATCGCCCCCGGCAAGACCCGTAATCCGGTCAATCCCGACCATACGCCCGGCGGATCATCGCAAGGATCGGCCGCAGCGGTCGGTGCGGGGATGGTGCCGCTGGCAATAGGAACCCAGACAGGCGGGTCGGTGATCCGGCCTGCGTCCTATTGCGGGGTGGTGGGGTTCAAGCCCAGCTTTGGCCTGATCCCGCGCACGGGTATCTTGCCGCAATCACCCGCGCTCGACACGGTCGGGGTCTTTGCGACCAGCGTGGCGGGCGTCGCGATGCTGGCAGATGTCTTATGCGGCGATGATCCGGCCGATCCCGCAACCAGGCTATCGGCGCCACCACGGATGCTCGCCACGGCCTTGTCCGATGTGCCGGTCCGTCCGACGCTGGCCGTCGTGGCACAGATGCCGGGCGATACACCCGCCTCTGAGGATATGACGCTGGCGATGCAGGAATTATCCGGCCTTTTGGGCGAGGATGCCTTTGCGCTGATCCTGCCGCAGCTTTTCGACGAGGCCGCCAAGATCCGCGAGCGGATCAACTTTGCCGAGATGGCGAAATGCTATTACGCCTATGAACGGCGCGGGCGGCCGCAATTGTCAGATGTCACCTTGGCCGCGATTGACGCGGGCAAGGCTGTGCTGGCCCGCGATTACATCGCCGCACTCGACTGGCCAAAGCTGCTGAATGCGGCGCTGGATGAAATCTTCGACCGCTGCGATGCGATCATCTGCCCTGCGACGCCGACATCTGCCCCCGCGGGGCTGTCATCGACGGGCAGTGCGGTCTATAACGGATTATGGACGCTCTGCGGCGTGCCAGTTGTGACGCTGCCGCTGTTCGAGGATGCGACCGGCCTGCCGATGGGCCTGCAAATGGTTGGCCGCCGGGGCAATGATGCCCGATTGCTGCGCACGGCGCGGTGGTTGACAAATGAAATCAAAGATACAAGCGGAGTAATGACCGATGTTTGACCGCGCCCTTGCGATTTTCGCCTTCATCATGCTTTGCGGCTTTATTGCGATCCTTGTGATCGAGCTGGGAAGGCTGGATATCACCGTGATCGCAGCGATCACCCTTGCCCTTGCAGGCTGGGATGTGCTGGGCCGCAAGAAAAGCTGAAACATCGGCATCACGGATCTTTCCGGCCGATGCTTTTGCAAACTTGCGTGTTCTGTTCCCCCCAAAGGCTGCCTTTTCCTGAAAACCGCTTGACCTTTGTCGCCCCGACAGGTTGAACGGCGCTGATAATTGATGTGGGAAACAGGTGTTTTCAGATGAACGACCAGAACCGTAACCTCATCCTTGCGACGCTTCTCAGCTTTGCCGTGATCATGACATGGACGCTGATGTTCCCGCCCGAGGAAATCGCTGTCGATCCCGCAGCACAGGTTGCGACCCAATCGGTTGATCCAACCGTGCCGCTGGCGGACCCGGCGACGTCCGCCGCTACCGCGCCCGGTGCCACCGAAGACCCCACGATCACGGTCGCGCGCGTGCCGATTGAAACCCCCGAGTTGACCGGCTCTATTTCCATGCTGGGCGGGCGGATCGACGATCTGGCGCTGACCGATTACCGCGAAACGCTGGATGATGGCGCGCCGATCGTGCGCCTGCTGCGCCCCGTGGGCGAAGAAGATGCCTATTTCGCAACCTTCGGCTGGACCGCGACCGAGGGGATCGACCCAGCCGCCGTGCCCGGCCCCGATACGATCTGGTCCGTCGAAAGCGGTGACAGGCTGACACCATCCACGCCCGTGACGCTGGTCTGGGACAATGGCGCCGGCCAGATTTTCCGCACCGAGATTTCGGTCGATGACCGGTTCATGTTCAGCTTTGCCCAAAGCATCGAAAACATCGGCGAGGCGGCGGTCACCGCCCGGCCTTATGGTATTGTGCGGCGGCATGGCGAACCATCGGATGCGAAACGCTTTTTCATCCTGCACGAAGGTCTGGTGCGGATGTCCGATGGCGAGCTGGAAGAAACCACCTATCGCAATATCCCCGATTACGTCTTTGACGAGCGCGAACGCACCTTGGCCGAACGCATCGAGGTGCAGCAATCCGGCTGGATCGGCTATACCGACCATTACTGGATGACCACGCTGATCCCGCAAGCGGGCACGCCGTTCCGGTCCACATCCAAATATTTCGAAGCGCGTGATCTCTATCAGGTCGAGGCCGTGATGCCCCCCAGCCTGGTGGCTGCCGGTCAAACCGCCACGGTCACGACCCGCCTCTTCGCCGGTGCCAAGGAATGGGAAGCCATCCGTGACTATGAAGAACAAGGCGGCGTCGAGCGGTTTCTGGACAGTATCGATTGGGGTTGGTTCTTTTTCCTGACCAAACCCATCTTCTGGCTGCTGCATACGCTGAACATCTATATCGGCAATATGGGCTGGTCGATCCTGGCGCTGACGCTGATCCTCAAGGCGCTGGTGCTGCCCTTGGCCTATAAATCCTATGTCTCGATGGCGCGGATGAAAGAGCTTCAGCCCGAGATGGAAAAGCTCAAGGAACGCGCCGGCGACGACCGCCAAGCCATGCAGCAAGGCATGATGAAGCTCTATAAGGAAAACAAGGTCAATCCGGCGGCGGGCTGTTTGCCGATCCTGTTGCAGATCCCGATCTTTTTCTCGCTTTACAAGGTGATCTTTGTCACGATCGAATTGCGCCATGCGCCATGGATTGGCTGGATCGACGATCTGAGCGCGCCGGACCCGTCCTCGATCATCAACCTGTTTGGCCTGTTGCCCTATGCGGCACCCGATCCGGGCTCGATCCTGTCGCTGATCTTTATCGGTGTGCTGCCGATCCTGCTGGGCGTGTCGATGTGGATGCAGCAAAAGCTGAACCCGGCCCCGACCGACCCGACGCAGCAGATGATCTTTGCCTGGATGCCATGGGTGTTCATGTTCATGCTGGGCGGTTTCGCATCCGGTCTGGTGCTCTACTGGATCGCCAACAACATCATCACCTTCGTGCAGCAATATGCGATCATGCGCAGCCACGGGGCGAAACCGGATGTCTTTGGCAATATCAAATCGGGGCTGAAACGCAAAAAGGCAGATGCGGAAAGCAAGCCTGACAAATAGGAATGCCCAAGCAAGATGGAACTGCGATTCCCCCAAGCGCCCGACCCTGATGACACCTCCAAAGAGGCCGGGCGCATGCTGTTCGCGGGCGAAACCACCTTTGTCAAAGGTGTGGTCGCCATGGATGGCCTGCCGCCCGCCGATCGGATCGAGGTCTGCTTTGCAGGCCGGTCCAATGTCGGCAAATCATCCCTGATCAATGCGCTGACCGGCCGCAAAGGGCTGGCGCGCGCCTCCAACACGCCCGGCCGCACGCAGGAAATCAACTTTTTCACCGCAGGCGATATCTATGTCGTCGATTTGCCGGGCTACGGATTCGCGAATGCCCCTGTCGCGGTGGTCGAAAAATGGCAGCGCCTGTTGAAACAATATCTGCAAGGCCGCCAGACCCTGCGCCGTGTGTTCGTGCTGATCGACGCGCGCCATGGCGCCAAGGCCGTGGACGAGGAAATCATGTCCCTGCTTGACGCCTCGGCCGTGACCTTTCAGGTGGTGATGACCAAGGTCGATAAATTGCGCGGCGATGCGCTGGCGGATTCGCTGGCCAAGACCCGCGCGGCGCTGGTCAAACACCCAGCCGCCTATCCCGAGCTGATCCTGACATCGGCCGAAAAAGGTGACGGCATCCCCACATTGCGCGCCATCATCGCAGGGATCTCATGAAGAAAAGGACCGCCGACATGAACCGTGACTGGATCGCGACCGCCCGCACCCTGTCCGAGGCCCTGCCCTATCTGCAACGCTATTCCGGCGCTGTTGTCGTCGTGAAATTCGGCGGCAATGCCATGGGCGACGCCGATGCGATGGCCGAATTCGCCCGCGATATCGTGCTGATGAAACAGGTCGGCATGAACCCTGTCGTCGTGCATGGCGGCGGGCCGATGATCAACCAGATGCTCGACAAGCTCGGCATCAAGACCGAATTCGTGCGCGGCCAGCGGGTGACCGATCAGGACACGGTCGAAGTCGTCGAAATGGTGCTGACCGGCCTTGTGAACAAACGCATCGTGCAGGCGATCATGGACGAAGGCGGGCGCGCTGTCGGCCTGTCGGGCAAGGATGACGATCTGATGGTCGCCGAGGCGCTGAACCCCGAACTGGGCTTTGTCGGCCGTCCTGTGGAAATGAATGTGCAAGTTTTGCGCGATCTGAACGCGGCGGGGATCATTCCCGTCGTGGCCCCCGTCGCCACCGGCATGGATATGCTGGAAACCTTCAACGTGAACGGCGACACGGCGGCCGGTGCGATCGCAGGCGCGCTCAAGGCGGACCGCCTGTTGTTGCTGACCGATGTGCCCGGCATCAAGGATGCCAGTGGCGAGGTTGTGACCCAGCTGACCCCCGATCAGGTCCGCGCGATGATCGCCGATGGCACGATCAATGGCGGCATGATCCCCAAGGCCGAAACCGCGCTGTTGGCAGTGGAACAAGGCGTGCGCGCGGTGGTGATCCTTGACGGGCGGCTGCCCAATGCCAGCCTGCTGGAACTCTTCACCGAACATGGCGCCGGATCCATCATCCGCGAGCCACGCTGAGGATGACCGCCAGCGCCCTTGACGCGGCATTGGCCCGGCACGGGCTACATGTCGCGGGCGCGTTCCAGATCCGGCCGGATGATGCATTGCCGCGCAAGGACGGATCATTGGTCCTGATCAGCCCGGCAGAACCCAGCTTCTGGCCCATCTTCACCGCCAGCCCCGAATATCGCGACGGCCAGCCCGACCCGATGGACCGCTGGTCGCGGCGGATCGGTGATGCGCTGGCAGGCGATTTCGACGCGCTGGCGCTTTACCCCTTTGGCGGCGCACCGTTCCTGCCCTTCTATACCTGGGCGCTCCGGTCTGGCCGGGCTTGGGCCTCGCCGATCGGGTTTCTGGTGCATGACACAGGCGGGCTGTTCATCTCTTACCGGATGGCGCTGCTGGTGCCGTGGCGCGTCCCCGCATCCACAAGCACATTCCCCTGCGACAGCTGCGCAGACCAACCATGCGCCAGCGCCTGCCCTGTGGGGGCCTTTGCCGATGGCTATGACGTTGCGGCCTGCAAGGATCACTTGCGCAGCCCGGCGGGACAGGATTGCATGACCCAAGGCTGCGCCGCGCGCCAGGCCTGCCCGCTGGGCCAAGGCCGTCGCCTGCCCGCCCATGCCGCCTTTCATATGAGGTCTTTTCTATGACGCTCACATTGATCCTGATCCGCCATGCAAAATCCGGCTGGGACGATCCTTTCGCACAAGATCATGCCCGCGTGCTGAACAGCCGTGGTCGGGCCGCGGCCCCCGCCATCGGCGCATGGCTCGCCGCCCAAGGGCATCTGCCAGAGCTGGTTTTATGCTCTGATGCCGCGCGCACGCAGGAAACAGCGGCGCTGATCCTGCCACATCTTGCGCCCGCGCCGGCGTTGCAGCTGGTACCTGCGCTTTATCACGCCAGCCCCGATACGATGCTGGACCAGCTGCGCAAACAGACCGCCCGCAGCGTGGCGATGATCGGGCATAATCCGGGCATCGCCATGTTCGCCGCAGGCATGATCAGCCAGCGCCCCGCGCATCCGCGCTTTGGCGATTACCCAACCTGCGCCACCTGCGTGATCACCTTCGACATCGACCATTGGGGCAATGCCGCCCGCCACAGCGGCAGCTGCGCAGCTTTCATCACCCCCGCCGACCTGCCCATCTTCAGAGCGTAAATATCCCCGCCGGAGGCCAGAAAGTTTTTCTTCAATGCCCCAGGATCTGGCTCAGGAACAGCTTGGTCCGTTCAGATTGCGGGTTGTTAAAGAATTCTTCCGGCTCGTTCTGCTCGACGATCTGGCCCTGATCCATGAAAATCACACGGTTCGCCACCTGACGGGCAAAGCCCATCTCGTGCGTGACGCAGAGCATGGTCATGCCATCCTCGGCTAGGCTGACCATCGTATCCAAGACTTCCTTGATCATTTCAGGGTCCAGCGCCGATGTCGGTTCATCAAACAGCATGATCCGCGGACGCATGCACAAGGACCGCGCAATGGCGACGCGCTGCTGCTGGCCGCCTGACAGCTGACCGGGGTATTTCAGCGCCTGTTCGGGGATCTTGACCTTGGTCAGGAAATGCATCGCAATTTCCTCGGCCTCGCGCTTGGGGATCTTGCGCACCCAGATCGGGGCCAACGTGCAGTTTTCCAAGATCGTCAGATGCGGGAAAAGGTTGAAATGCTGGAACACCATCCCGACCTCGGACCGGATCCGGTCGACGTTCTTCAGATCGGATGACAGCACCGTACCATCCACGGTGATCTGGCCTTTTTGATGTTCTTCCAGCGCGTTGATGCAGCGGATCAGCGTCGATTTGCCAGAGCCGGACGGGCCCGCAATGACGATCCGTTCACCGCGCTGCACCGTCAGGTCGATGTCGCGCAGCACATGAAAGGTGCCATACCATTTGTTCATGTTACGGATTTCAATCGCCACCTCATCCGAGACATTGGCGGCGATCCGCGCCATGCCGGCGGTATCCAGTTCAACTTGTGCCATGATACTCTCTCCTCAGCGGTGGTCGGTCTGGAGACGGCGCTCCAGATACATTGAATAACGGGACATGAAGAAGCAGAACATGAAGAACAGCCCCCCCACAAAGATGTAAAGTTCCCAATAGATGCCGTTCCATTCGCTGGTGGCGCGGATCGCATTGGTCAGGCCCAGCGGATCACGCAGACCGATGAAGACCACCAAAGTCGTATCCTTGAACAGGCCGATAAAGGTGTTCACGATGCCCGGGATCGAGATTTTCAGCGCCTGCGGCAAGATGATCAGCCGCATGGATTTCCAGTAATCCAGCCCCAGCGAATCCGCCGCCTCATATTGGCCCTTGGGCAAGGCGGCCAGCCCGCCGCGCACCACCTCGGCCAGATAGGCAGAGGCAAAGAGTGTCACCATGATGATCACCCGCAACAGCAAGTCGAACGTGGTGCCAGGTGGCAGGAAGTAATTCAGCAGGGTAGAGGCTGTGAACAGCCAGACGATCAGCGGCACGCCGCGGATCACCTCGATGAAAGACACGCAGACCCATTTGATCAGCGGCATCGACGATTGCCGCCCCAGTGCCAGCGCAATGCCCAATGGCAATGACAGCACGATCCCCGAGGTGCCGATGATGATGGCCAGCATGAAGCCGCCGAAATTATCGGATGGGATGTAAGGCAGCCCCCAAGGCATTGCCGCATCCAGCGCCCCGCGCAGCTGCGGCAGCAAGGGGAACAGCCCGTCGACGCCAATCGCGCCCAGCGGGTTCATGAAGATCGCCAGAAACACCACCAGCGACACGATCAATCCGCCCAGGCTGCCAATGAACCCGGCGGCATAGCGCCCGGCCATGATCGTGGCCAAAAGGCCCAGCGCCACCAGCGCTGGCAGCCAGACCGACCCGCCCCACAGCAGGAAAAATGCGATGAACGGATAGATCAGCGAAAAGATCAGCAAACTGCGTGGCAGGTTGGAATAAAGGATCGGCGCCACGGCCACGACCAGCAAGGCCAGCGCCGCCAGCGGCCGCCAATAGCCAAAGAAAAAGATCGCGGCATTGCTGACGTCGTCTTTCATCGCCGAAATAAAGGCAACTTGCTGCGTGGCGTTGAAACCACCGCCAAAGACCACCTCTGCGCCACCGGCGGCGGCCAGTTCCTCGGCATAAAACAGCCGTGCCAGCACCGGATTGTCCGTTGGATAGAACCCGAACAACATCTGCAGCCAGCGTTCGTTGATGACCGCCCAGCAAGCGGCGCTTTCCAGCCCGCGCGCATCGCGGATTTCACGGCATTCATTCAGCGAGCCTGCGTCCCAGATCCCGTTGAAAACCCACGGCAGCGTGCCCGACAGGACCGACCAGACGACATAGATCGCGAGGATCGTCATCAAGGAATTGAACCATCCGGCGAACAGGTTTTCGCGCAGCCATTTGATCACACCGGCCGTGCCCGGCGGCGGCGGCGATTCAGGCAGCATATCGCTGCGGACATAGGCGACTTTTGGTGCTCCGCTCATCTCAGCGCTCCTTCAGCTTGACGCCGGAATTATAGAAATTCATGGCCGATGAAATGATCAGACTGGTGATCAGATAGAAAATCCCCAACAGCAGGATACCTTCCAACTCGCGCCCGGTCTGGTTAACGGTGATGCCGCCCAGCGTAGAGCGTGCATCCATATATCCCACGGCCAGCGCCAGCGAGGAATTCTTGGTCAGGTTCAGGAATTGCGAGATCAGCGGTGGAATGATGACGCGCAGCGCCTGGGGCAGGATGATCAGCTGCATCGTGCGGTTGGGCTGCATGCCCAGCGCGAACGCCGCCTCTGTCTGGCCTTTCGAGACGGCCAAGATACCCGAGCGCACGATTTCCGCGATAAAGGCCGATGTATAAAGCGACAGCGCCAGCCAGAGCGCGATCAGCGAATTGCGCACCTGCAAACCGCCCTGGAAATTGAACCCGCCCAGCACCGGATAATCCAGCGTGATCGGCCGCCCCAGCGCAAAGAACGCCAGCGTGACGGGCAGCACCAACAATGCCAGCGACAAAGGCAGCACAGGCAGCTGCGCGCCGGTGTCTTCCTGGCGTTTGCGCGCGACATAGCGCAGCACGAAAATGCCGATGATCGACAGGATAAGGACCGCCACCACGATGCCGGACCCTTCGGCCCAGATCGGCCGCGGAATGAACACACCACGGTTGGTGATCGCGACACTATCGGCAAAGAGCATGGCCGCGCCGCCGTCGTCACGGAAATCGCGCGGCTGCGGGGTCGCTTCGGTCATCACGGCGAAAACGATCAGGATCCAGATCAGCAAGGGCGTGTTGCGCATACATTCGACGTAGATCGTCATGACACGCGCGACCAGCCAGTTGCTGGACAGCCGCAGAACGCCCGCGAAAACGCCGATCACGGTGGCCAGGATACAGCCCAGCACCGCCACCAGCAGCGTGTTCAGAATCCCGACCAAGGCCGCGCGGGCATGCGTGTCCTGCGAATTGAAGGGGATGAGCTGCTGGTTGATATCATAGCCTGCGGTGGACCACAGGAAATTGAAACTGATATCCTTGCCCAGAACCGCAAGGTTGGTCACGGTGTTATCAACCAGTTGCGCCAGGAACAGCATGATCATCATGGCGGCGACCACCTGGATGGTCAGCGACCTGTAACGCGCATCATAAAGCAACATGCTGATGCGGAATGTTTCGCGCGGTTGATCAGAAATGTCTGCCATGCGCAGTCCTCTGTCTGGATACGACAACAGGGGAACAAGAAACATCTTGCCCGCCAAAGGTCAGAATATCGGATGGGTGGATGATGAAAGGGGCCCGACCAAGGCCGGACCCCAAGCGATCAGCGATTAACGGAACGGGCCGCCATACATCAGGCCGCCTTCGGTCCACTGCGCGTTCAGGCCACGGGCCAGACCGACAGCGGTGGATTCACCGATGTTCGCTTCGAAGATTTCGCCATAGTTACCAACGGCGGACAGAACATTCACAGCCCAGTCTGCGTCCAGGCCGATCATCGCGCCCAATTCACCTTCGGTGCCAAGCAGGCGGTTGACCTCTGGGTTATCGGTGGGTGCTGCGGCCATTTCGGCAACATTCGCCTGGGTCACGCCGTATTCTTCGGCAGCGATCAGGGCATGGGTTGTCCAGCGAACGATATCGCCCCATGCGTTGTCACCGTGGCGCACTGCGGGGCCCAGGGGTTCTTTGGAAACGACTTCCGGCAGGATCACGTGGTCACCGGGTGCCTCGAATGTGGCGCGTGTCGCGGCCAGACCGGACACATCGGTGGTGTAGACGTCACAGGCACCGGCCAGATACTGCTGCTGACCTTCGGCATTGGTGGCGACTGGCACGGGCTCGTAGCTGATACCATTGGCGCGGAAGTAATCGGCCAGGTTCAGTTCGGTGGTGGTGCCGGTCTGGATGCAGACGGTTGCGCCATCAAGTTCGGACGCCGAGGACACGCCCAGCGCGCGTGGCACCATGAAGCCCTGACCATCGTAATAGTTGATCGCAGGGAAATCGAGCGCAAGGTCGGTGTCGCGTGTGAAGGTCCAGGTGGAGTTACGGACCAGCACGTCAACTTCGCCAGCGGCCAGCGCGGTAAAGCGGGTCTGGCTTGTCAGCGGCACGAATTCCACGGCCTGCGCGTCACCCAGAACAGCAGCTGCAATCGCGCGGCACAGCGAAACGTCGAAACCTTCCCAGTTGCCGTTCGCATCGGGTGCGGCGAAACCAGCCAGACCTTCGTTCGATCCGCACTTCAAAGAGCCGCGCGCCTTCACGTCATCAAGCGTCGCTGCCGATGCGATACCGGCGGTCATGCCAGCAACGGCCAGCGCGCCGATAAATACGGTTTTTGTCATTTTTACCTCTTCCTGAGTTTCCGCCGATTAATTCGGCAGCCAGTTTTTATGCCACCCTTTGCAGGTGACGACTTTTGCAAAGGCATAGCCCTTGCCCGAGTTTGCCTAGATTGTCCGATGAAACGCCACCCGGTCAAGCGAAACTCGCATCTCGAACGATGCAAATGCCCTCAAAACAGGCGATCCACGGGACAAATGCCCAGATCAGCGCCACCTCTGACTATGGCCGCGACAGATGGTAGAATCTCTCTGCATGCAAGAAGGCGTCGCGCTTGACGGCAGCATTGGCCGCGGCATCATCATCAAGGCCCCATTGGCTGATCTGCCAGTCTTCATCAACGCGCGAGACATCCCAGGCGCGCAGCCCGTCCAGATGGCCGCGCATCACGGCAAGCGCCAGGATCAGCGAGCCTGACAGGCTGATCAGATCATGCGCTGCGGCCAGCCCGAAATCATCGGTGCGTTCCAGTTCACGCTGCAAAATCAAAATGCTTTCAGGTGCTTGCGGCACCGGCACGACGCCTTCGCCGATGGCCAGCGTCACCCCAAGATCGCGCGCGGCCCAGTCCAGCAGCGGGTCCCAGACCTGCCGCTGGCGCAGGACCAATCCATCCGGTGCCGGGGCGCGATAGCACAAAAGATCGCTGCTGCCATATTCCGCCAAAAGGCCGATCACCTCGGCCCTTTGGATGCGGACCTTGTCGATCGCGGCATTCGCGCTGCGCGTCACCGGCATGGTCCGCGGATCGACCAGACCGGTCTGCGCATCCCATTCCTGCGCCACCGCCACGGCCAGCGGCAGGGTCGGCACGATCAAGCCCGCCTTGGCGGGGGTTTTGACCGGACGCCCGTCCAAAGTGACGGTGAATCCCCCCTCGCAAGGCTCTGGCGTGGCAGTTTTCCAGAATCGTTTTGGTTTCCAGTCGCTCATGGTCTTGATCCGGTCAATTGGTCGATGGCAGGCAAAAGATCGGCAAAATCGTCGATCAGCAGATCAGGGCGCAGGCTGTCGGCATCGTGATAGCCCCAGGCCACCCCGATAGTGCGCACACCCGCCGCACGGCCCATATCCATGTCAAATGTCGTATCACCGATCATCACGGCGGCCCGTGCATCGGTGCCGGTCTCATTCAGCGCGGTCAGGATCATCGAGGGGTTCGGCTTGGACGGATGATCATCGGCCACCTGTTCGCTGTGGAACATCCCGCGCAGCCCGTGCCGTTCAAGGATCTTGTCGAGACCGCGCCGGGATTTGCCAGTAGCGACCGCCAGCAGCGTGTTATCCTGCCCGGCCAATGCATCCAGCGCCGCACGGGCACCGGGGTAAAGCGGGCTGAGCTCGCCTTTTCCATCCGCGCCGCGCAGGTCCATATAGGCATCCTTATATGCCTGCACCAGACGGGGGTGCCTGTCAGGGGGTTCGTCCGGGCAAAGCCGCGCCATCGCCACATCCAGCGACAGGCCAACGATGGACAAAAGCCGCTGGCGGTCGGGCAGCACCAGCGCTTCGGCGGCAAAGGCCGCTGTCATGGCGGCGACGATTTCGGCCTGGCTGTCAACCAGCGTGCCGTCCACGTCGAAGATCACAAGGCGCAGATCACTCATCGGGCATGTTGAACGGATCGACGGGGGCGTGGCCGACGACCCAGCCCACAAAATCCCAAGTGTTTTGCATATGCTCTGGCAGATCGGCGGTCAGATGCAGAATCTTGCCGGTGGCGGGATGTTCGATGGTCAGGCTGCGAGCATGCAAATGCATCTTGCGGCCAATCTCGCTGCCCATGCTGGCACCCCAGCCATCGCCAAGGTTTTCCTGCCCCGAGCCGCCATATTTGCCATCCCCGATGATCGGATGCCCGATCTCGGCCATATGCGCGCGCAGCTGATGGGTGCGGCCCGTGATCGGGACCAGCGCGCACCATGCCGCACGGCTGGCCAGCGTATCCATCACCGCATAATCGGATGTGGCGCGTTTCGCGCCCTCGGTGCTGGCAATCTCATTGGGGTGGACGCAGCGCATCTTTTCATTCTCGCCGCCCTTGCCATGGCCGGGGGCCTTGACCAACCCGTATTTGATCGTGCCTGCGCGCGGATGCGGCACACCGGCGACGGCGGCCCAGTAGATCTTGCGCGTTTCGCGATGCTTGAGGTTCTCGGTCAATTGCTTGGCCATCATCCGGGTGCGCGCCAGCAGCAGCACACCCGATGTGTCACGGTCAAGCCGGTGCACCAGACGCGGCTTTTCGTCATAGCCGAACATCAGCGCCTCGGCCATGCCATCGACGTGGCGGGTGGTATTGGTGCCGCCCTGCGTCGCCAACCCATGCGGCTTGTTGATCGCGATGATATGATCGTCGCGGTAGATCACGCAGGATTGGATCAGCTTGGCATCGGCCTTGGTCACGCCGTGGCGGGCCAGGGTTGCGGCGGCTGCCGCCTCTTCCTCGGTCGGCAAGGGCGGGATGCGGATTTTCTGGCCGACTTCCAGCCGCGTGCTGGTTTTCACCCGTCCGCCATCGACGCGCAATTCGCCCTTGCGGCACAGCTTTTCGATGCGCCCTTGGGTCAGATGCGGGAACAGGCGGCGCAGATAGCGGTCCAGCCGCTGATCGCCGTCGTCGGGGCCGATGGTTCTGGTGTGGACACCGCTCATGTCGTCATTCCTTTGGCAAGCCATAGGCCCAATCCGCAGGCCGCAATTGATAAAACCACCGAGGCCAGCACATAGCCGCCCGCCGCCGTGATGCGCCCCGCCTCGACCAGCCGCAGCGTATCGAGCGAAAAGGCCGAAAACGTCGTGAACCCGCCCAGCACGCCCGTCATCACGAAAGGCGCCCAGCCCTGCAACCCGCGCGCGGCCAGCAACACCCAGACCAGCCCGATGGCCAAAGACCCCGCAACATTGACCGCAAGCGTGCCCAGCGGAAAGGCCACGACCGATCCGACCAGATAGCGCAGCACAGCGCCAAGCGCGCCCCCAAGAGCGACAGAGATCACAGGTGTCATCACCGGCCTGCCTTGGCCTGTCGGCGCAGGGATGTCAATTCTTGCCCCGCTTGGCGCGCAATCCGGCAAAGAAATCGACACGCTTCTTGAGTTCGCGTTCGAACCCGCGGTCCACGGGCAGGTAATAAATGCCGCGCTTCATGGTTTCGGGGAAATAGTTCTGCCCGCTGAACCCATCCTCGGCATCGTGGTCATAGGCATAACCTGCCCCGAACCCCTGTTCCTTCATCAGCTTGGTCGGCGCGTTCAGGATATGCGCAGGCGGCGGTTCCGACCCCGTCTGCTTCGCCGCCGCCATCGCGGCCTTATAGGCGACATAGGCCGCATTCGATTTCGGGGCGAGCGCCAGATAAGTCACCGCCTGCGCGAGGGCCAATTCGCCCTCGGGCGATCCCAGCCGTTCATAGGTTTCCCAGCTTTGCAAACACACCGCCTGTGCCTGCGGATCGGCAAGGCCAATATCCTCGACCGCCATCCGCGTGATGCGGCGGGCAAGGTAACGCGGGTCTTCGCCCCCTGCCAGCATCCGCGCGAACCAGTAAAGGGCGGCGTCGGGGTCGGACCCGCGCACGGATTTATGCAGCGCGGAAATCAGGTTGTAATGTTCATCGCCCGATTTGTCGTATTTCGCGGCGCGTTTCATCAGCCGTTTGGTCAGGTCCTCGCGGGTCAGTTTCGCATCGGTTTTCCACGCCGCTACCTGTTCGATCAGGTTCAGCAGCGCGCGGCCATCGCCATCGGCCATATCCAGCAGCGCCGCGCGGGCATTGCCGTCCAGCGGCAGGGCGCGGCCCAGTTCCTTTTCGGCACGTTGGGCGAGCAATTCCAGATCGGTCAGCGTCAGGCGGGTCAGGATGAACACCTGCGCGCGGCTAAGAAGGGCGGCGTTCAGCTCGAAACTGGGGTTTTCGGTCGTGGCGCCGACCAGCAGGATTGTGCCGTCTTCCATATAGGGCAGAAAACCATCCTGCTGCGCCTTGTTGAAACGGTGGATTTCATCGACGAAGAGCAATGTGCCCTTGCCGTTCTGGCGGCGCATCTTGGCGGCCTCGAACACTTTGCGCAATTCCGGCACGCCGGTGAAAATGGCACTGATCTGGACGAAATGCAGATCGGTTTCATCCGCCAACAGCCGCGCGATCGTGGTCTTGCCCACGCCGGGCGGCCCCCAGAACACCAGCGAGGACAAGGCCCCCGACGCCAGCATCGTGCCCAAGGGCGCATCGGGGCCAAGCACTTGCTGCTGGCCAATCACCTCTGACAGATGTTTAGGGCGCAACCTATCGGCCAGCGGGCGCGGGCCTGCGGGGGCAGTATTCGGGGCGCTGTCGAACAGGTCGGGCATGGGCGGATGATAAGCCTATCGCGGAAAAGCGAAAGCCCCGCCAGACTGGCAGGGCTTTGCAAAAATCAGGTCGTGGCGGTGGAATTAATCTTCCAGCGCTTCGAATTCAGCCAGACGGGCCTTGTCGGCGGCACCTTTGGCATTCACGTCGCGGTCGACGAATTCGATGATCGCCATCGGCGCCATGTCGCCATAGCGGAAACCAGCCTTCATGATGCGGACATAACCGCCCTGACGTTCGGCATAACGTGGGCCGATGATTTCAAACAGCTTGGCTGTGTGGATGTCCTGCTTCAGCTGGGCATCGGCCTGACGGCGGGCATGCAGATCGCCGCGCTTGCCAAGGGTGACCAGCTTTTCAACGATGCGGCGCAATTCTTTGGCCTTGGGCAGCGTTGTCTTGATTTGTTCATGTTCGATCAGGGCCCCGGCCATGTTGGCGAACATCGCCTTACGGTGTTCGTGGGTCCGGTTCAGTTTGCGGTAACCGCTTGCGTGACGCATTTGAAGTCTCCTAAGGGTTTATACTTTGTCCAACGGTCTGATGCGTGCCAGCCGTATTATTGGGGCAGGATTGCCCAGGGGTCGTCCCCACCATGGTGGGCATTTCGGGGTGACGCGCCCCGGACATGATCCGGGGCCTCATTGGGTTTGCGCGAGGTCCCGGGTCACGCCCGGGACGGGTTGGTTAAAACTGGTCTTCGAACTTCTTGGCCAGATCTTCGATATTGTCCGGCGGCCAATCCTCGACGTCCAAGCCAAGGTGCAGACCCATACCCGACAACACTTCCTTGATTTCGTTCAAGGATTTGCGGCCAAAGTTCGGGGTGCGCAGCATTTCTGCTTCGGTTTTCTGGATCAGATCGCCGATATAGACGATGTTGTCGTTCTTGAGGCAGTTTGCCGAACGCACCGACAATTCCAGCTCGTCCACTTTCTTGAGCAACAGCGGGTTGAATTCCAGCCCGTCATCATCAGAACCGGTAGAGGCCGATTCAGGCTCGTCGAAGTTGACGAAGATCGACAGCTGGTCCTGCAGGATGCGCGCGGCATAGGCCACAGCATCGTCAGGCGACAGCGACCCGTCGGTTTCGACCTTCATCGTCAGCTTGTCATAATCCAGCACCTGACCTTCGCGGGTCGGCTGCACGTCATAGGACACCTTTTTCACCGGCGAATAGATCGCATCGATGGCGATCATGCCGATGGGGGCATCTTCTGGCTTGTTCTTGTCAGCGGCAACATAGCCTTTGCCGGTGTTCACGGTCAGTTCCATGTAAAGATCGGCACCATCGTCAAGGTGGCAGATCACATGGTCCTTGTTCAGGATCTCGATCCCGGCGGTTTCCGAGATATCGGCGGCGGTCACGACGCCCGGCCCTTTGGCCTGCACGGACAGACGCTTGGGGCCTTCGACTTCCATACGGATGGCGACGCCCTTGAGGTTCAGCACGATATCAGTGACGTCTTCACGCACGCCCGACACGGACGAAAACTCATGCAGCACGTTGTCGATCTGCACGGCGGTGATCGCGGCACCTTGCAGCGACGACATCAGGATGCGGCGCAGCGCGTTGCCAAGTGTCAGACCAAAGCCGCGTTCCAGCGGTTCGGCGACCATGGTGGCCTGACGCATCGGGTCATTGCCCGGCTTGACGTCCAGCTGCATCGGCTTGATCAGTTCAGCCCAGTTCTTGTGGATCATATGTCCCTCCATCCTTGTTTGCCTTCATGTCCAAAAAGGCAAACGCCCGAGGTTTCAAAATGACGGATTGGGGCCGCGCAAAAGATGCACGACCCCAACGCGTTCGAAGTGGTTTAGACGCGGCGGCGCTTTGGCGGGCGGCAGCCGTTATGCGCCATCGGGGTCACATCACGGATCGAGGTGATGTTGAAACCGACAGCCGCCAGCGCGCGCAGCGCGGATTCACGACCGGAACCGGGGCCTTGCACTTCGACTTCCAGCGTCTTGACGCCGTGGTCCTGTGCTTTCTTGCCCGCATCCTCGGCAGCCATCTGGGCGGCGTAAGGCGTGGATTTCCGCGACCCTTTGAAACCCATCGTGCCAGCGGACGACCATGCGATCGCATTGCCCTGCACATCCGAGATCAGGATCTTGGTGTTGTTGAACGAAGAATTCACATGAGCAACGCCAGCGGCGATGTTCTTGGAAACCTTCTTTTTGGTGCGTTTGGTATCGCGTGCCATCTGTCAGGTCCCCTTATTTCTTCTTGCCGGCAATGGCCTTTGCAGGGCCCTTGCGAGTGCGCGCATTGGTGTGGGTCCGCTGACCACGCACCGGCAGATTGCGGCGATGACGCAGGCCACGGTAGCAGCCAAGGTCCATCAGACGCTTGATGTTCATCTGGGTTTCACGACGCAGGTCACCTTCGACGGTGAGGTTGGCGTCGATGAATTCGCGGATCGACAGAATCTCGGCATCCGACAGATCGTTGACGCGACGTGTACGCTCGATCTTGGTTGCTTCGCAGATCTGTTCGGCAATGGCTGGGCCAATACCAGTGATATATGTCAGGGCGATTGGAACCCGCTTTGCAGTCGGGATGTTTACGCCGGCAATACGTGCCACGTGTGGTATTCCTTTTCGTTGCGGGTCCGTGATGCCAGACCCTTTTTTCACAACGGAAGCCCGGACCATCAGGCACCGGGCTGCGTCATATCAGGTAAATCGCAAAATGCAGGGTGCGACCCCGCATCTGCGGATTGATTCCCTTGCGGGATGGCGCTGTTTAGGGGGCAACGCCCGCAGCGTCAATAGACCGCAAGCGGTCAGCCAAGCACCTTTGCGATACTCTCGGCGACGGCGTCCACGCTGGCCAAGCCATCAACCGATGTCAGATCGCCCTTGGCATGATAATAGCCGATCAGCGGGCTGGTCTGCTTGTAATAGGCCAAAAGCCGCGTGCGCAGGCTGTCGGCGTTATCATCGGCACGGGCCTGCCCACCGGATGCGGTGGTTTCAGCGGCGCGGCCCAGCACACGGTCGACCAGCACATCATCATTGACCTGCAATTCGATCACATGGTCCAGGCTCTGCCCCATCTCGGCCAGCAGATCGCCCAAAGCATCGGCCTGCGCCAGCGTGCGCGGAAAGCCGTCAAAGATGAACCCGCCATGATCGCCAGCTGTTTCAAGCTGTTCGCGGATCAGGCCGATCACGATCTCATCGGTGACCAGCTCGCCCCGGTCCATCACGGCGGCGACGGTTTTGCCCATCGCGGTGCCGCTGGTCCGCGCGGCACGCAGCATGTCGCCGGTGCTGAGCTGGATCATGTTGCGATCTTCTACCAGCTTGCGGGCCTGTGTCCCTTTGCCCGCGCCCGGTGGTCCAAGCAGAATTATATTCATCGACGCGACGGGCCTTTTTTCTTGGTCGTGCTACGCTTGCCGCGCAGCTGCGATTTTTCAATCAGGCCTTCATATTGATGGGCGACCAGATGGGATTGCACCTGCTGGATCGTATCCATCCCGACCGAAACGATGATCAGCACCGATGTCCCGCCGAAATAGAACGGGATCGACAGTTCCGCGCGGATGATTTCAGGCAACAAGGCCACCAGCGCCAGATAGCCCGAGCCAAGCACCAGAATACGCGTCAGCACGTAATCAAGATATTCCTCGGTCCGTTTGCCGGGGCGGATGCCGGGGACAAAACCATTCTGGTTCTTGAGGTTCTCGGCCACATCCTCGGTCTTGAAGGCGACTTCGCGGGTGTAGAAATAGGTGAAGAAAATGATCATGCCGCCAAAGAAGATCAGATATAGCGGCTGGCCGGGGCCGAACAGCGCCAGAATGGTGGACATGACCGGCCCGCTGGACCCGCCGCTGAAGGTGCTGATCGTGGTGGGCAGCAACAGCAAAGCGGATGCAAAGATCGCGGGGATCACACCGGCGGGGTTGACCTTGATCGGCAGGTGGCTGGAAGATCCGTCATAGATTTTCATGCCGCGCTGCTGGCGGGGATATTGGATATGGATCTTGCGCAAAGACCGTTCCATGAACACCACGAAGGTCAGCACGACAATCACCATCAGCAGAATTCCGACGATGACAAAAGGGCTGATCGCACCGGTCCGGCCCTGGCTCAGGAATTGCGCCAATGCAGAGGGGATTTCCGCGATGATCCCGACGAAGATGATCAGCGAAATACCGTTGCCGATGCCGCGCGCGGTGATCTGTTCGCCCAGCCACATCAGGAACATGGTCCCGCCGACAATGGTGATCACGCAAGAGGCCCGGAAAAAGAAACCGGGATCAGAGGCCAGACCGCCTGCTTCCAGGCTGACAGCAAGGCCATAAGCCTGCGCCGTGGCCAGCACGACAGTCCCGTAACGGGTATATTGGTTCAGCTTGCGGCGGCCTGCCTCGCCCTCTTTCTTGAGGTTTTTCAGCGGCTCCCACATGGACCCAAGCAACTGCATGACAATCGACGCCGAAATGTAAGGCATGATGCCCAGCGTAAAGATCGCCATCCGCGACAGCGCGCCGCCGGTGAACATCGACAGGATGCCACCGATCCCGGCCTGTGCTTCTTCCATGAATTGCTGCAGGGCAATGCCATCGATCCCGGGAACCGGAATGAACGTCCCCAGGCGATAGATCATCAACAGACCAATCGTAAAGAGGATGCGTTGGCGCAGTTCAGTTGCCTTGCCGAAGGCGCTCCAACTGACGTTGGCTGCCATTTGCTCTGCTGCAGAAGCCATAGGGGTCTCTTTTCATGATAAACGCCGCTGAACGGTTCCCCGATCAGCGGCGTTTGGGAAAACTTGCAAGATCATCTAAGCGACGGTGCCGCCGCTCACAAGGTCTTACTCTGCCGCTGCCGGGGTTGTGACGGTCAATGTGCCGCCAGCTTTGGCCACGGCATCGACAGCACCCTGCGACGCACCGGTCACGCTGATCGTGGCTTTGGAGGTGAAGTCACCCTTTGCCAGAACGCGGATACCGTCTTTCTTGCGGCGCACCAGACCGGATGCGATCAACGCGTCTTCGGTGATGTCGGCCTTGATGTCGATCTTGCCCAGGTCGATGAATTTCTGGATCAGGCCCAGATTGACGACCGAATATGCCTTGCGGTTGGGCTTGTTAAAGCCGCGCTTTGGCAGACGCTGGTACAAAGGCATCTGGCCGCCTTCGTAACCCTTGATCGCCACGCCCGAGCGGGATTTCTGACCCTTGATACCACGGCCACCGGTCTTACCCATGCCGGAACCAGGACCACGGCCAATGCGTTTCTTACGCTGGGTGGCGCCTGGGTTGTCGGAAAGTTCATTCAGTTTCATGTCGCTTCTCCTTTTGCCGGAACTGGCCCCCAGCGACGGGAGCGGCCAAACACGGCGTTACAATCGAGTCGGACCACAGGTGCCGACTTGCGGCGTATAATCGGGGGGAACAGGCAGGTCAAGAAAGGTTCCGGGCCTTGGGGCGGGTTACGGTCTCGCGTCACAGCGCAAGCAGCGTCTGTTCGCTCTCGGTGTCAAAAAGATGGATCGCGTCATCGGCCGCGGTGACAAGGATCTTCTCGCCCGGTGTGACACGGGTCTGGCCGGGACTGTGCAGCGTGATACCTGTGCCATCCGCAAGCGTGCCGTAAAGATAGGATTCCGTGCCCAATTGTTCGACACTGGTGATCTTCATCGTCAGGCTGCCATTTGTCGCGGGCTGCAAATCATTGGGGCG
Organism: Yoonia vestfoldensis; assembly: GCF_002158905.1. Lineage (NCBI taxonomy): Bacteria > Pseudomonadati > Pseudomonadota > Alphaproteobacteria > Rhodobacterales > Paracoccaceae > Yoonia > Yoonia vestfoldensis. The sequence goes on from NZ_CP021431.1 coordinate 3,033,290, forward strand.
AACCCCCAGTGTCACGGCCTGACCGGGGCGCAGCGAAAATTGCCTGGCCGGCAGGGTCATGGTTTCGCCGGTTTTCAGGACCAGCAGTTGACAATCATCAGCATCGATTTCACCCTGGATGAAATTCATTTTTGGCGAGCCGATAAACCCGGCGACAAAGATATTGTTGGGGCGGTTGAACAGATCAAGCGGCGCGCCGTATTGTTCCAGCGCACCCAAGCGCAGCACGGCGATCTTATCTGCCATTGTCATGGCTTCAACCTGATCATGCGTGACATAGATGATCGTATTGCCAAGCCGCTTGTGCAGGGCCGCGATTTCCCCCCGCATATCGACACGCAATTCGGCATCGAGGTTCGACAGCGGCTCGTCAAAAAGAAACACGCGCGGTTCGCGAACGACAGCACGGCCGATCGCCACGCGCTGGCGTTGCCCGCCGGACAGGTCTTTTGGGCGACGCTCTAACAATGGCTCGATTTGCAGCATCTTCGCGACGCCAGCAATTTTCGTTTTTATCTCGGCCTTGGGCGTTTGGATGTTTTCAAGCCCGAATGACAAATTCTGTCGCACGGTCATATGGGGGTAAAGCGCGTAGGATTGGAACACCATCGCCAACCCCCGATCCGCAGCGGGGACATCATTCACGATCTCGTCGTCGATGATCACCTGTCCGCCGGATATCGGCTCCAGGCCAGAGATCATCCGCAGCAAGGTGGATTTCCCACATCCCGACGGGCCGACAAACACGCAAAATTCGCCATGCTCCACCAGAAGATCAATGCCTTTGATGACCTCGATATTGCCATAGGATTTGCGGACAGCCCTGAGTGCGACCTTTGCCATTTTCTTCCGTGCCCCTTACTTGCCGCCGGTTGAGGCGATGCCTGTGGTGATATATTTTTGCAGAAACATGAATACGGCGGCGATCGGCAGCAGCGTCAGAACCGTCATGGCCAGCAGATTGCTCCATTGCGTTGACATCTCTCCTTGGAAAGAGTTCAGGGCCAGTTGGAGTGTGAAATTATCCGTATCGGTCAGCACGATCAGCGGCCAAAGGAAATCATTCCAGCGCCACATCACACAAAGGATGCCAAGCACCGCAAGCGCCGGGATCGAAAGTGGGATCACGATGCGCCAGAAGATCTTCCATTCGCTTGCTTTGTCCATCCGCGCCGCCTCTAGTATTTCATCGGGAATGGTCAGCATGTATTGGCGCAGCAAGAACACCCCGGTTGGTGACGCAGCGCCCGGAATGATGACCCCCCATGCGGTGTTCATCAGGCCGAATTCTTTGACCACCAGAAACAAAGGCACCAAGACCACGCTTTGGGGCACCATCAGCGTGCCCACGACCAGCATCAGAACAAAGCTGCGGCCTCTGAATTGATATTTGGACAGCGCAAAAGCGGCCATCGCATTCACAAGCAAGGTGATCGCTGTCGCCGTGACTGTGATAAAGGTCGAATTCCAGAAAAACCTTAGGAAATTGAACTTCGCAAACAGATCGGTGTAGTTTTCCGTCGCCAGACCGACCCGCTCGATCAGCTCTCTATCGGCAATATCGACCTTAAGGGGCGCTGATGGGTCTTCGGGATCGACCATCTGCGCGACCAATCCCACCCGCCGGATCTGTGCCAGACGACGCCCCTCAAATTCGCCCGAGACGATATCGTAGACGGCAAGCGGCGCATCATGGCCATCGACCATGACGGTTTCCTGCACATAGGGCAGCAAGCGGGGTGGGAACCGTTTCAGGTCCGCTTCGGTCTTGAACGAGGACAAGGCCAGCCACATCACGGGCGCAAACATCAACGCCGTGCCCAGGATCAGATAGCTATAGCTTAGCCAGTCGGTCCAATCCATGCGCCCCTTGCCTGCGCGCGTCCGCGTCAGGAATGCCACTGCGCGATTAGCCATTGACGCTTCTCCTGTTGAACCAAAGTTGCAGCAGCGTCAAAACGATCAGCACCAAAGCCAGCAGGATTGACGCGGCGGATGCCAGCCCCAGCAGACGCGGCGCGCCCGCGAAACCGGTCTCGTAGATATATTGGATGATCAATGTCGTCGCAGACCCCGGTCCACCGCCCGTAAAGGCGTAAACTTCGTCGAAGGTTTGCACGCCCTTGATCAAAGCCAGCACCAAGACAACCAGCATCGTCGGGGCCAACAAGGGCAATGTGATCCGCCGAAACACCCGCCAAGGCGAGGCCCGGTCCATCATGGCCGCCTCATAGACATCGCGGGGGATCGCTTGCAGGCCCGCCAAAAGGATCAAAGTATAGAACCCCATATGCGCCCAGACCGATAGAAAGACCGACCAGGCAAAGGCCCATTGACGGTCCAAAAGCCAGTTGAAGCTTTCAAAGCCCATCGATTCCAGCCCGGCATTAAGGATGCCATTGCGCTGCAAGACCCATTTCCAGACAAGCGCCACAACGACCGGTGACAGCATCACCGGAAAGAAAAAGACGCCACGAAAAAAGCCTCTGGCCAGGATATCGCGGTTCAAAATGACGGCGGTCAACAAGGCAAAGCCGACCATGAAACCGACCTGAAGGCTGACGAACCATGTGGTATTCCACACCGCGCGCCAGAACAGGTCTCTCTCGCAGCTGTTCACATCCAGAAAGCTGTCGCAATTCATGAAGCCGGTGAAATTGCCGCCGCCGACATAGGGGCGGTCCGCCAGCATGATGTTTTCGCCACCAGTCAGCGCATAGATGAAATTCAAGACGATCGGGAAAAAGGCGAAAGTCCCGAACAACAAAAGGTTTGGCAGAAGAAATGCCCAAGCCTGGCCACGCAGACCAAAGGTTCTTTGCGCGATGGCAAAAGGGATTTCTATGATGCGCATGATCGGATTGAGGACCGACAGCATTTCTTCAACCTCCTTTTGTCTGATACCGCGCAAAGCTGCATGGCGATGCAAAGCCATGCAGCCTTGGGCAAAGTGGTTTGGTGCGCTCAGTTGGTTTCGGCCAAGATTTCTGCAAGATCCTGCTTGGCCTTGGCCATCGCTTCATCAACGGTCATCTCGCCCACGATGGCCTGGGTCACGCGCAACACCGTGATGTTGAACATCGCGCGGTTGCCTTCATAGCCTTGGTATTGAAAGGCTGGCGCTTCGAGTTTCGCAACCTGCGCGCCCCAGGCATTCAATGCCGCCGCCGCCTGGGCCGAGGCGCTTTTATAGTCAACGCCAGCGGCCGCGACGGCCCGATGCGCCGGGATATTGCCGGTGCCTGCGGACATTTGCGTATAGATCTCTGCCTGGGCAAGATAGTCGATCAGCTTTGCGACGGCTTCGGGATGTTTGGTATGTTTGAACCCTACGATGCCCGCCCCGCCCGGCATACCGGTGCATCCGGCAATGCCGCAGGGCGAACCGACAACCTGCCAGTCAAACAGATCACCAATTTCTGCATCGAAGCGACCAACATTCCAGCTGCCGGAATAATAGAAAACCAGCTCGCCATTCACAAATTCGGCCGCGGCATCCTGATAGGCATTGCCGCCACGACCCGCCCAAACGTCGCGCGCCATCGTGCCGTCTTCGTGCCAGCCAACGAATTTCTCGACAAATGCCGTGAACCCGTCATCAACAAGAATAGGCGCGCCCGCCTCGTCGAAATAGCGCGCCCCGTAAGAAATCATGGGACCGGCGATGCGGTGGCCCGAACGGTCCATGGCCATCGGGAACATTGTTCCGGTTTTTTCGGCAACGTCGCGGGTGGCCGCGGCCCAATCATCCCAAGTCGCGTCCGGCCCAGGAACGGCAACACCGGCTTGGTCAAACAGGGTTCTGTTGATGTAAGGCCCTGTGACGGTCAGCTGCCAATGCAATCCGTAGATCCCGTCATCCGCTGCATCAGCGCGATACCAATTGAGGAAATCGCCAAAATTGTCTTGCCAGTAAGTGTCATCAACATAAGGCGAAAGATCGAGGTAATAGGCGTTCAACCCGCCCAGATCCGTTACTACCGCGATGTCAGGTCCCGTCCCCGCAGCCAGCCGCACCGGCAGGCTGTCAAGAATGGCCTGATAGGGCACTTTGTCGATCACCACCGTGATGCCCGGATTTTCGGCTTCAAATCCGTCAATGACATTGTCGATCACGGTGCAATCATCGGCATCCGAAAAGCACATGAATTTCAGTTCTTGCGCGGATGCCGCACCCGCTGTCAGGACCAGCGCAGCGGCACAAGCGGTCGTCTTAAACTTAGCTTTCATTTGGGTCTCCTCCCCATTCATGTTGGCCAGATCGTGAAGTTATTGAATCAACTCGGTAACCATCCGCTGTAGAGCGCGTCATTTTTTCCCATCGGAAGCTGGACAAGCCGGCCCTCGCGCGCAGAGGTGTAGATGGCCGTCACCAATGCGATCGAGCGGCGGCCATCCTCGAAGGTCACTTCGCCCCCTCCATGGCCTGACATCGCATCAGCAATCGCATCCAGAAATCCCGCGAACCCCGGCAGCGGCGCGGGCACTGTCGCCAGAATTCTATCGATATCGTCTTGCGTCCTTGACCCGCGCGCCGTGAAGGTCCAGGCGCCTTCTGCGGGCGTATACGGGTTGGACCCGCTTTCAGCACTCAGGCCTTCAAAGCAGAATTTCAGACGCGAGCTGTCCGGCGCACCGCCAAGCGTGACCGAACTTGTCACCAGCGCGCCATTCGCCATACGCAGGGACAAGGCGGCGCAATCTTAGACTTCGATATCGTTCACGCGGGTATCGCTCAGGGCAAAAACCTGTTTCACGGGCCCCAGAACTTTGCACAAAAGATCATGGGAATGGATCGCATGGCCCAGCAGAACGCCACCTGATTCACCTTTCCAGGTGCCGCGCCACGGCACGGTGTAATAATCGCTTTCGCGGTTCCAATGGGTCTCGGCACTGGCGACAAGGGCTTTGCCAGCCAGACCCGCGTCAAGCAGGGCCTTCAATTGGGCAAAGGCCAATCCAAAGCGGTATTGGAACACGGGAAAGACCTGGCGACCGGTTTTGTCGATCATGGCCTGTATCTGGTCAACCTCGGCCAATGACCGGCCAATCGGTTTTTCGCAGATCACATTTTTGCCCGCTTCCAGCGCCTGAATGACGACAGGCGCATGAAGATGCGGCGGCAAACAGACATCGACCAGGTCGATATCCGGGTCCGACATGACATCCGCAATGTCAGAAACAATGCGGATGTTTGCGTCGTGCCCCGTTGCCGCCGCTGCCCGGGAGGGGTCCAGGTCACACAGGGTTGCAACGCGAAACCGGCTTGGAAGCGCGCGATACCCTGTCAGATGTTGTTGGCCGATGCCAGCGCCCAAAATCGCAACCGTGATCATGACGCGCGTTCCTCGGCCAGAAGTTGGGCACGCAATGCGAGGTCGCAGACTTTGAAGGTATGGGCTTGCGTCATGCTCGTCTCTGTCCGATTGCGGATATCAGCGATCAGACGCGCAAAGTAAGGCAATCCTGCGTCCGCAGCGCTTATTTTTTCGCAGCGCGTTGCATTGACCAGAATGACATGGTCACTGCCGGCATCCCCGCCCACATCCACATATTTGCGCAATTCGATATAGCCTTCGGTGCCCAAGATCGTCAGGCGGCCGTCGCCCCAGCTTGGCAAGGCATCCGGGGTGTACCAATCAAGGCGGATATATCCGTGGCCAGTCTCGCTCTGCAGCGCGATTTCACCAAAATCATTCAAACCCGGTGTCTCTGGATTTGCATAATTCCCGACATTCGCCATGGTGATTTCGGCATCGGTTGACCCGGTGAAAAACAAGAACTGGTCAATTTGGTGACTGCCGATATCCGTCAGAATACCGCCATAGGCATTGCGATCAAAGAACCAGTCAGGCCGCGTGGCGCGATTAAGACGATGCGGACCAAGACCAACGGTCTGAATAACCCGGCCAATCGCCCCCTCGGCGACAAGCTCTGCCGCCTTGGTGACGGATGGCACTTCGAAACGTTCGGAAAAGTCGATCGTCCAGATACGCCCGGTGCGCGCAACACAATCCTGCAGGTCCTTGAGCTGGTCGCGGGTCGTGCATCCGGGCTTGTCGCTCATCACGTCTTTGCCCGCATCCATGGCCTTGACGGCCCATCCCGCACGGTCGCACGGAATGCCGGACAGCAGCACCAGATCGATGCTGGCATCGTTCAACAGGATATCAGCGGCCTGAACCCGGGGCACATCGGGAAACCGTTTGATAAAGCCTTCGGTCGGCTCGGGATTGCCTTCGGTAAACCAGCCCGCGAACACGGCACCGGCATCAATCATATTCTGCGCCATGCCAAAGATGTGGCGATGGTCTATTCCGATTGCAGCGAATTTAAGAGGAGCGTTCATTGTGTCACATATTCGATTGAACCGCTCTTGGCAGAGCGCGTGATTGCGTTGATCAGGTTATGTGCGGCCATGGCCTCGTCGCCCGGTGCCAAAAGGCGTTCTGTGCCGGTGATGGCCGCTGCGAAATTCTCGATGACGGATTGATGCCATGCGTGGGTAAAGGCCATTGGATCGGCCCCACCACCCGTTGACGCCGCATCGCCATGGATGGTCTTGTCTCCGTTGCGCCGGGTGATGCAAAGCTGACCCGATTCCAGATGCAGCGTCGCCTGTGCAAAATGCAGCGTGATCGATTCAGCGCCGCCTGGATAGCTTGCCGTGCTTGCCACCAGTGACCCGACCGCGCCATTGGCGAATTCCAACCCCGCCACGACGAAATCCTCGGATTCCATTTGGTGGAACCGGGTTGTTGTCGCCATCGCGCGGACAGATTGCACAGGTCCGGTAAAGCTGAGCGCAAGATCAATCGTGTGAATTGCCTGGCTGATCAGAACCCCACCGCCATCACGGTCATAGGTGCCCCGGCCCGGTTCGTCATAATAGGCTTGTTCGCGCCACCAAGGCACATTCATTTCGACCAGCGCCAATGGCCCCAATTCGCCCGAGCTGACCATTTGCGCCGCGATCACAGAGGCCGCCCTTGCGCGGTGCTGGAACACGATACCGAGCGTCACCCCGGCTTTTTTACACAGATCCACGATCTGTTGCGCCTCATCAGCGGTGCGGCCGATGGGCTTTTCCAGCAGAATGTGTTTGCCCGCCTGCGCAAGTGGCGCGATCAACTCGCCCCGCACATTGGGCGGCGTGGCGATGATCACGAAATCAATATCGGGATCATCTGCAATCTGCGCGACGGATGGATAGGTCACAACCTCCTCGCCCAGCCGGGCAGAGGCATCTTGCGCCAGAATGGCAGCCCGCGCGTTGGATCGCGATGAAATACCTGTCAACTGCAGCTTTCCGGCCGCATCGACACAAGCATCAACATGGGTTTTGGCAACCATTCCGGCCCCGATCAGAGCAACCTTTGGGCGTTTCCGCTGTATCATTTGCAACCTATATTCTACGCTTGATGCCAAAAAGCATACCGGTATACAGGTTGTCAACGAAAATGTATGCCTGTATACAATTTGGACAAACCCGCGCCGGAGACCCCGATGAGCAAAAGAGCACAAGTCATTTCACTCCCCGCGCGCCATGTTCAAAAAATTGACCCACAGCGCCCGGCGGCAGAGCAAATCGCCTCTTCGCTGAAGGCCGCAATCCTTGAAATGAGCCTGAAGCCCGGGCAAATCATCTCTGAGACCGAAATCGGAAATCTCTATGGGGCGTCACGGACACCTGTGCGCGAGGCCTTCACATGGCTGCGCGATCAAGGCCTGATCGTCACCTTGCCCAGTCGCGGGAATTACGTTTCAAAACTGTCGGTGCCAGAAATCGCAGGCGCGCAATTTGCACGCGCATCACTGGAAGTCGCCATCGCTGAACGTCTGTGTGAAAAGGGGCTGCCGCCCGAAACGATCCAGGAAATCGAAACGAATTTGGCGCTGCAGCATGACTTGGCCTTGCATCATGACATGGAAGGAACCGACAACAGCAGTGCATTTCACACGCTGGACGACAATTTCCATCTGGCACTTGCCGATGCCGTCGGACATCGCCGCATTTCGGACATCATCCAAAGAGAAAAAGGCTATCTCGACCGGCTCCGCTTTTTGTCGCTGCGCAGCAAAGCGCATATGGCGGAACTGGCCACGGACCACAGCAATATCTTTGACGCCATCCGATCAGGCGACAAGACCGCGTCACGCAGATTGGTGCGCGCGCATCTGCACCGGGTTCGGGAAACGCTGACGCAATTCAGCGAAGAAAACCGGGAATGCTTTGAAGACGAATGATGGCGCGGCCTCTGCGCCCGCCACAGCCCGGCAAAAGCGCAGATCACCTGTCGGGCCAGCGCGGCGCATCAGGTGATTGGCAAAAGGGCCTCTGGCAGGTTTTGATAGCAGACAGGCCGCAGAAAGCGCCGGATCGACAGAGTCCCGACCGAGGTCGCGCCGAAATTGGTCGATGCAGGATATGGTCCGCCGTGGACCATGCTGTCGGCGACCTCGACCCCGGTCGGAAAGCCATTGGCCAGCACGCGGCCTGCCTTGCGTTCCAGCACGGGCATCAGGCTTTGCGCCTGCGCCATGTCACCGTCCTCCAGATGCAGCGTGCAGGTCAATTGGCCTTGCAAGGACCGCGCGATGACCGCGACCTGCGCCGCATCCTTTGCCCGGATGATCAGGCCCAGCGGGCCGAAAACCTCGTGGGCGAGATCGTCATTGGCAAGCCATGTGTCGGCGCTGACCTCATAGAGGCAGGGCGCCGCGTGGCGTCCGGCACTGTCACCCGAAAGCAATGTCGTCACACCGGCGCTGCCGGCCACCAGATCACGCCCGGCACGAAACCCTGCCGCGATGCTGTCGGCCAGCATAAGCTGCGCAGCACTGTCTTGCAAAGCCGCCGTCGCAGTTGCGACAAAGGCATCCGCCGCGTTTCCATCGATCAGGATCGCCAGACCGGGATTGGTGCAGAATTGCCCTGCCCCCATCGTCAGGCTGGCGGCCCAGCCTTTGGCGATGGCATCGCCACGAATGGCCAATGCCTCTGGCAGGATGAACATCGGGTTGACGCTGCCCAGCTCGCCAAAAAACGGGATCGGATCTGGCCGCGCGGCGCATAGATCGAACAAGGCGAGTCCGGCCCGCAATGACCCGGTAAAGCCGACCGCGCGGATCAGCGGATGGGTGACGAGTGCGGCCCCCATCTGATGCGTGCTTCCCTGCACCAGCGAGAAAACCCCCGGATGCAGGCCGCAGGTTACAATTGCTGCGGCGATGGCATCGCCAACCAATTCCCCTGTGCCGGGATGCGCGGGATGGCCCTTGACCACGACCGGACAGCCCGCTGCCAGCGCCGCTGCCGTATCCCCGCCACCCACCGAAAACGCCAGAGGGAAATTCGATGCGCCAAAGACCGCCACAGGCCCGATCGGCCGCTGGACCATCCGCATGTCAGGGCGCGGCAAGGGCTGGCGGTCAAGAAGCGCAGGATCATGGCGCCGGTCAAGGTAATCGCCTTTGCGGATATGATCGGCAAACAGCCGCAGCTGGCCGGTCATACGCCCGCGTTCACCGATCAGCCGCGCCTCTGGCAGGCCGGTTTCCTGCGCGCCGACACGGGTGATCGCATCACCGCGCGCATCGATTTCCTGCGCGATCTGGCCCAGAAACGCCGCGCGGGTTTCGCGGCTGGTGGCGCTGTAGGCGTCGAATGCGGCCTCTGCTGCCATGGCGGCTTGCGCGACGTGATCGGGCGTGCCTTCGCTGTAATGATGGACCGGGCCGGTGGCGGGGGAGGCTGCGAAAACCGATGCGCCCTTGACGCGCAGGCCTGCGATCAGATGGGCGCCATGTGGAATATGTGTCATGATCTCTTTGCTCATTTGCCCCACCGCAGGGCGATCAGGTCAAGGTCGGTTGCAAGCGCCAGCAGGCGGGTTCTGGTGCGGTCACTGAGCGGGGCCAAGGGGTGGCGCACGTAATCCGACCTGATCACGCCGCCCGCCTGCATCACCGCCTTGGCCGCACGCAAGCCACATTGTCGGTTCTCATGGTTGATCAACGGCAGGCAGCGTTGCCACTGATCCAATGCGCCGCCGGCATCACCAGAGCGATACATGGTGACGATGGGCCGGATATGTTCCGGCAACAGCGCCGAGGTCATCGTGCCGGTGCAACCCGCATCCAGATCGGCCAGCAGCGTCGCCGCTTCTTCGCCATCGAAAGGCCCTGCGATATCCGCACCACCTGCGGCGATCAACGCGGCCAGCTTGTCCGCCGCGAAAGGCATTTCCAGCTTGAAATAGCTGACCTGGTCCAGTTCGCGCGCCATACGCGCCAGAAACGGCACCGTCAGTTGGCAGCCCGACAAAGGCGCGTCCTGCACCATGATCGGGATACGAATGGCATCCGACACCGCCTTGAAATGCTCAAAGATCAACGGCTCTGGCGGCACGATCCCGACACCGTGATAGGGCGGCATCATCATCACCATCGCGGCCCCCAGCGCCTGTGCATCACGCGCGCGGGCCACTGCGATCTGCGTGGCGAAATGGCTGATCGTGACGATCACCGGCACCCGCCCCGCGACATGGTCAAGCGACAGGCGCATCAGCGCGGCGCGTTCGTCATCCGACAGCACGAATTGTTCCGAGTAATTGGCAAGGATGCAGATCGCATCGACGCCCTGATCAATCAGGCAATCCAGCACGCGGCGCATCCCGTCGTCATCGACCGTGCCATCAGCGTGAAAAGGTGTCGGGGCTACCGGCAGGATACCAGTCAGGGGCATAGGCATGGCATGTCCTCAGAAATGAAAAGGGGCAGGCGGTCACCGATCACACAGCCATCACTGCCCGCGGTGCTGGGTTTCAGATCGCCCCTGCCCGACAAAGCCATGCCCAAGACACGGGGCAAAGGTGCGGATGTGAATGCCATGTTATCGTGCGACGCGCATAAGGGTGATCTGCATCGGCTATCTTTGTCGCTTATGCGCCATAACCGTCAAATCAGTTGTTTGCAGTTCTTCATATCTTTATCGGTATATCCAGACCATGCAGGAGACAGGTTTGCCACCGCACAGCACCAAACGGGATCAGCTGATCCGCCACGGCCTGAAGCTGACGCATCTGCGGCTTATGGCGGCACTTGATGAAACGCGACAGATCAGCGCCGCTGCGACGCAGATCGCGATCAGCCAGCCCGCGGCCTCGCGGCTTTTGGCAGAGATCGAACGCATTGTCGGGATGAAACTCTATCAGCGCCATCCGCGCGGCGTGACCCTGAACGAGGCAGGCTGCCTGTTGGGCCAACGCGCAAGACGGATGCTGCGCACTTTGGACGACGCCGGGCGCGAAATCGCCGAAATCGGCAGCGGCCAGCGTGGATCGGTCAATATCGGCGCTGTCACCGGCCCCGCGATAGAGCTTGTCCTGCCGGTCATCCGCGAGGCGCGGCTGATCTATCCGGATCACGAGATCACAATTGACGTGGACACCAGCGACAGGCTGGCAGAAGGGCTGCTGAGCGGCAGGCTCGATTTCTATCTGGGTCGGGTGGTGCCGGGTCTTGATAGCAGCGCGTTTGATATGCGGGTAATCGGCGAGGAAGCTCTTAGCCTTATCCTGCGCAGCGGCCATCCTTTGTTGGACCGGGCTGAGGTCAGCCTGCAAGATTGCCTTGCCTATGATTGGGTCATGCAGCCGCCGGGCGGCTTGCTGCGCGATACCGTCGACCGCTATCTGCTGGAACATCATCACAGGCCGCCGGCGCATATCGTAAACGCAACATCGCTATTGATGATCCTGGCGATCGTGACCCGCACAGATGCGATCGCACCGATATCGCGCGCTGTGGCTGATTTCTACACCGGGGCTGACGGGCTGTCGGCCAAGATCCAAACGCTGCCAATCGCGCATCAGCTGGCGGTTGCCCCGTTTGGAATTGTGACTTTGCGCGATTACGACCTGCCCGCAGCGAGCGCCGCAGTTCACCGGATGCTGGTTAAGCAGCTGGGCAGTGGCCCGGCGCCAGGAGCACTGTAGCACAGGGTCGTAGCTACGAACACAAAAAGCGCCCCGTGGGGCGCTGTGGTATATTTGGTTGCGGGAGTAGGATTTGAACCGACGACCTTCAGGTTATGAGCCCATTATTCAACGATTCCAATAGCTTATAAATTTCAAGGACATAGGCGACAAGCCTTTGAATTCACAAATTTTCGGCCCTGAAACTCGCTGACATTGGCCCACATCCGCCGTGCCTCACACTCAAAAAATGACGTACGCACGTTGACATGGCGTTGACATGGATGATCGTTCGACCGATGGAAAGATAATCGTTTTCGGCCCTATCCATACGTTCACGATGCACCCTACGAATGACGGGGTTCGGTCCAAAGCGTCTGAGGTTGCTGCAGTTGGCATGCTGCACAACTTTGTCACGACGGGAGAAAGCGTCCCCACGTTGCGCCGAAGGTCCTGATTTGGACTATTGGCAAAAGCTGGGTCCAGTAAAAAACCAGATCAACTTCAAAGGCCGAATTTATTGCCGATAACAAACGCGAATATTCAAACTGAAGTTGACGCATTGCGGGCAATCCTCGACTGGTCGAAGGAGCGTCCCGCTTGGCAGCGCGATGCCCTTCGGCGCCTTCTCCAAAACGGCGAACTGACCGACGCTGACATCGTGGCGCTCGTCGAGCTATGCAAGGACCAATCGAAGCCATCGCATCCCCTGAGGGAAGAGGACGTCTCGGCTCAGAAAGCAGGTGCGCCAACAGTGGCGCTGAAGAGCATTCGCAACATCCAGAACGTTAACGCACTCGCCGAGAAGCAAACTCTTTCCTTTATCCCGAAAGGGATTACGATCATCTACGGCGACAACGGCGCAGGTAAGTCCGGCTATGTCCGTATCCTGAAGCGCTCCTGCCGGGCCAGGAACGCAAAGGGCAACAAGGAGCCAATTCTTCCCAACATCTACGAAAAAGCCAAAGGGCCACAATACGCAGAGCTTGAGTACCATGCCGGGGCTCAGACGCGAAAGGCGACGTGGCAGACCGACCAGCCCGCCGATGCACTTCTTTCTGAAATCAGCGTCTTCGACTCCCGCACCGCCAACGTTCACGTGGAGGAAACCAACGATCTCGCCTACACGCCATTTCCGATGAAAGTGCTCGAACGGCTGGTCGCGGCTTGCAGGTCGGTCAAGGAGACGATTGACAGCGAGATCGCGGCGATCAAGGCGCAGACCCCGCGCAGCGTTTTAAATCCTTCATGTTCGCCAAACACTGCCGTTGGGCAGATGATGGCAAAGCTCGGGAAGGATACGAAGCCGGAAGGCGTTGAAGCCCTGGCCGCGTTGAGCGACGAAGAGGCAGCGCGCCTTGCTGAACTGGCTGCGGATTTCGCCCACGACCCCGACGCCACGGCGCGGCGGCTCCGGGCGCAGAAGACCCGGCTCGAGAGCATCCGAACGAGGCTTCAGACTTTACGGGCCGCGGCCTCCAACGAAAACGCCGGGCAGCTGGCAACGCTCTCTTCCGATCTCCTCGCCAAAATGGAGGCGGCCAGGCTCGCTTCCGCCGCGCTCTTCAAAAACGAGCCGCTGGAGGGCGTTGGATCGGAAACCTGGCGGATACTCTGGGAGGCAGCGCGCGCTTATTCCACCGCCGAAGCCTATCCGGACACAGCTTTCCCGGTCACCGGCGAGGAAGCCCGCTGCGTCCTTTGCCAACAAGAACTCAGCGAAGAGGCGGTAAGCCGCGTGCAGCAGTTCCAGGCGTTCATTCAGGACTGCACCCAACAGGATGAAGAAGCCGCCCGGCGCGCGTTCTCAGCCTTCGTCGACACTTTGCGCAGCGCTTGGCTCGGTCGCAGGACACGTCTGGAAGACCGCAGGTTCCTCGCAGACGAATTCGGGATCCAAGACCTCGCGGCTGCTTACAAGTCATTCACAGTCAGGACTTTATGGCGACTTCGCGCAGTGCTCCGGGGCGGCGCAGACGTCGCTCTGCCATTGCCGATCCTGGACGAGCTCGGTCTCGATGCCATGATCGATGCCCTCGATATCCGCGCCAACGCGCTGCTCGCCGATGAGGAAAGCCCCGAACGAAAGGCGCTGAGGGCTGAACTTTCCGGGCTGCAAGACCGGCAGTGGCTCGCCGGGGTGAAAGACGACGTGCTTGCCGAAATCAGACGTGCGAAGGATGTCGACGCGCTTAACACGGCCTTGAAGGACACGAAGCAGAACACGATCACTGCGAAAAACACCGAGTTGTCGAGGGCCCTGATCACCGAGCGGCTCCGCGGGCGCTTTTCCCAGGAAATCAATCACCTCGGTCTCGCAGGGCTGGCGATCGAGCTTGAACAGGCGGGTTCGCAAAGCGGGATCTCCCGGTTCAAAGTCAGCCTGATGCACAAAAAGTCGGAGAATGCCGGAACGATCCTCAGTGAAGGCGAATACCGCTGCGTCGCGCTTGCCGGCTTCCTCGCCGAGCTCGCTACGAATGACAGCGAGTCCGGCATCATCTTCGACGATCCCGTCTCGTCTCTGGACCATCTCCACCGTGAAGCCATCGCCAAACGTCTGGCCGAGGAAGGGCGCAAACGTCAGGTGATCGTCTTCACCCACGACCTCCCGTTTCTCTTCCTTCTGCGCAACGCCTGCGTTCAGGTGGACGATCCCGCGCTGAAGACAGAGGTGGCGGTCCGCCACATTCAGAAGCGGCAGGACACATCGGGCTTTTGCAGGAACGAGCCGCCCGAGAAGGCGCAGGATGCACTCTCTCGCCTCAAGACAATGCGCATCCACCTCGCGAAAGCAAGGGTCCAGTATGACAACGATCCGGACGGCACAGACTGGCTGATGACCGCCCGCGGGCTCACCGACAGCCTTCGTCAGACGTGGGAGGCCGCTGTCGAGGATTCAATTGCGCCTGTGCTCCGTACCTTCTCCAGCAAAGTGAACACGAAGGGCTTTGCCAAACTCTCAGCAATCACCGAGCAGCACGCCAAGACCATGCGCCATCACTATGGGGAATGCTCAATACTGCTTCACAAGATTTCGGATGCGATGAACCCCGTCGCTCCAACGCCTGACCGTATCGAGAAGGAACTTGACGCATTAACGGTCTGGCTCGACGATGTCTCAACCCGACAGAAGCAAATTTGAGCCACCCGAGTGATCGCCGCGCAGTAACGGGCCAAACTTTTTCGGACGGCTGCTTCTGGCGCATCGCATCCACTCATGCGAAGCGCAGCGAATGGCCGCTGTCCGGCCTCATCGACGAGTGTACAAGCTCCTTCGCAGGCCCTGGTGGACCCTGCATCATGGCAACACGCGAACGGATGCATTCCGGTGTGCTAATGCCATCTCCCGCAACGCCGCCGGCTCAACCACCTCAACCTCCCTGCCCCACTTCGCGAGATGCCAAGCCATCTCGACCAGCCCGCTAGCTTCGAAGCTGACCAGTAAGCCGCCATCCTCCAGATCAGTCACTTCCTGTCGCGGGTGGAACTCAAACTCCCGGGCTGTCGGCGCAGCGGCTGGGCTGAACCGCCACACAACCCGGGTGAACTCCTCGTCCGAATGAAACGACCCGAACGATCTGGCGGCGTAGGCCTCAAGATCGAACCCCTTGTCCTTCTCGAACCAGTCATTGGTGATTTCGGCTTTCGC
This sequence comes from Yoonia vestfoldensis, assembly GCF_002158905.1. Classification (NCBI taxonomy): domain Bacteria; kingdom Pseudomonadati; phylum Pseudomonadota; class Alphaproteobacteria; order Rhodobacterales; family Paracoccaceae; genus Yoonia; species Yoonia vestfoldensis. The sequence goes on from NZ_CP021431.1 coordinate 3,048,920, forward strand.
GATGCGATCCATTCGAAAGCGGCGCAGGTTGGCATCCTTAGCTGTATCGCGCGCAATCAAGTAATGCCGCGTGCCGAGCAGGATCCCGTATGGCTCGATCACGCGCCTGTGCGGCTTCGCGTCCTGCGCTCCCTTGTATCGGATGATGAGCCGGAACGGCCCTCTGAGGGCAGCCGAAACGACGTTTAGCACAGCCGGAGAGGTTTTGACCTTCGGGCCAGGGCGGCAAGCATAGCCTTTGGCCTCGAGGATCGCCTCGGCATCCACCTCCATGCTTCGGGCCTGTGCTGACGGCAAGGTTGCCACCAAGCGATCCCGCAGCGACCGCAGCGCCTCCAATTCAATATGCGCCCCCTCCCGCTCAGCCCGTATGATGCTGGCCTCGAGTGCTACGAGTTCGCGGCGATAGAGCCCCTGCATGCCGAGCATGCTGGTGTCGCGCAGCTTCCACCGGCGACGCCGCTCGCTGTCCGTCTGATGGGAGATACTTGGAAAGACATCTTTCAGGGCAGCAATCATGCGCTGGGCGGTCCGTTCATTCACGCTGAACGCTTCGGCGACCTCCTTTACAGTGATCCCACCGTGCCGGCTGGCCGACATGCCTGCAAGCTTCAACAGGTCTTGTGCCTTTTGGAACGACATGGCGCTTATCCCCGACAGTTCTTGACGTAGTGCCTGGGTTATAACCCGAGAGAGGACGATTCGTCCTAAGGATGCCGATCGATTGGAGAATTTGGCAGTCACCGCATGACCGTGAATGCGGGGGGGCTGCTTCATGCGACCTGCACCCCGGAGTTTCTGCCTCGCTGCCACTTGGGCGGCGTCAGCAACTTGCCAGGCCGCCCGCTGTCTTACCTCGACATCAGAACTGGAGCCCGCATGGCACTACCTCAAAGAGCATTCTTCACCCTGCACGAAACCGCGTCCCGATGGGGCTGCACCATCGCCGACATTGGCGGATGGGCCACCGAGGGCAAGCTGGACATCGTCACAGGGATTTCTCTCGCAATCTGCGGCGACGAGAAGGTCTCCGGCAAGATCACGATCTCGCCGATGGACATGCTGCCCCTCTTTCGCCGCGCGGGCACCGGCCCCACGGTCATCAAGCTACAGCGGATCAAGCCCGAGCATTCCCAAGACTGGTGCTATGTCACTGAGCCCGCGGATGGGGTCGAAGTCTCGATCGCCGATCTCTTGATCAGCGGCCAGGACGTTCTGCGGTTCGAAGACGAGTACGATCTTCTGCGCCGTATCGGTGGCGGCACAGGCGCGCTCTCGCCCTATGACTGGGAGGGCATGTATGTGGCCCTACTGAAGCGCGTCCACGAACATGGCATCCCCGAGACCCAGGCCGAACTGATCGGTTATCTTCAGGACTGGTTCGCCGATGTGGCCGAGAACGGGGAAATCCCTGACGAGAGTACCATTCGGCGTCGCCTGCGGCCCTTCTGGCGCGCACTTCGCGGCGAGAAGTAAGCGGCCCCGATTTTAGGCCCGCTTTGCCTCTTTCTCGGCATCCGCGTCATGCACAATCTTCGGGCGTGGCCGGAACATGCCGGCCACAGCATCGACCCCGGCGCGCAAAGGCGAGTCCATCAAATGAGCATAGCGCAGGGTCGTCTGCATCTGGCTGTGGCCGAGAAGCTTGCCGATCATTTCCAACGAGGCGCCGCCGCTGACCAAGAGCGAAGCGAATGTATGGCGCAGGTCATGGATGCGTACATCCGGCAGATCTGCCTCGCGCTGCACCTTTACCCAAAACCGGCGGATTTCCTTGACGGGCTGGCCCGGCACATCGCCGGGGAAGAGCCATGGATTGCCCTTGGGCACTACAAGCGCCCGCTGGCGCACGATCGCCGCGACATCCGCAGAGATCGGCACCCGGTGGATCTTGCGCTGCTTCGTGGTCGCTGCAGGCTTTGACCAAATCCCAAGCTCTAGATTGAATTGCTCGAACTGCGCCTGGCGCACCTCCCCAACGCGGGACCCCGTCAACATGCAGATGCGGATGATGCCCGCGGCCCGCTGATCTTCGGCCGCATCCAACACCTCGGCCAGCCGGCCGATTTCGTCGTGGGAGAGGAAGCGTTCACGTGCTGTCTCGACACGTTTCTTGAACCCAGCGGCCGGATTGTCCGTGCGCCAGCCCCACTGGATGGCAAGGTTAAACATCTTGCGCAGCACTTCGCCAACGCGGTTGGCGCGCACCGGCGTGGGCTTGCGCCCCTGCAGCTTGCGCGCACGATTGTTGGGCTTCGCCTTCGATGGCCGCGCCCTGCCCTCTGCAATCAGGTTCAAAAGCTTTGTCACATCATGTGGCGTGATCTCGGTCACCAGCTTGTTGCCCCAATGCGGTGCGACGAGCTTGGTCAGGAAGGATTTATGATCGGACGCGCTCAAAGGCGTCAGCGTTGAGGCATGCTCGATCAAATACCGCTCGATCATGTCGTTGAAGCGGGGCGCCTCACGCAGCGTGTCGCGTTCCTCCATCGGATCTGTGCCCTCGTCGATCAGACGGCGCAGGTCTCGGGCCCGCTCCCGGGCCGCAGTGACGCTCCACTCAGGCCAACGCCCGATCGCCATGCGGCGCTGGCGGCCCGCAAAGCGATAATCCATCACGAAGGACCGCTCGCCCGAGGGCATCACGCGGATGGACAGCCCCCGTATCTCGGTATCGAAGACCTGATAGGCCCGATCTTCTTCAGGGATCTGCTCACGCACGGTTTTATCATTTAATCGCAATCGGTTGACCATATTCATACCTCCTTCATGCGCATGACACAGGCGTAGATGCGCAAGCTTATCAAGCGAAGCATGAGGTTTTGGGTGGCATACAGGCGGTGACCGGCGGTGATGCGCCAAATGGCTGCCCGTCATTGAAAACATGGGAGAAAATGCCTGGCGGCGTTCATTGCGCTGGGCGAATCCGCCCACAAGCGGATTGGGTCTCGTGCCCAAAAGCGCACCCAAGAGGCCATTTCCCCCCCAGACCAAGCCCTGATTTTGTAAATTTCGTTTAAAATCAATGACCGGCAAGGGTCCGGACCCCTTGCCGGTTGGGCGAATACCTTTGAACGCCCGTGAAACCCGCTGAAACACGGCGAAATCTTGTAAATTGGCCAGTTTTGGGTCGCTGCGACTCTCCATCGGTCAATTCGCGAAGGTTCTGCGCCGTCCTGTGCCGCAAACTCGACCGGCGCCAAAACCGTAAAACCTCAATGATATCAATAACCGGCAGCCATTTGGCGCATCACCGCCGGTCTCCGCCTTCCCGCCACCCTTTTCCGTCTGCGCTTCTGAAGCCCTGAACCCTGCCCGCGTCGGGCCAAACTCAGGAGAACCCAGATGCCAGACATTGGAACTGCCCCGCGATCCAGTAGCCCTCAGCGCCTGATGAGCGGTTGGATCAGCCGCCTCGACCTCGCCCTTGAGCTCGGGGTCACCGTTGAAACCCTGCACCGCTGGGAGAAGATCCGCTTCGGCCCGCCCTGCGTGCGTGCCGGTCGCAAGATCTATTATCGCCGAGATGCCGTGCAGGAATGGCTGATGCTGCAGGAAGCCCCTGCACCGCGTCGTGCGGGGTCACGCCGATGAGCATCCCCCTTCCCTTTCGCAAGCCCAGCGCCCGGGACCGTGTCCGCCAGGAGTGGATTGAGGAGCGCCGGCGCGAAGCGCGCATGGTGGTCGCCGATATGGTTCACCATTCCGACTATCTCGTTCGCCTCGCCTGTAATGTGTTGGTCCAGCATGGTGAAACCCCCGAAGAGCGCGAGGATGCCCGCATCCTTCTTGTCGTACTCGATGCCAAAACACCAGGGCGGCTGCCTGCGCCAGATCGGGAGGGCCGCTCATGAAGCGACGCGGAACACCCGAGGCAGATCTGCAGCGCGCTGTCGTAACCGCGCTGCGCTTTGCCCTCCCCAAGGGCTCGATCATTCATCACAGCGCCAACGAGGTGACAGAGGCAGGCCCGCGCGGGGCTAAGCGCCAGGCGATCTTGGTAGGCATGGGCGTCCATACCGGCTTTGCCGACCTGATCGTCCTCTGCGGTGGCCGCGTGCTGTTCCTCGAGCTGAAATCCCTCAAGGGGCGGCTGAGCCCAGCGCAGGAGGCGTTCAGGGACACCGTGCTGGCCCAGGGGTTCGGCTGGGCGCTGGTACGATCGCTTGATGACGCTCTAAGCGCCTTGGCGGATCATGGATTTACGACGCGCATCGCCTCTCCATCTGGGAGGGTCGCACCATGAGCCATGCTGCCACAAACTGGGCGATCCAACAGCGCGGGCTCAAGCCCACCACCAAAATCGTGCTTTGGCATCTCTGCGACCGGTTCAACCCGGACTTCGGCTGTTTTCCATCCCAGGAGCAGCTCGCCCATGATTGCGAGATCAGCCGATCAACGCTGAATGACCACCTGACGCTGCTCGAGAGTGCTGGGCTGATCCGCCGCGTACAGCGGCTGAATCCAGGCACCAAGCGACAGATGCCGACCCGCTACATCTTGGCCTTCGAGCCGGGCTTTACCCAAGATCGCGCGGTCCCGGGTCCGAAAACCGGACACGGCTTCGATGCGACCTACACAGGCGAAGCTGAGGATTCGGAAATCACAGCCATTTCTGAGGATAACTCTGTGGATAACCCGCACCTGTGTCCGAAATCCACACACGGAGCCGTGTCCGATTTTCACCCCGACCCGTGTCCGGAAAATGCCGATTCCCGTGTCCGAAATCCGGACAGTAACCTTGTAAGAGAACCAGTAAGTAAACCAGCAAAGGAGGAGGAGGACGCGCAAGCGCGCGAAATCGTCGATGAAGAGTTTTTCGGATCGCTGCTGGCGGCACTGGGCTTTGACCCTGACAGACCTCTCCCCGGCTGGTGGCAGGGCTGGCCGCCCCGGGAGCATGTTCGGCGCTGGCAAACGGACCTTGGCCTAACCGGCGCCGAGATCCTCGAGGCCGCAGAAGCGTCCCGCCAGGACCACCCCGAGCCGCCAGATGGGCCCAAGGGCCTGGATCGGGTGATGCAGCGCGCCGCCCAGCGCAAGGCGGATACAAAATCACGTGGTCGGAGCAAGGCGCGAAAGTCCGCGAAGTCCGAAACGCGGCCAATCACCGACTTGCCCGCATTCTACGCCGAGATGGTCAACTCCGATCGCTACCTGCCCGTCAGCGCGATCTCCAACTCCATGCGCGATGCCATGCTGGCCCGGGGCCTCGTGACGGTTGAGCGTCTGCGCGACCGAGGTATCCGATGAAACACGATCGCAATCTGCACAGCCGTTCACCGCGTAACAGCCATGGGCGAGCAAAGCGCGTCATGTCCGTCCAGCAGGCGCTGGAATGGGCGTTTCGCGTTGAGCATGCCCAGCTGGAGTTACCCGAGCCACCCGACCCTGAGCGCGGTCAAGGATTCGGCTTCGGTCTCGAATACGTCCTCATGCAGCGCGCGGCGCTGGGCTGCAAAATCGACGGAGGCCAGTACAAGATGGGCACCTACACCCACGAAGACGCCGAAGTGATCGCCGCCGCCGTGGCTGGGATGCCCGACGACCTCGGCGGCAAGCGCATGGCCATTCGAGTGGCTGAGCTCGCGCGCGCTGGGCTCACCCCTGATTGGATGCCAGGGGCTGTGCCGCGCTGTGTCCCCGTGGAAATGAAGCGCAATCGACACGGTGATCATGCGACGACCGTGGTGGTTGGGACGGAGCGCGTGCTATCGCGCGGCAAATGGCGGACCGTGGAGGTGCGGGCATGTCCGGTCGCCTATCACCCCCATCCCGATCAGATCTCGGACGCAAGGCGGGCCTACACGACCTGGCGTAAAGCGCTTGGATGGGTGAAAGAAGGACTTGTTTTGGGCAGAATGTTGCGTGAGTTGGAGATCACACCGACAATGCCGCCTACCCAACCATGGGCTACAAAAAACCAGCGTTTTGAGGTTTGAAGGCCGAACACAGACAATTTGTCGATCTCCCTGGGCAAGCTTCATCCTGGACAGAAACGAATTGATTCAGCTACCTTTCCAGTGCTGCAATGCGGCAAAAGAATGTGGAGACCAATTAGCCGGTGCGTTCATGTGCCCAATCAAAAACATCAAGAACCAATAATGGGCCTGTATGCTTGAATGACCGATTTTTATGACACACACGCCACAGCTTTTATCTCGACCACACGGGATGTGGATATGTTGGACATGCGGCGCCGATTTATGGCGGCTTTACCAATCGCAGAAGGCAAAGCTGCTAGGATCCTTGATGCGGGCTCAGGATCAGGGCGGGACGCGCTGGCATTCCGGCTTTTGGGTCACAAGGTTGAGGCATTCGATGCCTCTCCTGCGATGGTCGCAGCAACGAGGGACCATTCAGGCGTCCAGGCTCGCCAGATGCGGTTCGAAGGTTTTTTCTGGGAACATGCCTTCGAGGGTATCTGGGCATGCGCGTCACTGCTTCATGTTGCCGAATCGGATTTGCCGGAAGTCATCAAGCGGCTGGCTGCCCATCTGACACTGGGTGGCGCGCTTTACCTGTCCTTTAAGCGCGGCACCGGCGAACGGGTGAAAGACGGACGCCGTTTCACCGATATGTCGCCGGAAAGTTTGACGGCACTCCTGGACGGGTGCCGCGCATTTGGCGAAGCTGACATCTGGGAAAGCCAGGATTGCCGACCGGATCGGGCGTCAGAAGTGTGGGTAAATGCAGTGGTAAAGAAGACGTGACCGGCGGATCGGGTGTCCTTGAAGGGGAAAAAAGCCCTCCATGTGCATTGTGCGATGCCGCTACCAGCGCAATCGTGGAATGTGACGCCCATGTCATCCTGATCCGCCAAATGGCAGGCCTCGCTCTTGCACCCCGCCGTCATGTCGCACGGTGGCGGGAGCTCTCCGCGGCGGAACAAGCGGCCCTCGCCGCCAGGATCGGCCCTGCACAAGATCTCCTCGAGACCGATGGCTCAATCGCGCGAATGACGCTGGTTGAGGATGGTGGCCATGTCCATCTACGGCTCGACCCGCCAGTGGCACCACGAGGCCCATTACCGGGTATGCCCCATGATCGTCCTCTAATCTCGGGGGGCGAAGACGCGCTGCATGCCCATCTGCGACCCCTGATCGACCGTGCGCGCGCCGTCGATCTGTCGGTGTCGTTCCTGATGACCTCGGGCGTTCGGCTGATCCTGCCGCATCTGCGCGATCTGCTGGACCGGGGCGGCCAGTTGCGGCTGCTGACCGGCGACTATCTCGGAGTAACGGAACCGGCGGCGCTTCGGCTAATTACCGACCTTGAGGGGGCGCGGCAGTTGCATGTGTTCCAAGCCACGCAGATCCCGTTTCACCCCAAGGCCTGGATGTTCACTTTCGCAGGTGATGGCGGAGCGCTGATCGTTGGCTCGTCAAATCTGTCGCGCTCGGCACTAACCGACGGCATCGAATGGAACCTACGCCATATCGACCCAGTCGATCGGACCCCGCTTCTGGCCGCACGCGCGGCCTTCGATACACTTTTGGTAAGGCCCGAGGTCACCGAACTGACACCCACCTGGATCGACGCCTACGAGGCGCGCCGCGTAGCACCCCAATCGTCGATTACCGGCGCCCCGGTGGAAGCCCCGGAAGCTGCCCCTACGCCGCACGAGGTTCAGGTTGAGGCGCTGGCCGCGCTGCGAGCGACCCGGGCGAAGGGCTACGGCGCTGGGCTCGTGGTGTTGGCTACCGGGCTGGGAAAAACCTTTCTCGCTGCCTTCGACAGCGCAAGTGCAGCCCGCGTCCTGTTCGTGGCGCATCGCGAAGAAATCCTTACCCAGGCGATGTCCGCCTTCCGAGCAGTGCGGCCCAGCGCGCGGCTTGGCCGCTATAGCGGCGAGGAGAAAGACGCTGGTGCCGATATTGTCTTTGCCTCGGTCCAGACGCTCGCGCGCAACGCGCATCTCACTCGCTTCGAGCCGACAGCCTTCGATTACATCGTGGTCGATGAGTTCCATCATGCAGCAGCGGCAACCTATCGGCGCATCATCGATTATTTCCAGCCAAGCTTCCTGCTGGGCCTGACCGCCACGCCCGATCGCAGCGATGGCGGTGACCTGTTGGGGCTTTGCGAAGAGAACCTGGTCTATGAATGCGACCTCTGGTCTGGGATCGATCGCGGATTGCTGGCACCGTTCCACTATTTTGGCGTGCCTGACCCCGTTGAATACGCCCAAATTCCATGGCGCAGCGGTCGGTTCGACGAGGCCGCTCTGACCGAAGCTGTTGCCACCCAGGCCCGAGCCGAGAACGCGCTGGAGCAGCTCACCAAGAGGGGCGGCAAGAAGACCATCGGCTTCTGCGTTTCGCGCCGGCATGCAGATTTCATGGCCGATTTCGCACGGCAGCGTGGGTTGCGCGCGGTTGCAGTCCATTCGGGTGAGACTTCCGCCCCCCGGGCCAGCGCACTGAAGGCGCTCGAAGATGGCGATTTAGACATCGTCTTTGCCGTCGACATGTTCAACGAAGGCGTCGATGTGCCCTCGATCGACACGGTGCTGATGCTGCGTCCCACCGAAAGCCCGGTGATCTGGCTGCAGCAACTGGGCCGCGGTCTGCGCCGCTCGGCGGAAAAGACCCATCTGGCCGTGATCGACTACATCGGCAACCACCGCATCTTTCTGACAAAGTTGCGCACGCTCTTGCAGGTGGGCGCGGGCGATGGTGCGCTTCGCCTGGCGCTGGAGCGGTTTGAAGACAAGATGATCCAGTTCCCTGCAGGCTGCGAGGTGACCTATGATCTACAGGCGCTCGACATTCTGCGATCCCTGATCCGCCAGCCCCGTGATGGCGAGGAACTGGCCGCGTTCTATCGCGATTTCCGCGAGCGCCATGGAGCAAGGCCCACGGCCTCTGAGGTGCAGCATGCCGGCTTCAACCCCGGTCGGACGGGGCATGCGGGCTGGCTGGGTTTCGTTGCCGATATGGGTGACCTGTCCGATACACAGCGCGCCGCATGGACGGCGAACCGTGGTCTTCTGGACGAGATCGAAACGACCCGCATGACCCGCAGCTACAAAATGCTGGTCCTACGCGCGATGATCGAGACCGGTGCCTTCCCGGGCCAGATCGCCCTGACCGATCTGGTCGAGCGCGTCGCCCGGCAGGCTCGCCGCAATCCGCAGATCAAGAATGATCTGAGCGTTGATCCAGATGACACTCGCCGGCTCCGAGCGGTCATGATGCAGCAACCCCTTAAGATCCTGGCCGAGACAGAGTGGTTCCGGCTCGGGCCGGGAAACTTTGAGACCAACTTCGCAGAAACATCGAACACCGCTCTGACCACGCTTGCTTCTCTGAACTCGTGGACTGGCGGCTCCTGCGCTATTTTCAAGCAAAGGACCTGGTCTATGACTCGCCCAAGGACACCAGCCCGGCCGAGGCCGCCGAGGACGCGGCCCCCGCCCCCAAGCCGCCAGGCAAGGACCTGCAACTCTGGCAAGAGTATCAGCGCGACCAGATCGCACCATATTTCGGGGCGGTGTTTAATACCGGGTCATGGAACGCTGGCATCGTGGTGCTGAAGGAGGCGCGGGCGATGATCCTGCTGGTGACGATGGACAAGGGTAGCATGTCCGTCGGCAGCCATTACGCAGATCAGTTCGCCAGCCCCACGCGCTTTGTCTGGCAAACCCAGACCAGCACCCGCCGCGATAACATGCGCGGCCGCATCATCTCCGGCGCAGAACCCGGCTGGACGGTACACCTGTTTTTACGCAAATCCAAGCTGCGTGACGGCCGTGCGGCGCCCTTTCGATATGCTGGCCCGGTGCGCTTCGCCGGCTGGGAGGGCGAGGCGCCCATTACTGTGCAGTGGGACCTCGCACAACCGGTACCTAGGCAACTGACAATGTTGTTTGGAATTGCGGAGTGACAACATAAATCAGCGTGTTGCGTGGGGAGCTCAGGTTGAAATCATGGGTAGCTTGGTGGAGTTGGAGGCACTTTGATGGGAAAATTGCAGACGATTGTTCAGAACCACGACATCATGAGTGACGCTGGTTTTTCAAGCGCCCTTAAAGAAGCCCGAACTGTGTCAGAGGGTGAGCTACATTTTGTAGCTGGCTATGATCCTGGGCCACAGTCAAAGCCCTTTCAACACATGATTGCGCTCGCCAAGGCAGAGTTGGGCAGACGGGAAGCCGCAGAGCAACGCAAACTGGTCTGGATATCTGCCGCTTCAGGATTAGCAGGGGTTATTGTCGGGGCGATACTGACGGCAGTCTTAACCTAGCCCCCTACCAATGGTTCCTCCCCGGCCCCATCCGTATACGGGGGGGCGCAGCGCGCCATTTCGCTAGCGCGTGGCTTTTTCACCGGGGAATCCACCTTGAAGCCAGTCTGGCTCGGCTCGAGATAAAAGTGACTCATTATCAAAGCGTTGGCGCGCGAAACCGGTGGCTGATGGGTGGATTTTACTATTTTAGTCAAGAATCCACCTTAGCCAAAATCCAGCCAGGCTAGCCAGCGTAGGAAGCCTCCCCGGCGGTGGTGCTTTTTCCATTCAGCAGAACATTTAATTGAAACCCGCTCACCCGCCGACCAGCACTGTTGGGCAGCCCAGCACGATTGTTCCGCCATGCGCCGTGGTGTCACCCATTCGCGCCAAGGGCCGCCCCCCCGCAAGAACGGTCGCGCTGCCCTTGGCGATCACATCAGGCGGGCCGACACAGACACACATGCTGCCCAGTCCTGCAGCAGGCAGGCTACCGATCAGAACATTCGGCGCACTGGGCATGACAACAGGCCCACCCACATGCGGTATGATCACGGTGACCATCGGACAGACATGCATGTCGGTTATTCGTGCAGCCAGCATCAGCGATCTTCCTCGGGGTGCAGATGTGGCCAAAACCCGTCAGCGACACGCCGTGCAAGCGCGTCGATAGATTGTGTCGGGGCGGCCCGATCTTCTGCGCGATCAGGCAAGCAGAGTGCGGTGGCCCCAAACACGGCCTTTGCATGCAGCCACATCGGCGGCAACACTTCGGGCAGATCGCCAGCAACGATGCTGCCTGACCCGCACCAGCCCACAGCAAGGCAAAGCCAGCCCACCGGACCTTCATTCCCAAGCTTGTCGGCCATCGCCATGCAATCGCGGCGGCGCGTTTCGCTCGGATCGCGCAGCCAGGCAGTCACCTGGTCGAGCGCGTGGATTTCATCAGCCGTCTGCGCCGGGCAAAGCGTCACGATCACCGCCAAAGACCAGCAAATCCCCTCGCGGGGTGGGACCGCATGTGCAAAAAACCGGATATAATCGACGATTGTCTCGGGCGTGGCCAAGGCGTCAAGCACCGCTGCGGGCGTCATCGCAGGGTCCAGCCCATCATCCGTCTGGGCGGCAAACCCGGCCCGCGTCAGTATTTCGCCACTGGTGCTATGGGGTATTTTCTTGAACATGCTGCGCCCTAGTTGATCTGCACGATACCGCCCTTGACCGTGGTCATCCCACTGGCCTGAAGCGTTAACATACCCCCCGCCTTGACAGTCGTCATAGCGCTGCCCTCTGCGGTCAATTGCAGCCCCTTGAGGCTAAGTGGTCCAGATGCCTGGACATTGCCGCTGCCGCCCGAAAGCTTGAACTTCCCGCTGCCTTTCGCATCCAGTGACGCCGCATCGATCTTGACCGTGCTGGCCTTGATTGTGATGCCAGAGGCCGTCAGCTCGACCTGCGAGGATCCGACCTTAAGGACAAGGCTGGATTGCGCCTCGAGCGTGATTGTCTTGGCCTTGCAAGTGGCGTCTTTGGCCACATCGATATCCAGCTTGTCGCTATATCCGTGGGTCGCTGCGCCCGTGATTTGGCGGGTCTCGGTCGTGCCGATCTTGGTGGTGGCCGCTTCGGTGACATGCAGATCGAAATCTTTGGCAGCGCGCAAGCTCAGCTTTTCGTGGCCTTGCTTGTCATCGAATTCCAGCTCGTTTGCCAGCTCTTGCGTCAGTTTCGATGTCAAACCCGACCGCGTTCCCCCCGGCTCCATGTAAGGATGCACATGCTTGCCATTATAGAGGCTGCCAGTGATCACAGGAGCATCGGGGTCACCATTCAAGAACCCGACAAGCACTTCCTGGCCCGCGCGCGGCGTGAACAGCGCACCATAGCCGTTTCCGGCCAGCGGCGAGGCGACCCGCAGCCAGCAACTGGTATCTTGCTGCTTGCCCGTCATATCCCACAGGAACCGGATTTTGACCCGGCCTTGCCCATCCTGAACGGCCGTGTCGGCATCGCCTCCCACGACCACGGCGGTGTGGACGCCGGGGATCATCGGCTTGCGAGGGCGCGGGGGCACCGGCCCGGCCGTCCGCGGGCTGGCCTGAAACGACAGATATGCGGTTTTGTCGTTTCCAACACGGTAATCAAGCCGTGAGACGACATAATCGCCCGCGATGTCACTGGCGGTCGAGGAAATCGTCAGCGCCTGCCCAATATAGGCGGCCGGGTGACTGCATTGCCCCGAGATTTCTTCAGCGGCAGACCGCCTCTCAGCGACGCTACGCCGGCGGGCATCCTGTCGCAAATCCCCCGAGGGCGCGACCAGATGCCGGGTTTCACCTGTGGCCTTCATGCCGGGCGACATGCCGACAGGGTCAGGGCCGGTGGCGCTCTGGATAGCCTTGGCGATGTCGTGACTGGTCAAGCCCACCTTGCCAGTTGCGACGCGACTGACCCGCGACAAAGCATCGGCGCGCAACCGATCTGCACGCGGCACCGAGGCATCGGTCAGCGCAATCGCGCCATCCGCCACGGCCGGAAAAGGGCGCGCGCTGTCATGCATGACAAGGACATTGGCGTCATGCCCATCCCCGAAAAAGAATGCAATCCCATCCTCGGCCAACAGCCGTGTGACGAAGGACAGGTCATCCTCGTTATATTGGATGCATATTTCGCGCCGCGGCGGATTCGCCCCGATCCGGACAGGGCTGCGCTGCAAACCGTTGAATGCCAATATATCCGAAAAGATCTCGACACTGCTTTTGTTCTGGTGAACGTGGCAGCGGGTCGAATATGCCAGCAACGCCAGGAAAGGCCGGACAGTCAGCCGGACGTGCCCCCCGTCAGAGGTGGCCGCGCGCTCGTCGCTGATAAGTTCCGCAGCGGTGACCACGCCGCAAAAGCGCCGGGGCGCGATCCCCAATGCGTTTTCTGTCGCAGGCAGCAAGATCTCGGCCTTTTCGCCCAAATGTCCTGCAAGTGGCGCATTTTCATTGGCATAGTCGATCGTATATGTCGGCACGGTGTTGATCGCCTCTGACACGGTCAGGCTGCGCGCCTCGCGTGGCGCAGTCCGGCCAAGGATCAGACGCAGGTTTCTGGGATCAATGGACATGCTGCCCTGCCTCTCTGACCTGGTCGCCAGCCTGCAAAGCGATCGGGGCTGACGTCACCGCGCCTTGCGGGCCACAGAACCGCGCCAATGCATGCAAATCATGCGCCGGTCGGACTAGCCCCCGTCCCCAGATCAGGTCGGGATGGGTCCAGCCGGAACTATAGGGCCGCCGGGCCAAGTCGGCGACCCGGGCGCCGTGATGCGCCGCCATGCCCCAGTCGATCACCCATGCGCGACCCTGACGCAAAAGAACATTGGACGGCTTTAGATCGCAATGCACCACACCGGCATCATGGGCCAAGCGGACGGCGCGGTGCAGGGCCCGGATCGAGCCACCATCCGGATCAAGCCTGGCAAACGGATGCTGGCCGCGCAGATGCGTCATCACCAACCGTGCCCGCCCCCCCAATTCGGCATAGGCGATCAGCCGCGGCGCGACGCCAGTCGGCGCAAGTTTGCGCAGCATCGCGGCTTCATGCGCCAAGGCAGCGACCCGGACGGGACCGGCGGCAAACTTAAGGATCACCGACACCCCCTCCAGATCGCAAAGCCAGACATATCGCGCGATCCTGCGATGCTGGCTTAATGCGCCATGGCCGGGCCAGTCTGGAATGGTGATCGTCATGGAAACATCTCCTCTGGCAGGGTCAGGCCAGTGAAGAACGCAGGATCAAAGGGCCTCGCCGACCCTGTGTTGCTGAATTGCAGCGTCGTCTCTAGCCCACCGGATTGAAAGCGCGCCTCGGCGACATTGAGCGAGGGATTGACCGCGCGCTGCCCCGCCTGGGCCAGCCTGAACCATGACCAAGCCCCGCCAGCCGCCTCGTCAAGAACCAGTCGCGACCGGTTGTACAATCGCAACCGAAGGCCGCTATCGGCAAGCCCGGTCATCGGCCAGGCCTGCTGCGACCAGATGACCGGCCCATGGCTATAGCTATGCAGCGTCAGCCCCGAGGTGATGGCCAGGCGGCTCAATCCCGGGTCCATATAGCCAACGCGCAGCTGAAAGGTCAGCCCAGGCTTGCCCTCTCGGAACAGGGCCTGACCCAAGTCATCGGCGCGCATCAGCGCAGATCCGGCCTGCGATGACATTTGCACCCGGCGGAACGGCAGAAAGGTCGCTGCTGGCTGAAGGCTGCCCGCCGGCCCTTCGAACCGCGCGAGATAGGTTTGCCGGAACTTGCGGATGTCGCCGTTGATCGGCTCGAACAGCTGGGTGAATATGTCCAATGACAGATCAGACGGGCTATCGGCATCAAAGGGAAAGCTGCTGGCAATAAGATTGCCATAGGGCAGCCATATCTCAGTGCGCCAGGCCGCATTGATGTAATCCTCGACAAGCGCGATCGCAGCGCGGTCAAGAACAGAGGCAAGCCCAGTGCCGAAATTGCGGATGATATCCAGATCGGATGTGATCGCGAATTGATATAACTTGGCAACCGGGGTCGCCTTGTCACCGGCAGCATATTCCTCGAACAGGAATTTGCCCGTGCCGTTTGCGGCCGTTGTTGCGGCCTCGATCCATTGCGCGACATCGCGGGCATAGGCGACCAGAACATCGAATTCCGTGCGCGCATCCTCGCCCAAGGCGGCAGGTGCAAGATAGGGCCGGAAGGATTGCGCAATCTGCTGCGCCGCACGGCGGCCGCTGGCATCGGACAACTCTGTGCCCGTTTCTGCGTGGGCTGGCGTCGCCGCCCCGTCAAGAGGCGCGGCAGCACCATCTGACGCGCCCGCAGCCGGGGGCTGATCCGCCTGTGCCAGCATCGTATTCTCGCGTAATGAGCGGACCAGACGGGTGACAGGGTTCTCGAATGTATTGCCCAGCGAGGTCATCAGCAACTGCGCCTCGCCCAAGGAGGCAGCATCGCGCAGGCGCAGGTTTTCAACAAAGCTGGTCCAAGAGGCGATGTAATCAGCGGTATAAAGATCCACCACGCGCCTCAGCAGCGTATTGGCCTGCGCGGCATTCATCTCGCCGATCAGCACCTCATAATTGCGGATCTGATCGCGCGTGCGGGCCAACTCTCCTTGTGTGAAAATCTGTTCGAATCCGTCGCGAGTAAAGGCCTTTTGCACGAGGTAGGACTGGGCCGGTCCGGTCGGTTCGAAGACCTCGCCAAAACGTGGTCCGGCGAAAGCGCGCAGATCGACACGCTGGCTTAGCTCTGGATTGCGCAGCATCGTGCGATACAGCATTTCGGCCGTATCCAACCCCCGCAAGGTCCGCGCCACCACCCGGTTCAGCTCTGAATCACGATCCAGCACCTGCGGCTGGTTCAACGCGAACAGATCCGCCAATGTCCCACGGAAAGCGGCGGTGAATTCCGCACCAATCTCGCCTTGATTGGCAAGTTCCGTCAGGAAATGGCCCGTCAGTGTTTCGCCATGCGCAGATTGATCGGTGTGAAATTGCACTTCTGTCAGCGCCAGCGCAAAAAGCGATACGCCGTCTTGCAGGGCATTGAAGGCGAACAGGTCTTTTTCGATGTAATCCTGCAATGCCATCTGAAAGCCACCGACAAGCTCTGCCTCATAGCGCGCGCGATACACATGTTCTTGTGACCAGCTTGCGCGGGGCAAGGCCACGCCCTCGGCCGCGTCATAGGCCGCCAGGCCATTTCGCAGATCACCCAGCAAAAGCACCCGTGGCACAAGCCCGTCCGCGCCCGGATCAATTTCACCAACAGCCGCAAAATAGGTATCGAACCGCGCCTCCATCTGCGCATTCAGCGGCGCGAATGTCTGATGGTCACGATAAGCCGCAACCGCAGCAAAGGCGACAACAGCCGCCAGCAGCAATGTCACCGCGACGCTGCGCAGCCGGCTTTGCCAAAGCGCTGCCTCATTCGGCCTGACGCGGAAGGCTTCGAGATGAAAAGCGTTCGCCACCTGTCCCGCATAGCGTTTTGTCACAACGCTTTCCGGCACACGGCCCGATTCCGCAAGCGCTGCGGGCAAGCCGAAAAACCGCTGTGCCGAAAGCTGCGCCAGCGGATCAACGATGCGCTCGGTCGGCGCAGTCCCCAGGAAAAACACGCTATGGATACGCAAGGGGCGCGTGCGTGGCGGCATCGCGGCTGTCACCTCGCGGAAGGCCGGGCGCAACCGGGCCAGCAATAGGCCCAATTGCAAAGGCGCCGTGACGAGGGCGCTACAGAATGCAGGTGCAAGCTGCTTTTGCAGCGCAACAAGACGCGCCGCATCAAAGCGCGCGGCCATATCCGCGAAAAGGGCGTCAATCGCCGTTTCGTTATCCTCGGCGGTCTCGTCAAGAAAACCGCCAAACATGGCCTGCTCGCCGATACCGCCCGTCAAAACCGCCGCCCTGACCAGATCAGGCGCATTTTCCAACCCCACCAAGGACAGATGCACCGGCAGGTCCAGCCGCAAAACCGTGACGGCGTGACTGGCGATCTGGTTGGTCACGCGTCTTTGGCGCGCGCCTTCGGCATCATCGCCCAGACGGGCCAGATCCAGCTCGATATGGATCGCATTCAGCGGCAGTGCGGGATTGTCCTTGCGCAATAGCTGCAAAACGTATCCCAGCTGATCCAGCGACAATGCCGCATCCGCGCCAAGTTCAAACCGATAGGCAACGGCGGTCTGTGCGCTCCAGGTGGATAGGCGAATGCCGTCAGATTCCATCGCGCTGCCAAATGGGGCATAGCCCAGCTCTGCCATGGAACACAGGCCGTTTTCGTGTTCGCGGATGGGGGTGACGAACAGCGCGCGACTGGCCGGTGCGTTGCGGCTGTCCAGCGATCGGGCGCGCGCCCGAAACCCGCGATGCAGCCTTTTCAATCTTGCGCGCAGGACGCGGCGGGCTTCTGCCTCGGGATGGGGCAACCAGATCCGGCGGCGCCAGATCAGCGCCATGCTGGCGACCAGCACCGTGGTCAGGATCAATATGGCGCTGCCAACCCGGACCCACAGACCGCTTGCGATGCCATACCAGGCGACAACGGCCAGAATGCCCGCACCAAGCACGACCACCAAAGCGTAAATCAAAAGCAAAATCCGGTAAAACCGCTCTGTTGTGACACGTTGCTCAGTCATCTGCCCGCCTTTCGGTGGTGCCGGACCCGCTTGAATAGACAAAGATTGCGCCAGCGTCGCGCGACATTGCGGCGCTTTGTTCCAAAAGACCTGCCGTGACCCTATTGGCCTCGACCTGCTGGACCATCGCAGTCAGACCGAACCCCGCAAAGATCACGACCGTTGCAAAGATCATCTTAGAGACAGCGCTGCGTGGCGGTTTTATCGCGCGGGTCCGTGTCGGTGCGCGCCCATAGCGGGCGGGCGATACCTCGGCGCGGTCAAGATCCAGCGCAGTCTCTAGCCGTCCGATCAGCCGATCACGCAGGAAATCATCGCCCGGCTTAAACCGCCCACGATACCCAAGCTTTAAAAAGATATAGACGATCTCGATGAAGGGGCGCAGCGTGCGCGGCTGCATCAAAGCGCGGTCAGCCACCTCATAGAACCGGTCACCGCCATCACGGAACCCAAAGAGATCGGCAACAAGCGTGAGGTTCTCCCAACCTGAATCCCGTCCCCATGGGCTGGTCAGGATAAATTCATCAATGACAATCGCGTATAAAAGACACAGGTTTTCCGCCACCGATGGCGGATAATCCAGCTGAACCACCCGATATTTTAGATCAATGATCGCCCGTCCGATCTCTGCGCGCGTGGTGCCAACCGCGCCGCAATCATCAATCCGGTGCAGCACTGAAACAAGACCCATCAAATCGCTGGATGCCGCGATCAACGCGTTTGATGCCTGTCGGGACGCGCGCAAGGCGGCATCAAGATCACCGATCGCCGATGTCGAAAGCACCCCTGGCCCAGCCAAGCGACCGTCATCTGCCACGATGCGATCGGCGGTCAGGATGACCGTGCTGGGGTCTTGATCGGTATCGGTGCGCGGCATGATTATCCTATCAGGTAAAGCGTGGCCGCAGGGGCGGCGATGCGCTCGTCGATATGCAGGCCAAGCGCCTCTTTTTTCTCGATGAACCGCGTCCAGAGCAGGCTGCCGGTATCAACTGCGAAAAAGGCAGTATCTGGCTTGTCGCGCAATTCGGGCGGGGCCACAGGAAGATGGGTCAGCCGCACACCTTGTAGCCCGAGCGTGACCAGCTCTGGCATTGCCGATATCCCGGCAAGCTTGCACGCCTTGGGGACCAGCTCGCCAAGTTTGCGGTCCTGTCCCGGATCAGAAATCGCAAGAATGGGCCGCCGCCCTTCGTCCAAAAGGCGCTGTGGCACGACGAGCCGCAGCAGGCGACGTTTTTCAAACAGCTCTCCATTCCAAATGAGGCTGATCACATTGGCATGCGCTTCAAGCGTCAGATGTCCGCGCAGCTGGGTGATGATCTTTTCAAAGGCACCGGTCGGGTCCAGCGGGTTCCACAAGACATCGGGCTTGGTGGTGCGGGCCGCATGGGCATCAAGCCCTGCAAGCAATTCAGCCAGCAGCCCGTATAACCGCCGCGGCGACATCCAGGGATGATGCTGGGCAGCCTGCAAGGCGATAATCGAGCGGTTGAGCAGTTCCAATTCCAACCGCTCACCGAACAGACTGGCCGAAGATTGCGCCCCTTGCGCCAGGCGCAACCGCATCGCCGCGTTATTGGCACGCGCGCGGGCTAGGGACAGGATTTCCTGAAGCCGTGCCAGCAGGCGCTGCGACGCCCCGATCGCAATGCACACAGCGAGATATGTATCGTCAAGAACTACCCGCCCCTCGGCCGTTTTTTCCAATATGCGTGCAAAGGGTATGCAGGCATAGCCCGACAGATCATCGGACGCCAGTTTCAGGCAGGCACCCGGCGCGGCAAGCTCGGCCTCGACCGGGGGCGCATCCGCATCGGTGATGTCATCAAGCAGCGCATCGCGCACCACCCAACGATGCAGCCCGCGCGTCTCGCCAACGATGGTGATGCCGCCATTGTGCAACGGCACGGCGAGCAGCAAAATCTGATCGACCGTGCCATCCGGCACATCCAAAAACAATTCACCGGCCAGATCGAAATAGGTCTGATCGGGAAACAGGCCTGCGGCCTCACTCACGACGACCTTTCCGGTGGCCAGCAGGTCCTGATTGATCCGGATACGGCTTAGGCCAAAGTCATCGCCGGACAGATCCAATCGCCCAAGCGATGCCATGCTGGCCCGCAGCTCTCGGTCAAGATGCTGGAGATGCTGAGGCGCGATGAACATTCCCTCGCGCCAGACAATCATACCGGCGGTCATGTCGTGGCTCCGAATAGCTTGTCGATAAAGCCCATGATGGGGCCGCGTCTTTGCTCTTGCGGCCTGCCGTCAAGCGTCAGACCGCCCGCCGCGATGTCAATCCCTGACGCGGAGATCGAGACAATCACACCTTGGTCCAGAACCCTGTCGCTGATCGCTTCAAGCGCGCTGAAACGCTGGCTTTCATAATCGGCGAATTCGGCAAATACCCCCAGATAGCGGGTGTCCGGCGCCAGATCGAAAGGCACAACGCGGGTCTCGGCCGGATAGATCGGCCCGATGCTCTGGACGCTTAGCACGACACCGGCAAGGTTTTCGCCGCTGCCGTCAAACAATTCCCAGAAACCGGCCTCTTCAAAGGCGGTCCGGTTCGACAATTGATAAAGCCGGAGCACCACAGGGTTGGAGGCCTCGTTGTAAGGATTGATCTCACGGCTGGCAGAGATGCCGACCGTCTTGGAAACCGGCACTTGTATCTCTTGCGAAGCACAGCCGGCCCCCAACACGAGAACGGCGACAGCTGTCATGATGGCGGGTCGCAACATGTTCATTTCCTTCGTATCTCCTCGGCCAGGATGGCGCGAAAGGTGCGTCCGTAGTCGCCGTTCTCGCGGCGGCGGCGGAATTGTTTGTGAAACAGGCTCCAATAGCGGTGCTTGCGGCGTGCGAATGGACCAAGGAAATCACGATATTCCTTTTCCAGCTCGGCCGGGTCGAACTGATCCAGAAAACGTGCCACGGCGCGGTCGATTGCCCCTGACAATTCCTCCCGCTCGAGCGCCGCCGACCTGGGGTCCTGCGCGGCTGTCGCGGTCAGCCCCATCGGCACAAACTGCCCGCCCCCCGCGACACTGCTGTCGGGAAAACCCATCCGAGACACGATTGGCGCCGCATCCATCGGCGCATAAGGGGCAGGTTTGTCTGCCTGTGCTTCGGAAACCGGCGTATCACGCAGACCGGGGCCATCCTCGAACGGGTCGAAAAGCAGATCAGCCTCTAGCGCCTTGATATCGCCCCCAAAGGGTTCCTCTGCCTCTTCTCCCGGCTGGGCTGTCATGTCATCCACGACTTCGAGCGGGGACAATGACATCGGCCGCATCTCGGGCTTCGGTGCAGGTGCTGGTTCGACGACCGGCGCGGATGGGCGGGAGGTGACACTGATCAACAGCCGGTACCCCGCGAATTCCACAACATCCCCATCGGCCACCGGTCGTCCGCCCTGCTGATGGATCGACGTGCCGTTCAGCATGGTGCCATTGCGCGACAGGTCAGTGACGCGATAGCCGGTAAAGGGTGCCCCGTCGATTTGCAGGTGGCGGCGCGACAGGGTGGAGGAGCTGTCAGGCAGACTAAGATCACAGTCGAAATCCCGCCCGATGACGAAGGGACAAGACGGCACCGCAATCTCGCGGCGCGGCAAGATCTCGCCCTCGGGCAGAGACAATATTTGCAGGCTGACGCTCATGTTTCCTGCCTCATGCATTGGGCAAGGCGGGTATTGAAATCTGCGATAAAGGACGGGCGCGCCGCATCGAACTGATGCGAAAAGTGAACGCTCATAGCGTTCGTATCGTAGGGGATCGCCCGGAAATCGGCGGGGTCGAGCCCGCGTTTGCGCATGTAATATTCGAAGATCAGATCGTATTCCAAGGCGACATCAATATCACCGTTGACCAGCATGCTCAGCAGGCTGTCGGCATCGCGCGGTTTCATCACCACGTTGAAACCTTCGCGATGCAGGAACAACCATTTGCTTGTCGCAAATTTGGCCGAATAGCGCGCCGACAGCCGGCCAGCGGGATCGGCCGGATCGATCGATGCGCCGCGCCGCATGTACCAGATCAGAGATTCCGAAACCACCGGTGCCGATGCAATGGAAAACCTCTCGCGTGCGGAATTTGGTGAGCCGACGAAAAAGCCGTCCATATCCCCGTTTTCCGTCATCAATTGCGCGGTCGACCAATCCATCATATGCAGTTCATAGGGCTGGCCCATAGCGTCGAGCGCGCAGCGCACACGCTGCACGGCAATCCCCGACATCTCGCCGTTTTCGATCATCTGGTAAGGCGGCAAAAGCTGCGTTGCGAGCCGGATCGGCGCCCTGTCCTGCCCATGAACCGGGCTACCATGAAGGGCATAAACCAGCATTGCAAAAAGCGCCGCGATGCGCAGATCGGTTTTCACCGTATCAAGCCAAGTCAATGCGCAGCTCCTTTCCATCGTGGTCGACGTTGATCTGCGTCAGCGGGTCACCGGTGATGGCCATGGCAATGCACCGTTCGGCCAGGCGGGGCAAAAGCTGACGGTTGATGATCGCCTCCAAGGCGCGGCCACCACTCAGCACATCCGTATTGCAGCGGACGACATGATCGACGAAACCGCTGCTCCACTCGAAACCCGCGCCATATTGGGCGGCAATCCGCGCGCGGATCCGGCGCATCTGGATGCCGACCAACTGCCGGCTCGCCGCATCATCAAGCGGGCGATATGCGATAACCTCGGTCCGGCCAAGGAAAGCGGGGCTGAAGAAATCCAGCAATATGGGCCGCAGGTGATGCGCCAATGTCTCGGCATCAGGCGGATTGTCCTGCGCATCCACAAAACTGCGGATATCCTCGCCACCAGCATTGGCGGTCATAATGATGATGGTATTGCGAAAATCGACCTCGTTGCCTTCAGAGTCGCTGATATGGCCTTTGTCAAAAATCTGGAAAAAGATGTCGTGGATCGCCGGATGGGCCTTTTCCATCTCGTCCAAAAGCAACACGGAATAGGGGCGGCGGCGCACGGCCTCTGTCAGCACGCCACCCTTGCCATAGCCGACATATCCCGCCGCGGCGCCCAACAGCATCGACGTCTTATGCGCGTCCTTGAACTCGGTCATATTGATGGTGGTGATCGCATCTTCGCCGCCAAAGACCTGTTCGGCAATCGCAAGCGCCGTTTCGGTCTTGCCGACACCAGAGGGACCACACATCAGGAAAACGCCAATCGGCTTGCGCGTATCGGTCAACCCCGCGCGGCTGATCTTGAGCGAGCGTGCGATGGCCTCCACAGCGCTATCCTGACCGATAATCCGGGATTTCAGCGCCTCATCCAGACGCAATAGCCGGTCCGCCTCGCTGCGTTCAAGATTGTTCAGCGGCACGCCTGTCCAGTCCGAAACAACGGCTGCAATCGAGGCTGCGCTGACCCATGGAAAGACATATTCAGAGGTTTCCGGCAGCGCAGGCGACGGTTCGGCATCTGCTGGCTTGTCCTGCCCCAGATGCGCAGCGACCTGATCGCGTTCAGCAGCCCAGCGCTGTGTTGCCTGATCCAACGCGTCGCGCAGCACGTCAACGCGGGCGTCAAGCGCGGCAACATCCACCGTGACCTTGCCAAAGCGGTTGCCGTCCTCGCGGGTCTGATCGCGTTCTGCTTCGGCAAATCGCATCCGTTCTTCCAGCGCATCAAGCGCAGAGGGCCGCGCCGTTTGTGACAGGGCCACACGGGCGCAGGCGGTATCAAGCACGCTGATCGCCTTGTCGGGCAGACGGCGTGCGGGCATGTAACGCGTGGACAGATCGACCGCCGCGCACAGCGCCTCTTGCTGGATCAGCACGCCGTGATGGGCGGCCAGCCCCTCTGATACACGTCGCAAAATATGCACAGCGGCTTCGGCTGTCGGCTCTTCCACGGTGATCGGCTGAAACCGGCGCGACAGGGCGGGGTCTTTTTCGAAATATTTCTTGTATTCTGCAAAGGTGGTCGCCGCAATCGTGCGGAATTCGCCCCGCGCAAGCGCGGGCTTAAGCAAATTGGCCGCGTCATTCTGGCCTTCGGTGCCCCCTGCGCCGATCATGGTATGCGCCTCGTCGATGAACATCAGGATCGGCCTGTCAGAAGATTGCACTTCTTTCAGCACGTTCTTGAGGCGGTCCTCGAACTCGCCCTTGACGCTGGCACCGGCCTGTAAAAGCCCCATGTCCAAGCTCAGAAGCTCGGCTTCGGCAAGCGCCTGCGGCACCTCTCCGGCCACGATCTTTTGGGCCAGCCCCTCGACGATGGCGGTCTTGCCGACGCCGGGTTGACCCAACAGGATCGGATTGTTCTGACGCTTGCGCAGCAGCACGTCGATCGCCTTGGCGACCTCATCAGTCCGACCGACCACAGCGTCCAGCGCACCGCTACGGGCAAGCTCGGTCAGATTGACCGTATATTTGCCCAGCGCGCCCTCGCCGACCGCACCTGCCGCAGACGCGACATCAGAGCGGGCGGCACCCGGCCCAGCGGCCAGATTGACACCCCGCGCGCGGGCAAAATCGCGCATGGCCTCGCCAGACACGGATGCCAGCGCCTGATAGCTTTCGTTTCTCAGACCGGCAGCATTGGGCTGCATTGCCGCCAGCAACAGGGTTTCGGGAAGGATCGCTGTCTGTTCCAGCTCGACGGATGCGATCAACCAAGCGGCTTCTAGAAGTTTGACCACATTGCCCGAGATCGTGGGCCGGTCCGTCGGGCTGCCAGACCCGCGCGGCATTCGGCTTTCGATCTCGGCTTCAAGCGCCGTCAGGGTGACGCCCTGCCCCTCAAGAAAGGCTTGCAGCGCATCATCGGCGCCAAAAAGACTATGAAACAGCCAATGCGCGGGTTCGACAGTCGCGCTGCGTCGTTTCATGGCCTCGCCGACCGCATTCTCCAGCGCGTCCTTGAGCCTTGGCGAAAGTTTTCCGACCAGTCGTGTCAATTGCACCATCAGGAATGGCCTCCGCTGTATGGGGTTGGTGAGAAATCGAGTTTGAGCCGGGCCGTCGCCTGTGGCCGCGTCGCTGGTTCAAGGCATCCATGCTGTCCCAAGCGCAGTGCCTGCGCGCGATCGCGCGACAGGCGCGGCCGCGCAAGCTGGTCTCTTGGCAGGCGGGCGAAATAGCTGACAGGCACCGGGTCGCGCAGAAACAGCCGGGTCAGCGTCGGCACCGCGCCAAGCCGACCCTGCCGCGCGCGCAATCCTGCCAGATCCTCGGCGTCGTTGCAGATGATCTCGATCTCCAGTCGCCCCGATGCAGGCACGGCACGCCGCCCGACAACCACGCCGCCCCCCAAGACGTTGCCAAGGCCCGCCGACCGCGAAATCCGCAGCCTGCAATCGGGATCAAGGTGATATTTGTGGTTAAAGCGGGGGATGATGGATACCTCGCGCGCGATCAACCAGCTCAGGACGCGGCGCAATGTTTCTAGGTTCTGGCTGCGCAGGACAAGGGCCAACAGGGCTGGCAAAAGCTGCGCGCCCGCCGCCCGCTCATCTGCGTTGACGCCGATCAGCCGGGCGATCCCGTCTTTGATAATGCCGGGGTGGGCCGCCTTCGCATCAGCCTCTGACACAAGGATTGCGCGCTGTCCGGCCCCAAGCCAAAGCTGCAACAGACGCCGGTCAAACACGCCCAGAAAGTCATGTAACCCGGCTTCATCCGCGTTCATCTCGGCCTGCAATGCCTCGATCAGGTAATCCGGAAGCGAGCCATCCAGCGAACGCAGAAGATTGGCGACAAAACGTCGTTCATGCTTGACGCCGTCGCGCGACACGATGCCCCGGTGATTGCCCGCAAGTTGGCTGCCATGCCCGAACGGATCGGAGCTGCCTTCATCGATCAGGCGACGAAATGCGTCCAGACCGATGCGCAAGCCCTGCACCGGATCAAGATCGACAAGGTTCTGCACATGCCCGGCAGTCATGATACCATCTGGCTCCCATGGCGACGGGGTGGGGCGAAAAACGGATGATCCGCCCCGTTTTCCCGCATCTGGATCTGCACAAACCGGTCATGGCTGACAAAGCTGGATAGGAAATCTGCAATGACATGGCCAAAAACGGTCGCAGGGACCGACAAGTAATCCGGGTTGATCACGATATCGACCCAAATGCCCGACGCGATCAGGTTTTGCCCATCCAGACGGATAGGGGCAAAGCGACGCGCGAGATTGACGGCGACAATCGCCTTGGCATCGGACGCATAGCCTGTCGGCGCGCAAAGATGCAGGCTGTCTCGCAGCACGCGCGCAGGATCGTCTTCGGACAAAAGCGCATTGAAATTGCCGCCAATCAGGGCCACGAGATCCCACCGGCGATTGCTGTCCAGCCGCGCGGGCACGGCAGGGCTTGGTTCCTCTAGCACCGCGAAATCGGCATCGGCCAGATCGTCATTGTCGATCCGCACTCGTTCGCCGGGACGCAAGCGCATCGCCGCAGCGCCATTCGAACACAAAAGCTGGGCCACTAGATCAAGGCCTGTGTCGGTCAGGCCGTCATCTTCGGGAATGGACAGGCTGATGTCGCGCCTTGCGGGATCAGGCTCGCCGCTGAACATCCGCTCCTGCCATACCGGCCCCTGCGCGCCCGCGACACCGACGGGGGCTGCAAGTTCGGGCAAGATCGTTTCGCCATCCGGGGTCAGGCGCGTCACAGAGCGCAGCCGCAATATCTCTGGTCGCGCGCCCTGCCCGCGCGGCACCCGGACCGGCATCCGGTCACGCGCGAAACTGTAATGCTGCGGTTCGGACATCGTCTCGAACAGGTTCAGACATGGCAGAGCGTTCAACACGATATCGCCCGGTTCGACCCGGCGGATATGTTCCATCCCGCGCCGCCCCAAGAAAATGCGAAACTCCGCTGTCCCCGCCTCAAGCAGCTGGGCACCACGCGCCAGTTGACCAAGCCGAAATGCATAGGCCTGATCGGGATAGGCCAGGAAATCGTGCAATTGCTCCATGCCTTGCGGCTGTGAAAAGAACTGCGGCAAAAAGCCGTTATGCCCGCCCGCCATCACGCGCCCCAGCGCATCTGCCCCCAGCAGGACACCGGCCGAGGATGACCCGGTTGCCGCAACGGCGACACCTTTGACATCAGCGGCCAGCGCCTCGGCAATGCGGCGCCGGTGGCTGGTCTGACGCGGCAGGTAGAATTCAAGCTTGCGGCCAAGCGACTGCGCCAAGCTCCGCCCAGGATCCTTGCTGCGCACTTCAAGGATCAATGCGCCTTCGACCTTGTCCACCCCCGGCGGCACAGCATGCGACAAGGGAACGGTTTCCATGCGCAGACCGGTCAGGACAAGTGGCGCCAATTCGACGGTGCGGGCCAGCGTATAGACACAGCTTACCTGCGCGTCATGCATGAAAGGCACCCGCGTCCCTGCCGCCAAAGTCACGGGATCATCTGGCAGATCGGCATCAGAGGCAGGCACAAGACAGATGTGGCTGGGCGCGCCCAACAGCAGGCTTGGCGCGACGGTCCGCAACAGATCAAGCGCGATATCGCCATTCGCATCCTCCATCTGTTTTTGCAGCCGCGCAGCGACATAGGCAAAACCGTCGGAAAGACGCTGAAGGTCAGGATCGCGGCTGCGCCCGGCGGACAGACCAAGCGCGCGGGCCTTCTCTGGATTGGCTGCTTCGAACTCCGCAAGCGAGCGACGCATCAGATCAAGCTCGGCCTCGTAATATTGTAAGAAGCTACTCATGCGCCCGGCTTCTCGACAAATTGGTTGAGCAAGGACAACCGAGTCTCAAATGAAAACGGCTCGATCCGCCGCCGATCACGCATCTGCGCACGCAGGCGAAAAGTGACCTCATTACGTTCCGCAACCTCGATCACATCAATGTCGTTGATCGCGTCGAAACGGGGTTCAAATAGCCTTAGCCTTTCACGAAAGGACAGACGCATCGTATCCTCACGACCAAGATCACCGCGCACCCAAGTCATACTTGTTCCATGCGACAGATTGCTTGACCGCACCTGTGCAAGCCCCTCGGGGATCGCGGCATCTGGGCTGATGGATTGCAGCAGAATGCTGACATTGCCCGCAATCTGTGCGGCCTCTTCGTCGTCCGAGCGACCGAGGAAAACGGCGGCAAAGGCACTCATGCCGGCCTCCGGCTGTCCGAGCGGAAATCGGTGGTGAACGAGATGTCACCGAGCAGATTGTCGACCTGATATTGCGGGCGGATGTCGATGGCGCAGATGAATCTGGCTCCATCGCCGGCCCCCTCCTGCACCACTTGCGCCCGCGCGCTGCGCAGCGGATATCGCGCCAGAATCTCGGGGGAACCATCTGCGACATTCGCGCAATATTGTTCCAGCCAATTGTTCAGGATGACCTCGCATTCCGAGGCCGACTTGATCTGGCCGATCAGACCACGGATCAATACCTTGAGGTAATGCACCATCCGGCAGGCGATCAGCACCGACTGGATCTGTGTCAGAACCTCGCAGGCCGTCGCGCCCCCGCATGCGGTGACAGACCGGTTGCCCACAAAATAGAGATCATGCGACTTCAGGCTTTCGCAAAGCGGAATCAAACCTTGTTCCGACAGAAACTGGCCGGTGCTGCGCGTCAGGCGCAGACGCGCCACAGCCACGCGGCTGGACCCGGCGGGTATTGGCGTCCGGGCCAAGGATACCACCGCGCCCTCGCCCGCCCCATTGCCGACCATTTTGAGAAAACCAAACCAGGCACAGCGCCGGTATTCAGCGATGATCGTGCAGAGAAAAGCGATGCCGCCCTGCCCCCAGACGCCGCTGCCGCTGGACGGCCATTGATGAAAGGGGAAACCCGCATCACAATCTTCATAACGTCCCCGCAACAGGACTTCGGGCCAAGCGATGCCCAGAAACCGCGCATTGGCATGATGCCGCAGCATATGCCAGCTGCGGTAATCATCGCCCGTCAAAATACTGGCAATGCGGCGATAGTTGGTCACCCAGGCCGCATCGTTTTCTCCAAAGAAATCGGGCGCAAGACCGAGGATCACCGGGCAGGCCGCAGCGGCCCCAAGATCGCAAAACAATTGCGCGGTGTGGAAATCATCATATTCATTGTCGATCGACAGGCTCAGCCCATGATCGACAAACAGCACGCCGAACGGCTCTCCGCCGGGCGTGTCCAATTCGCGCATCACGATATTGCGGTAAGACACCGAGCGTCGGCTATCCAGACCCGACTGCAGATCGCGCGACAGTTCCGACCATGTCTGATCAAACATCTTGACCCGTATATCCGCACTGCCCGCGCTGGCGGCCACCACCAGTTCTGTCCCCCTCCAGGCTGCCTCTAGCGCCTTGAAGCGCGGATGCTCCAGCAGCACGTTCAGCTGCGCGGCCAGACAGGTATCAATCCCCAGGATCATACGCCCAAGCAGCAGGCGCAGATCGGCGGGGTCGTCACACAGACGACGCAGAGCCGCGGCAATCGCTGCCGCGGTTTCGCCCGGTGCATTGGTCTGATGACCACCCACCGGGCTGCCGGTCTGCGCGTCAAACGCGTGCATCTGCTGTGATCACCCCGGTATCTTCGTGACCATCCGAACCGAGGTGGTCAGCTCTTCGAGCTGCAACCAGGGGCGCAGATGCGCCACCGCCGAATACGATCCGGGACGGCCCGGCTGTTCGACCACTTGAATCCGGCTTTCGGCCAGCGGGGTGCGTGACCGCTCTTCATTCCCGACGGCACCAGAATTCGTATACTGGTCGATCCAAGCTTGCAGATTACGCTGGATATCAGTCGCTTCGAGGTTGGAACCCAGCTGGTCGCGGCCCATCACCTTCAGGAAATGGGCGATCCGGCTGGACGCCATGATATAGGGCAGACGCGCCGAAATCGCGGCATTTTCTGTTGCCGAAGCATCGGTATAGGCCTTGGGCCGTTGGGCCGTCTGACTGCCGATGAACACACCAAAGTTGGTGTTTTTGTAATGCACCAGCGGTAGGAAACCCAAGTCGCTGAGCTCTTTCTCGCGCTCATCGGTCAGATTTACCTCGATCGGGCAATGCTGTTGGATGTCGCCGGCGTCCGACTTGTACACAAGGTTTGGCAGGTTCTCGACCTTGCCGCCGTTTTCCAGCCCACGGATCGCGGTGCACCAGCCGAAGGCCGTGAAGGCCTGGTTCATCTTCAACGCCATCTCATAGGCCGCGTTTGACCAGACCAGCTGTGCATTCGCCTTTGGCCGCTGATTGCCTTCGGCATCGGTATCAAGCTCTGCGAAATTGAAGCTCTCCGCCTTGAGGCCATTCGCGCCATAAGGCAGACGCGCCAGCGTGCTGGGCAGCGTCAGCGTGACATAGCGGGCCTCGTCGGTGTCGCGGAACGCATTCCAGGCCGCATATTGCGGGCTGTCGAAACCGGCCGCCACGGGGCGTCCCTCGGCAAAGGACTCGAAACTTTTATAGTCGAACATTTCAGGACCAGCCGCCGCAACCAAAGGCGCATGGCAGGCCGCCGCAGTTTCGCCCATATAGGTCAGCAGCGCGACATCTTCGTCGCCATAGCCAAAATAGTAATCCCCGATCAGCAGACCATAAGGTTCACCACCTGCCGTCCCGAACTCGTTTTGATACAACGCATCGAACAGCGGGCTGCGGTCGACAGCCGGCGCATCCTCGAATTGTTCCAGCAGTTCTGTTTTGCTGAAATCCACCAGCCTGATTTTCTGGCCAGCGCCAAGCTCGCTTTCCTTCACGACCTTTTGCAATCCACGCCAGGACCCTTCAAGGCTGCGGAACTTGGCGTCCTGAATAACAGCTGACATCTGTCTGGACATCAGCACGTCGATTTGGGCGACCGCTTTATGGATGGTTTCGCCGACGTTTTTGTCCCAGGTCATCGTGCCTTGCATGGCCTCGGAGACCAGAACAGACAGTAATTCGCGTGTTGTATCTTGTGGGGTCGTCGCGGTTGCGGCAAGCGCCTGGTCCAGCAGGCTCTGCTCTGTGGCCGTCGCGCCATTGGCGCCTTGTATTTCCATATCGGACATCATTCGCCCTCCTTGTCAGACTGAACACCCAGTTCGTCACCAAGCGCCTTGATGGCGTCTTCGTCCTGCAGGATGTCCTTCAAAAGCTTCTCTAAATCGCGTGAACGATCCGCTTTGGCCAAAAGCGTCATCAGCTGTTCGCGCTTCTTGGCCAACTGCCTGAGTGGCTCTACTTTCGCGACGATCGCATCGGGTTCAAAATCCTTCATCGAGCGGAATTCCAGATCAACCTCGAATTCCGAGCCATCATCCTGAAGCCGGTTCGGCACCTTGTATGTCAGGCGCGGTGCGACGCGTGACATGACCTGCCCAAAGTTATCTTTGTCCACCTGATAGAAGGTGCGCTCTTCTAGCGGTTCCCGATCCTGCCGGTCGGCCGAATAATTGCCAATCATGCCGATGACGAAAGGCAATTCCTTTTTCTCAGAGGCGCCATTCGTCTCGACATCATAGGTAATGCTGACGCGGTTCTTTCGAACCCGCTTGTGTTGTGCGTTCAAAGCCATTTGTAAGTTTCCTTTTTCAAGTGCCGTGCAATCCGGTTAATCATGGCAATTTGGCCTTCGAGACCAGTTGCGCGGTCTTCAGGTCGAATTTGATCGTGTCGCCCTTCTCGATCTTGCCGCCTTCATCCTCGGTGTAATGCGTGATCGAAAATGCAGTGTAGGCGATGGTGAAGTTTTCCTGCGCCGTCGCCTGTTCGCAGCTGATCGAATAGGAATTCGGGCGCGCCTCTTCGAGGGTCAGGATCATCGATGGCACTTCGCCCGCGCCGTCACGATCCGCCTTGGTGATCAAAAACTCAACCGTTTTGCCGTCACCGGTGGGGGCAAAGAAGAAGGTTTCGATGAACGGCGATGCCCCGTCGGCTGATCGGCTGACAGACACATCCGACAGCGAGACCTGGCCGGTCTCGGCACCCGAAGCTGCGCCGACCTGCACCGAGACCGGCCGCGATGTTGCCCAATTGATTGACGAAACGGGGATCAGCCCCTTTTTCTTTCCGACTTCTTTCAGGGTCGCAGACCCTTTGATTTCATCAAGTTTGTCGATCTTCATATAAATTGCCATGTCATCCTCATTTGACTGTCGCTGCGTTGTCCGACCGGCATGCCGATGCGGAACGAACTACCATTCGAAACTCGTTATCTTGCCCTCGGGGGGCGGGCTGGACTCCTGCGCCACATCCTGCTGTGGCGCGTCATCAGGTGTTTGAATGCCCGTCTCTGCGCGTTCCGGCGGCGTCACTGAAACCGCAACGGGCGCAACCATGGTTACCGGCCGCGCAAGCCGTTCACCGGCGCTTTCAAGTCCGGCCATCATCGACAGACGCGCCATCGCTTCGCTGTCGGCACCAAGAACCTCGCTCATGACATCGGGCAACGGCATCCGCGCCCAGCGCAGGGCGCGCGCCAAAAGCGTGTGAACCGGTGAATGCGGCTCTGTGATCCGGAAATGCGCGATCAGTGCTTCAAGGTTGGACAAAGCGGTTTCGCGGCTGAGGCTGGCATCAGCGCCGGTCATCTGGCGCGCGGCACCATGCCCCAAGGCGGCCTCGGCCGGGGCGAGATCATCGGCGTCATCGGCCTTGGGCTGGTCCGTCTCGACAATCGGCCAGACAAATGCAGTTCCCTCGGTCAAAACGAGTAGCGCGCGCAGCAGATCGGCCACCTGCTTGGCCAGGCGTGCCACCTGAACCGGCGGTTCACCCGACCGGGCAGCCGCCGCACGCAACGCGATATCCAGCCGATCAAGCGCGCTCTGCAGGTCGCCAAGCTGTAAGACGCGATCACGCAGGATCGCGCTTTCATCCGCGATCTCGGCGGCAACCTCTGCCTTCAACGCGGCGATTGCACCATCACGTTCTGCCGCGAGGAAATTGCCAAGCGTTGTGCGCCCGACCAGGACCAGGTTGGTCAACGGCAAATGCAGCAGACCGCTGCCCGGGACCTCGCCGACCAGCTGGACGAAACTGCGCAGCCTGAGCGCGTCGATTTCCTTAGCTTGACCGCTTTCATCCGCGGCCTTCAGCTTGTCCGCAGGCGGAATAGGCTGAAGCTGGTCCCAGCTGGTCTCGACAAGCTCGGTCACGGTCAGCACCGCGGCCAGCAAACGTGTCAGCGGCGTCTCTAGGTGAATCTGGGCTGCGATGTACCAACACAACAGTTCCAGGTCGCGGCTTTGAGCGGTCAGAACCGTCTGCGCCTCGTCTGAGAGCGCTTGCCATGCCTCGCGGTTTTGCATCTGCAGCTCGCGGTCAGCAAGGCTTTCAACCGTTTCCGACAGCGCGCGATAGGCTGTCTGGGCCGCGTTAAAGCGATTGCGCAGCGCCCGATACAGGGCGCGATCCGCTTTCAGATAGGTCCCGAAAGGGGCATCCTCAGAAATCGGGGCCAGCAGGGCTGCGATTGGTGCGACAGTCATGGCCCCTCCTGCCTGCCGATAATCTCGGCGATATTGATCAGGTCGAGGGGCGGATAGAGGCCAAGATCAGCGGCCACCCCCATGTTCAAAAAGACAGAAAACCGGTCAAGCGAGGCGATCGGCAGATCACCTGGTGTCTGGCCTTGGTCTAGCACCTTCAATGCTTGTGCCGCCGCAAGCCTGCCGACATTGGCATAGGCATTCGCAACCGCCATCAGCGCTTGGCTGTCCTGAACCATCTGCGCATAGGCGGTGAAAACTGGCAGCCCCCTGGCGACTGCAGCGGCGGTGAACGCGTGGCGCTGTTCCAGGTTGGTCGAGCTGGAACCAACATAGACGGCCTGAACGCCAGCGCCTTTCAGCCTGTCCATCAGCATCGGGATCTGACGCAGGTCTGGCGTGCCGTCGGGCATCAGGTCATATGCCAAGGCGGTCACCTTGAAATTATTCTCGTGACCCAGCGCGCGCAGCGTTTCCGTGTTCAGCTGGCTATTATGTTCATGCGGATCATTGATCACGCCAACATGCGCCAAATCCATATAGGTTTTGATCAATTGGATCTGGGTCGTTTCCGGCACGCGGTTTTGGACCCCGGTCACCATTGGTCGGCCAGAGCTGGCATAGCTTTCGACCAGATCCGAACGGACCGGATCAGCCACGATCATGAAAAGCGCGGGAATATCGCCCAATGCCGTTCTTGCGCCATATGCTTCACGCGTGCCCAATAGCCCGACACTGACGCTGGTGCCCCAGGTCACCACCATGTCGGGGCGCGAAGCGATGATGTCGTCACGCACCTCTGGCAGCTTGGTCTGATCGCGATCAACATCGATCACCCGAATGTCCACAGGCAGGCTACGTTCTTCAAAGAAACTGCGGAATGCCTGGCAGGCTTCCTCGCAGCCACGCCAGACGACCATGTCAATGCGTGACTTGCCTTGCGCCTGAACCACCGGCGCGCCAAGCATCACGCCCAGAGCAATAATCGCGACGTATCCGCACAACACCCTATGCATCAAGCTTGGCCCCCGGCAAAATCTGGTTGCGCGTGGACAGAACGATTGCCGCGTTCACAAGGCCGACCAGGGCGATTGCAAATCCCAGCAAAACCGCCGTCATTTCATGGGTAAAGACGACCATCATTGCCGCCACCAACACGGGACCAACCACGGATCCGATACGCTCTGAGGTGCGCAGGACGCTGAGCGCGCTGGTGCGGGTAACATCCGCGCTTTTCTCGGCGGCATCCATCGCCGCGACAATCAACGGGGCCTTGATGAACGCATGGACAATCCCCAGGGCCAGCACCACCAGCAGAACCCGCGCGACCGATTCACTCTGATACAGGCCGATCAGCACGATACCTGATAGGATAGTCGCGCAAATCACGACCCATTGGCTGTTTCCCAGCCGGTCTGCAAACCGCGCGGCCAGCGGGCTGATCGGGATGATGATCAATGAATAGACCATCATGATGCGGCCGATCTCGGATTGCGAAGCCTCAAGACCGGCCAGGTAAATCGGCACGAAAAGATACAGAAAACCCGTCAGAATGATCTTTGCCGGAATCGCACAAAACAGCACGATCATCACAAAGTTGGAATTGCGCATCAGCGACCCAATGCCGCCGGATTTCTTGTCAGCCCCCTGTGCCGCCGGCGCGTCGACATCAGCGCCCAGCATCGCATAGCCCAGCATCCCAGCCACAAGCGCCAGCAGGATCGAGACCAGAAAGACAGGCTTGTATCCCAGCCAATCGGCAAGGATCGCACCAATGGCGGTGCCGCACATGGTTCCGGCCATCAGAACGCCAACAAAGATCGCCATGCCACGGGCGCGGTTCTCTTTGGTCAAAACCGCCGCGATGTAGCTCTGGCTGCTGATGACGATGATGGCATAACCAACCGCCGTGACACTGCGCGCGATCACGATATCATTCCCGCTATTGGCGACATAGCACATGACATATCCGCCGATTGCCGGCACCAGCCCAGCCATGAACAACCGGCGACTGCCAAAGCGGTCTACCAATTTGCCAGCAAAGGGCGTGATGAAAGCGATCACGAACATGAAACAAGAAATCGGCAGGCCGACCATGATATCGCGTGCAAACAGATCGGTGGCGCGGTGATATTCGCTGACAAAAAGCGGCAGGAAGGATTTTTGCAGCTCTTCCGCCACAGAGAAAACGAACAAAGGCAGACGGGCATCAATGATCGTCCCCTCGCGCCGGGGGGCCGTGCGTTCTAGGGCGTGAAAGGCCTGCAATTCGCGCAGCTTGGCGCGTACCGTTTCAGAAGCCTGCGCCACAAGGCTGCGCACGCGGTCGCGCAATTCGGCATTGGCGCTGTTCAGGAATGCGATGAACCGGGCCACTTCGCCAGTGCCGCGCACAAGCTGATATTGCCCCAGATCACCACTTGCGCGGGTTGAAACGGCTTGGTCCAACCGTTGCAACGGCCGCGTGGTCAGCGATGCGGAAATGACAACAACCACCTCGAGCGCGATCAGCGCGACCGCGACCAATATGACAAGCGAGTCGAAAAAGAGTTCTTGCATCTGCTCAAGAACAAAGGCCTCGTCGATCCGCGCCATGGCATGGCCCACGACAGCACCGTCAGCACCGCGTATTTCACGAAAAAAGGGGGCGCTGTCGCCAGCGACACCCGTCAGCACGTCAACCATATCCGCAGCGCGCGCAACAAAAGATTGCTCTGGGTCGCCAGCCTCTGCGACGCGGTCAGCAACCGGTGGCGGGCCTGCGGCAACCTGCAAATCCCCGACCTCTGGATGCTGGCGGTCCAATGCCTCTAGAAGGGCGTCGACGCCGCGCAGCTCATTGAATGGCACCCCCACTTCAAGAGCATATTCAATATCACCACCGATCTTTTGCACGATGGTTTCGGCCTTTGCGGCCAGCAATGGGCGCAGGTGGCTTTTGAATTCGGTCGCCGTGTAAATGATACTTAGCGCTGCGGCCAAAAGCATGGCAGCCGCTGTTGCCAGATACAGCCGGCCGGAGAAATACGCCTCTAGCCCCGATGATTTGCTATTTCCGGTCATGCCGCGCCATCTTTCAGCACGTCTTTGGCAAGGACATCAACCTTGGCGCGCACATCCTGGTCGACCGCATGCCCGGCCTGCAGTTTTGCGACCAACCCTGCCATGTCTGGATGCACGGCTGATTGCGCCGGAACATGGCCTGCGCGCATATCGCGCAACACCAGATAGAGCGAGGCGAAACCGCGGAATTGATACATCACAACCGGCAAGACCAAGGCAGGCACTGACAGCGCGATCATCAAATATGTCCAACCGATATTTTGACCAAGCGACACCAGCCTGGGCATGAAAAGACTTGTCGGTGCCACCATGACGACGGCACCAATGATGTCTCCGGTTGATCCGGTGATCATCCGGCCAGAATAGATCCAGCCTCTGCGCTCGATGACGGTTTCGGCCTCGTTGGCGGACAGGATTCTGCGCAATATCGCTGCGCGATCGGCATCCAGAATGGCCAGCTCGGCTGTGGCCTGCACCACATTGCCGACCGGATTGAGGATCGCAATGCGATCAATCACCGCTGATTGCGTGGCCTCCCGCATGATCAATTCCGGCAGCCGCTCCATTTCGGCGATACCAAGGCCCAATTGTTCCCACCGCAGCAGGCTGGACTCGATGGTGGAACCGACCACCTGCATCTGCGAGGCAGTGGCCTGTGCAGCCATGGATTTGAACTTGATGACGCTAAGCCCGCCCTGCATCGCAAGCATGGCAGCAACCACGACACAGACCGCCGGAATGACCTTGCTATAGATTTCCGAAAAGGCCGAGCCGCGCATCTATTACTCCAAACATGCTGTCTTTTTTCATCAGTCAGACACCGCAGGCTTTCGCGGCGCACCCGACAGCAGTTGCGGATACCAAATAAAAATTCTTAAGAGTTACATTTGGTTACGCCATCCAATGATAGCTTTCAGGCAACTTTAGATACACTTGCGCTACACCGAGAGCTGGCAAATGTTTGCCCCCTTGGATGCTCATAGAGGATAGCAACAGAGCAAAGGGAGGAAACCGCGTTTACAATGACACGATCCCCCGCGCTCGCCCTTCTTGTGTGTTATCTGCTGGCCACCGCATCCATGGCTTGGGCCGATATGCAGGTGATCGGCTATGTCACCGGTGAGCAAACCGCCGCGGAGGTGGCGCAACTGGATGATACGGCGTTTACACCGCTGCGCGATGGCCAGAGCCTTGGGTTCGTCGATGGCGCAATATGGGTAAAACTGGACCTTGACGCAGCGCCGGACCAAGAACCCATCTTCTTGACCATTCGGCCTAATCATCTGGACCGGATCGCCGTGTATGACAGCCAGCGCCCGCAAACACCGTTTTTTATGGGTGGCGATTCCGTTGCCTCACCCGCCACGTTTCTTCGTAACGGCTATACGGTGCCACTTTCTAGAGATTTATCTGGCGGCAGCCTTCTTGTGCGGCTTGACTCCCACAATCTGATGCAACCCTCGTTCGGAGTTATGCGCCTGAACGAAATACTGCGTCTCGAACATATTCTTAGCATCGTGTTTACCGTTGCGCTTTCAGCCACACTCTTTTACCTGCTATGGGCTTTAAGTGCAGCATTCCTGCATCCTTCGGTGCTTTTGGGCAGCTACGTCCTCAGGCTGACTTGTTATCTTATGGTGTTGTTCGTCCATTCCGGCACCTGGCGCGTCCTGACATCAGGCGAAACCCTCGCGCCTCAGGATGTTGCTCACAACCTCAGCGCACTCTGCTACATCAGCTTTGCTCAGATTTTCGATTACGTCCTGTTGCGAGAATTGCGCGGCCGGTGGTGGCAACGCCTTTTTCTGGCAACAGTGGTTGCGTTCTCACTTGCGAAATCCGCAGCATTTGCCGGCGGTTCCGTAGCACTCGCTCTACAGCTCAACAATTTGTCTGCACTGGTAACGCTCTTCCTCGGCACTGGCGCAGCAATTGCCGCTCAGCACGCACAATCAGGGTCTTTCCGAATTTCCCGGACCGCGGTCGGCCTGTATTTCATCCTGCAAGCGCTTCCGCTTTTGGTGCTAATATTGGCCGATCAGATGGAAAGCGCGCATTTCCGCGCGCTGCAAGAACTGGCTTTGATCAATTACTCTATCCTGCCGGGCGCTTATGTCACCTACCTGTTGTTTCAGCGTCAGCGCAGGGTCGTCCATGAACAGCGCATGTTGGCGGAACAGCGCAATGCGCTGCAGGCGACAGCCGAGATCGAGATCGCAAAGCGGCGTGAAATCAGCGATCTATTGGCTATGCTGACCCATGAGGTAAAGACCCCTCTGGCCATGCTGCAAATGGCCCAAACCATCGGCGAGATGAACGAACAACTGGTTGGCAAAGCGGCCGGAACGATCAAGCATATTCTGCAGCAATGCGACCGGGTTGACGAAATCGAGAATGGCCAATTGACGGTCGAAATGGCACCGATCAATCTGACCCAAGCGCTGCGAAACGCATCCGATGATACGCGCGCCAGTGTCGACATCGCATCATGCCCTGCCGCGCAGGTCGATGCCGACCCAAACCTGTTGCAGATCGTGCTGCAAAACCTGCTCTATAATGCGCAGAAATATCACCGCCCGGGTACGCCGATCACAGCCGAGATCACGCAGGACGAAACCCAGACCGAACTGAGGCTTGCTAACCTCTGCCGATCCAACACCATGCCAGACCCCAATCGCATGTTCGACAAATATTACCGTCACAGCGGCGCTGCGGCGCAATCGGGCACCGGTCTTGGGCTTTACATCGTCGCGCAGCTCTGCAGCCGGATGGCGGTTACGGTGCATGCCGAAATCGTGGCAGAGCGCGTGATCCTTGTCTTGAGATTTGCACGGGCTACCAAAATTTATGTAAGCAAATGAAACCTTGCAGACCGCGTCCATGAAATATTGGGAAAGCAACCTTCAAGGGCTTGAGCCATGACAACGATCACACTCGTTGAGGATAATGACGACCTGCGCCAGCTGACCAGCCGTTTCCTAAACTCCAAGGGATACGAGGTCATGCAAGCAGCATCCGCCGAGGAATTGGCAGAGCTGTCGGGACTTCCTAACGTCTATATCGTTGACCTTAACCTTCCCGAAACCAATGGCTACGACTTGATCCGCAATCTGCGCAGCATATCGAATGACGTGGGCATAGTTGTCTTGTCCGCACGTGATCGATCAATCGACATCACACAGGGTTACGAGGCGGGCGCCGATGTCTATCTGACCAAACCTGTTGATCCCAATATCCTCATTGCTGCCCTGCGCCGTCTTGAAGCGCGCAACGCGCGCACGCCAGACGACGCTAGCGTTCTGGTAATCGACAAAGACCGACGCGAGATTGATCAGGAGGGTGCGAACATTCGATTATCCGAACCAGAGTTTAACCTGCTCTACCAGCTGTCCATCGCTGGCGAGCGAGGCCTTGAACGCTGGGAAGTGGCCGAGGTCATGGGAATGAACCTTGATCGTGACGTGACGAAAGCCCTTGAGGTGCGGATCACGCGGCTGCGCAAAAAACTGCGCGCAGGCGGCGCCCCCGATTACGCCATCGAAGCGCGGCGTGGTTTTGGATACCGGCTGCGGGGGGAGCTGCGTTTCAAATGATGTTTCTGTAGAGAACACGAATGTCGCTAATACCCCTTTGTCATGCATTCACCGGTAATGTTGCTCAGACGGTTTATCCACTTGCCATCAAGAGCCGTATTGCCCACGCAAATAAACCCAGATGTCATCCTGACTGACGCCTTTTCGCTTGCGCACAAAATCCTCAAAAGACAAAAGCGCGAAACCGCCAGGCGTCGGCGGTGTGAACATTATCTTCCCACCTTGAATAGACCGGGAATATCCGCTTACCTTGAGCGCCGCGATTTCAGTTGATGTCACCGTCTGTTTTATCCCTGCATGGCCGGGTGTCATAGACGCCTCGATCGAGGAACAAAGCTCAAACTTTCTGTAACTACAGATACCGCCGAATATCCAGCAATCATTGATACATTGGGACCAGATCTTTAGCTTTTGTACAACGCCCTGATTGTCTTGTATCGCATGGAGCTTCTTTTTTTCCGTGCCGTAATTCTTGGGGCTCGGGCTCGAATTGGGGCGCGGGGCTGTCACTGTATTAAACAATCTACCAATGATCAATTTGTCCTGGAGCCGGGCAACTTCATCCTCGGGATGGATAAATTTATCCCGGTGTGTAAATGTATCCGCATAGACTTCGGCCGCAATGGACGCAAGGTCAATTCTTGGGTATATTTCCTTCTGGCCCGCCGTATAAATGGCAGTTATCTCCTCATTGGTGTATATACCATCCCTACTGAGGATGATTGATTTTATTTGCATTTGCGACTCAATAAGTCCGGGCATTCCCAATTCCCCTACATATCCCTAGCGCAACTTGCGACGGGCATTCTCGAACCCCAGCCGATGTTGCCTTTGCATCATGGTTAAACAACGGCAACCTAGCCGCAGCGATCACGCGATGCCTTCATTGGCCTACATTGCCAATTCAACGAACATCAGATCAGCGGCTTCAGATGCCACGAGAGTATCACCGGATCTTCCGACCGCCAAAGTTCGGTGGCCCAGCAGCTGTTATCGTGCTCTCCGAACCACTCGCGAGGCCCTTTCGTGGGTTTCGGGCAGTCTTGTGCACATACCATAAGCCTCCGTCGTTTCAGGAGCAGTTTGCAGAGCGCCAACAGCATAAAAAGCTAAACATGTTTTTTGCAAAGCCCCTGTTACAGGTCTTTACGTTGCCAAACTGGCGCCAGAAGATCCGGAAGAGATGCTCAAATTCGTCCCCGACGATAGTGATGATGCGGTCAATCTTGGCGTCAATCAGGTGAAGTTCACCACATTTGGTGGATTGCGCATCACAAATAACGCGCCTGCCCAAGACCATCCTCCTGCATGGTTCCTCCTTGGCTTTATCCGAATCTGTGGGCTTAGCGCGTGAATTTTTCACTAGGCAAACCACCCTGGCTGAGCTGAAGATAAAACTGTCTCATTATCAAAGAGTTGGCGCGCGCAAGCGTTGGCCGATAGGTGGATTTTAGTATTTTAGTCAAGAATCCACCCAAGCCAAAATCCAGCCAGTTTAGCCAGCTTGGACAGCCATCCTGACGGCGATGCTTTTTGGTATCAGCAGAACATGTTAATTCAACACGTAAAAAGGGTTTGACATTTCTAGCCCCCTTGACGTACCCCTTGATCATCGGAGATTTGCACCCAGAGGAAAGATCTCGCGGGTGCGTTAAATTCCCCCACATCCCGGACCCCGATCCTGACGCTGGCCATCCCGCCCGCGCCCATGCGCATGTCCGCCTTATCCTAGATATGAGACCTGCATTATGGACCTCGTCTTTGCACCGAGCCAGATTGAAAGCTGGCCGATTGCCCGGCTGCACCCTTACGTCCGCAATGCCAAGATGCACACCAACGACCAGGTGGCGAAGATCGCGGCAAGCATGGCCAAGTTTGGCTGGACCGTGCCCTGCATGGTGGCTGATGATGGCGAGTTGATCGCGGGTCATGGTCGGGTACTGGCCGCAACGATGCTGGGACTGACCGAGGTTCCAGTAATCCGGCTGGGTCATCTGGACGAGGCCGAGCGTCGGGCCTACCGCATCGCCGACAATAAACTGACTGAGATGGGCGAATGGGATGAAGCCATGCTCCGCGACGAGATCGCGGGGCTGCTGGCTGAGGATTTTGACCTGACGCTGCTGGGCATGAGCGACGATGATCTGGAAGCGCTGCTGCGGGACCCCGATGCGCTGGGCGCTGATGGCCCAGTCGAGGGTGAGGATGATGTTCCAGAGCTGCCGGTGACGCCGGTGTCGGTTCCGGGCGATGTCTGGCATCTGGGCGCACACCGTTTGATTTGCGGCGACAGTACCTCTGCCGATGTGGTCGGACGGCTTCTTGGCGATGTGAAGCCACAGCTGATGGTCACTGACCCGCCTTACGGCGTGGAATACGATCCCGGGTGGCGTAATAAAGCAGGCGCTGCAGCAACCAAACGCACCGGCAAGGTACTGAACGACGACCGCGCTGACTGGCGCGAGGCTTGGTCACTGTTCCCTGGTGACGTTGCCTATATCTGGCACGGCGCGCTGCATGCTGCGACCGTGGCGGAAAGCCTCACGGTGACTGGCTTCAATATCCGCTCGCAAATTATCTGGGCAAAGGACCGGTTGGTGCTGAGCCGCGGTGACTACCACTGGCAGCACGAGCCCTGCTGGTATGCGGTGCGCGCCAAGGGCAAAGGCCATTGGGCGGGCGACCGGAAGCAGACCACGCTCTGGCAAATTGCAAACAAGGATCAGGACGCAGAGACCGTCCACGGCACGCAGAAACCGGTTGAATGCATGCGCCGACCGATCCTGAACAACTCAAGCCCCGGCCAAGCGGTCTATGAGCCCTTTATGGGATCCGGCACGACGCTGATCGCGGCGGAGACCACCGAGCGCGTGTGCTTCGGGGTCGAGTTGAACCCGGCCTATGTTGATGTGGCCATCGAGCGCTGGCAGTCGTTCACTGGTAAGGAAGCCTTACTGGCGGAGACCGGCGAGAGCTTCGGCGCCCTCAAGGCAAAGCGGCTGGCAGCGTGATGGCGTCTTTACGTTTCGGCCAGTGACATGAGTTGCAATATTCTACATTGCAGAATTGCCGCCAAAACTGTCGCAGCCATGGCTGCTGGCAGACCACCGCAAACGCTGATGCGCCTTGACCAATTTGTCTTGGTCAATGAAGCTTCAAAAAGATACTGCGCGCGATGACCAGTTGACTGACCTCCAGCAGCAAAGTGCAAAGAAAGCGGAAGATGATGTCTGACCTTCATGTTGTTCCAGCCTGCCATGGCCGTGCAGTGCATTTGTCAAAAGGGCAAGCGATCCAGATCATCAACACCCATGGCCAACAGGTTGTCGATACGTGGTGCTTTAATGCCCATGACATGTCCGAGTTCATGTCGATGGAACATCTGCATGCTACGCTTCAGGGTATCTTCCCCGCAAAGTTCGACGGGCTGACGACCAACCGTCGGCGGCCTATTTTGATCATGGAGGAAGATACATCACCAGGCCGGCATGACACGGTGATCGCGGCTTGTGATGTCCACCGCTATGCCGCACTGGGCTGCACGCAGTACCATAACAATTGCACCGATAATCTGCACGCAGCACTTGCGCAGATTGATCGACGGGCAACTGATTGCCCAGCACCGTTGAACTTATGGATGAACATTCCCGTCGGCCCTGATGGCAAAATCACATGGGGAGAGCCACTCAGCAAGCCAGGAGATCATGTGATCTTGCGTGCCATGATCGATTGCATCGTGGTCATGTCCGCCTGTCCACAAGATTTGATCCCGATTAACGGTGCGGCGTGTAAACCAACTGAAGTGCACTATCGCCTGCTGGACTAACCCACTGTCACGCAGGATCAGATTGATTGCTGATCGATCCGGTATACCCGTCCTCGGTCAGCCTGCTTTGCGGAAGTAACAGCTAAGCCAAACTTCTTGCTCAAGACACCCGAGATCATGCCTCTGGCGCTGTGCGGCGCCCAGCCCGTCCTTTCGACGATCTCGCCGATGCTCGCCCCTTCAGGGCGCTGCAAAAGCGCAATGACTTCTGCCTGCTTGGTGCCGCTACGCGGCGTCGGCGTCAGTGTCGGAATCTTGGAACTTGCCTTTTCAGCAGCGCGATTGCGGACTGCTGCCATTGTTTTAACAACCACTGGCTCAATCCCGACCGCCAGCATCCCTGCGTCGGTCACCACCAGCGTGGTGGCATGACCATCGCCGGTTTCGCGCCAGAGCGGCTCGCCATTGCGCATGTCGGCATCGACTTCTTCGAGCCAGCCCTGCGCGATCATGGTGGACACGGACATCTTTGCGGCAGCGCCGTGCAACCCTTCCGGCAAGGGCATCGCCAGATTGTCAGGGCGGTTTGCTGCGCGACTGAGGATAAGGGTCTGGGTATCGGTGAGTTTGGGCATCTGGGCCTCCTGTCAGGATTGGGGGAATTTAGTTTTGCGTTCAGTCAGGCTCGGCCATAGCGGCGGCGACGGCGAAGTGCTGCACCCAGCCTGTCAGGTAGGGCAGCCCTGCGGGTATCCCCTCCTCACGCTCGGTCTGGCGGCTGATATGCCAGTCCTGCCAGCGGCGGATCGCTGACTTGATGGCGGGCTCAAGACCAATGTTGCCGCCCGTCATGTTGCCGACGACATCATCGGCAAAATGGCGACCCATGCGGCTATCCAGAAAGTAACGAATGCCGATCATTTCGTCCTCGCTGGCGGCGCAGATGGCCTCGGCGATCATGCATGATGCCAGCGCCCAGACCTCGGCGCTGCGGCGGTCGCGCAGCGGGAAAACAGTCATGGCGCGGAAGAATCCATAATCCTCGTTGCGACTGGGCAGAATGGCTGGCGCGGTCATCGGCCAACCCTCCACTCAACCCAGCAGCCTTGCTCCCACACATAAGTGTAGCAAAAGTCGCAGCGCGGTTCGGGATGGATTACAGGCGCGCGAGCAGGAGCAAAGCAATCGAGCGCGTCGGTACTGACGTGGCGGATTTCGCGGGCGGCCAGAATGTCCTCGGGCGTCCAGCGCGCCAGCGCTGGCAGCATGTGAGAGGGGTAGCCGTCGAAGTGGCAGTAAACATGAGCCCATGTTTTGGGCCCCGTCTGGATGGCGATCTGTGCACGCGTGCTCATGTTCTGTCCTCCGTCAAATCAGCGTCAGCTCGGCCAACACGGCGCAGGCGGCAGCAAGCTGGCTGGTCGGCAGTTCGATCTTGATGTGGCTGATCACGTCCGAGGCCTCGGCGGTGATCCCGTCCTCGCGCAGCGCTGTCTCGATTGCCGCGGCGATGGCGTCAGGTCGGCTGCGGTCGAAATGATCCGGCAGTGCGACGTGGTCGACGCGAATGGTTGTGGTGGCGGTCACGGTCCGGCCTCTCAATTTTGGTGGTCGATCATGGCAAGAATGGCGATTGCCATCCCGCCGAGGTATTCGC
Source organism: Yoonia vestfoldensis (assembly GCF_002158905.1). Taxonomy (NCBI): domain Bacteria; kingdom Pseudomonadati; phylum Pseudomonadota; class Alphaproteobacteria; order Rhodobacterales; family Paracoccaceae; genus Yoonia; species Yoonia vestfoldensis. The sequence continues at coordinate 3,093,814 of NZ_CP021431.1, forward strand.
TGCGGCGAAAGACGATGTCGTCGATCTCGCCGGCGCTGGTGATGGTGGGATCGACTGCCAGGCTGTCTGCCATGTGCGGCAGGATGCGGCGGGTCTCAGCGTTGTAGCGTTCTGCAAGGGTCATGGTTTTGTCTCCGGTCAGGCGTGTTTGCGTGAGACCAGATTCGCTCTATCGCGAAGTGTAATCAACTCAATTAGATCAATAACTCTGTTTATTTACAATGCGTTGAGGACAAACCAATCGCCATGGAAGGACTGTCTGAACGCGCCTATGCAGAGCACGCCGGTCTGTCGCGCGGCGCCGTGCAGAAGGCCCGCAAGAACGGGCGGTTGGTGCTGTTTGCAGACGGGTCCATCAATGCGCTGGCGTCAGATGCACGGCGTGGCGCGATGACGGATCCGGATCAGCAGATGCGCTCGCGGGGCAGTTTGGGCGCTGGGAGTGATGGTGGAGCGATCGGGGGCGGCAGCGTCTCCGGTCCAGGAGACAGCACCTCGTATCTCAAGGCGCGCACAGCGCTGACCGTTTATCAGGCGCAAGAGCGGCAGCTATCGATCCAGCGCAAGAAAGGCGTGCTGGTTGATCGCGCGCGCGCCGAGACGCTGGTGTTTCGTCTTGCGCGCCAGGAGCGCGATACATGGGTGACCTGGCCAACCCGTGTGGCAGCCCTGATGGCCGCGCAATTATCCGCAGAGATGGAGAAGGTATCGGGGGTACCTGTGACAATCGAGACTGCGATCCTGCAAAGGGTGCTGGAAACCCATGTCCGAGAGCAGCTCAACGCCCTGGCAGACCTCCGCGTCTCGCTTGAATGACGGACGTGATTGGAACGCTGATCAGGGCCTGAACGATGGCGAGCTGACCGAGGGCCTTGATCTCGGCTTTGATGGCGCCGAGGATATCCTGCGTGTCTGGCGCCGCGGCATACGGCCAGATCCGGACCTGACGGTGTCGCAATGGGCGGATGCGCATCGCAAGCTGTCCTCGCGGGCAAGCGCCGAGCCCGGACAATATCGTACATCGCGGACGCCTTATCTGCGTGCCATCATGGATGCGCTCTCACCCGGTCATCCGGCGCAGCGTGTCACGTTTATGAAAGCGGCGCAGGTTGGGGCGACGGAAGCAGGGAATAACTGGATCGGCTTTGTGATCCATCACGCGCCGGGGCCGATGCTGGCCGTGCTGCCAACGGTCGAGATGGCCAAGCGCACATCGCGTGGCAGGATTGATCCGCTGATTGAAGACAGCCCCGCGCTGAAAGAACGGGTCCAGCCGGCGCGGTCGCGCGATGCGGGCAATTCGATGCTCTCCAAGGAGTTTCCGGGCGGCATTCTTGTGCTCACCGGGGCGAACTCGGCAACCGGCCTGCGCTCGATGCCAGCACGCTATGTGTTTCTGGACGAGGTTGACGCCTATCCAGCTTCAGCAGATGAAGAAGGTGATCCGGTCACACTGGCAGAAGCGCGAACCACCACCTTTGCGCACCGGCGCAAGGTGTTCATGGTCTCAACCCCGACGATCCGGGGGCTGAGCCGGATCGAGCGCGAGTTTGAAGCCAGCGACCAGAGGCGGTATTTCGTGCCCTGCCCGCATTGTGGCCATCAGCAATGGCTGCAGTTCGAGCGGCTGCGCTGGGCGAAAGGCAAACCTGAGACGGCCGCCTATCATTGTGCCGGCTGCGAACGGCCCATCGTCGAACACCACAAGACGCAGATGCTGGAGCGTGGCGAATGGCGGGCGACGGCAGTGTCGGATAACCCGCACGCTATCGGCTTCCACCTCTCGGCGCTCTATTCGCCGATTGGCTGGAAAAGCTGGGAGCAGATCGCGCGGGACTGGCTGGCCGCCCAAGGCTCCGACGAGATGCTGCGCGCCGCGCGCAACACGCTGTTGGGCGAGACTTGGGTTGAGAGCGGCGAGGCACCGGAATGGCAGCGGCTGGCGGATCGGCGCTTTGCTTTCTCGGCGCAGATCCCCGCAGGTGGGTTGTTCCTGACCGCCGGGGCCGACGTGCAAAAAGACCGCATTGAGGTCGATGTCTGGGCCTGGGGCCGCGGGCTGGAAAGCTGGCTCGTCGATCACATCGTCATTCCGGGCGGGCCGGATGATCCGGCCTGCTGGGATAAGCTGAGTGCGTTGCTGGGCCGGACATGGACGCATCAGAACGGTGCGATCATGACGCTGGCAAAGCTTGCAATCGACACCGGCTACGAGTCCGCCGCCGTCTATGCCTGGGCGCGCAAGCAGGGCATCGCGCAGGTCGCACCCGTCAAAGGCTTGGAAGGGTTCAACAGGGCCACGCCAGTATCAGGGCCAACATTCGTGGATGCCACGGTAAATGGCCGCAAGCTCAAGCGCGGTGCGCGGCTCTGGACGGTGGCCACGGCCACCTTCAAGGCCGAGACCTATCGGTATCTGCGTATCGAGAGACCGTCTGACGAGGATCGGGCGCTGGGCGCGGCAACCCCCCCAGGAACCATCCACCTCCCCGACTGGGTAGACAGCGAATGGCTCAAGCAGCTGGTGGCCGAGCAGCTGGTCACCGTGCGCAACAAGCGCGGCTACGCCCGCCAGGAATGGCAAAAGCTCCGCGAACGCAACGAGGCGCTGGATACACGGGTCTATGCACGCGCCGCCGCCTGGATTCTTGGGGCCGACCGCTTTGATGAGCGCATGTGGCGACAGCTGGAGAAACAGGCTGGGGTCGAGACATTGGCGACCGTGGCACAACCCGAGACTGACAAAGCAACAGAACCGCAAGCTGGACGTATCACCACCCCGCGGCGGCGCGGCTGGAAGATCAGCACGCCCAAATACATGGAGTAATCAGAAGCCAGAGAACACCATATCGAGGGCGCCTCGGATCTCGTAGTCGGATGAGCGAAGATCAGCGACAGACCCACCCTTGAGCAGCGCCGACGGGATCGCAGCCATCTCAGCCGTGTGAAGAACGTATGTTGCACCCTCGATCTTGAAGACTGGCTCGAGGCGCCCGATGGCCTTTGGCCCTGAACCTGCTGGTATGAGCGGCGCCACCACGCGTGTACCGGTCTCGATAAGATCTGTCTGCAGGTCGAGAACAAATCGACCACCGGCGATATGATAAACCTGGAACTGTGCCATCAGTCGAGCTTCAGAACCTGAATATCCGATAAGGGCGTTCCATTCGCTTCGATCCAGGCACAACGCTCTGCGATGGCTGATGCATTCTCTTGAGCCCAAGCCTTTGCTTTTGCCAAGCGGACGGCTTCGGCGACTGCAGCGTCACTGATCGCCGAAACATTAAGACCAAACTCCCGCGCGGCGGCTAAGTTTGCGGCCGTCAGGGTGATGTTGGTGCGTTGTTTTTCTGTTGTAGCGTGCTGCATCGGGCCCTCCTGACACATACTGAATATACACACTCAAAGTGTGCCATACAAGTGAGTTCCATGACCCTCGATGAGATGAAACTCCGCCACAGTGCGCTGCTGGCCGCGCGCTACAGCGGCACACGGTCGGTCAGCTATGACGGCAAGACAGTAAATTACGGCTCTGATGCCGAACTCGCGGCCGCGATCGGAGATATCGAACGGCGCATCGCCAAGCTGGAACGCGGCGCTGGGCGCATCTTGCGTCCCTATGCTGTGAAGGATCTGTGATGAACTGGCGGCAGCGCCTTGGCGCTTTCATTGGTGGGTTCGATGCGGGTCAACACCACCGACGTCTGCGCGGGTTCCAGGCAACAAGGGCCCATGTCAACGCGCTGATCGCAGCCTCGGGCCCCGACATCACCGCCCGCGCCCGCTGGCTGGTGCGCAACAATGGCTATGCGGTGAACGCTGTGGAAAGCTGGGCCGCCAATACAGTGGGCGATGGCATCAAGCCGATATCAAAAATAGGCGACGCCGCGCGCAAGGAAGAGCTGCAGCGGCTGTGGCTTGCATGGACCGACGAGGCTGATGCGGAGGGGCTGACCGACTTCTACGGGTTGCAGCGCCGTGCCGCGCGCGAGGTGTTTCTGGCCGGCGAGGTGTTTTTCCGCATCCGCATGCGCCGCCCAGGCGATGGGCTGACCGTCCCCCTGCAGCTGCAGATGTTGCCTGCAGAGATGTTGCCACTGGAGCAAACTGGCATCGCCGCGAACGGGAATGCCATCCGGCAGGGCATTGAGTTCGACCGCATTGGACGGCGCGTCGCCTATCACTTTTTCCGCCGCCATCCAGGCGACAGCACCGATCCGGGGTTGGCAGGGGAGATTGTCCGCGTGCCCGCATCTGAGGTCATCCATGTCATTGATCCCGTCGAGGGTGGGCAGCTGCGCGGTGTGTCGAAACTAGCGCCCGCCATCGTGAAGCTGTTCCTGCTCGATCAGTACGACGACGCCGAGCTCGACCGAAAGAAGGTCGCCGCAATGTATGCAATGTTTGTGACCTCCCCGGCCCCGGAGAACCCCCTTGCCCCTGCCGAGGATGATGAGATGCCTGCCGGGGTCGAAATCAGCCCTGGCCAGATCGTGCGGCTGGACCCAGGCGAAGATGTAACCGTCGGACAGCCTGCCGACAGCGGTGGAACCTATGAGCCGTTCCAGTACCGGACCTTGCTGCAAATCTCGGCAGCACTTGGAATCCCCTACCCCTATATTGCCAATGATATGGTGAAGGGGAATTTCTCGAACTCGCGTCTCGCTCTGATCGAATTCCGCCGCCGGGTCTCGGCTTGGCAACACTCGGTGATGGTGTATCAGCTCTGCCGCCCCGTTTATGCGCGCTGGATGGATGCCGCCGTGCTGTCGGGCGCACTAACCCTGCCCGGCTATGAGGCCAACCGCATACGGCTGCTGACCGCAGATTGGCTCCCCACCAAATGGGACTGGGTGGATCCGCTGAAAGACGCCAATGCCGAAATCGCCTCGATCGAAGCAGGGCTGAAATCGCGCACCCAAGCCATCGCCGAGCGTGGCTATGACGCCGAACAGGTCGATCGCGAAATCGCTGCAGAACGTGCGCGCGAGCGCGCGCTCGGCCTTGACTTCCGCCGGCCGGGCTCTCCTGCGCAGGGCGTGCAGGCTGTACAGGTCAACGATGACGACAGCGAAGATGATGATAGCAGCGATGACACAGCCGATGACGTGACTGCGCGTTCTCGCACAGCTGAGGACCAATCCTGATGCTCCACGCCCGCATTGCCGCACGCGCGTTCAATACGCCGCTGCTTGTTGAACCCTCCAAAGCCATGGCGTTTCTGTCCGGACTTGGGCCGCGCATCCTTGGGCGACAGGTCGAACTGTCAGGCAGCGATGTGACCGATACGCCCGGCACCGCCGCCCTACCCACCCGCGCCAGCATTCTCGCAGGGAACCTCGCCGAGCGCCTGCGCCAACATGGCGATGCGCCCTACCCGGTTGTAGATGGCATCGCTGTGATCGAGATCGCGGGCGTGCTGATCCATCGCGGCAGCTGGATCGGGCAGTCGTCAGGCCAGACCAGCTACGAAGGGATCGCGGCACAGATCGACGCTGCAGCCAGCGATCCGGCCGTGCGCGGTATTGCGCTGGACATCGATAGTTTCGGCGGTGAGGTCGCTGGCGTCTTTGATCTCGCAGATCGCATTCGGGCCATTCGGGGCAGCAAGCCGGTCTGGGCCTTTGTCGCAGAACACGCTTTCTCGGCGGGATATGCGCTCGCCTCACAGGCCAATCGCATCCTGCTGCCGCGGACCGGTGCGGTCGGCAGCATCGGCGTGGTCGTTATGCATGCCGATCTGAGCGGACAGCTAGATCAGGACGGCGTGCGCGTCACCCTGATCCACTCGGGCCGCCACAAAGTCGATGGCAATCCGTATGCGCCGCTGCCAGAGGCGGTGCAGGGCGATATTCAGCGCGAGATCGATGTGCTGCGGTTTCTCTTCGCCGAAACCGTCGCCGCCGGCCGTGCAGGGCGGCTGAGCCAGGAGGCAGCGCTGGCGACCGAGGCCGCAACCTGTCGCGGGGCGGATGCTGTGGCTGTAGGTCTCGCCGATGAAGTCATCGATCTCACCCGTGGCTTCAGCGCCTTTCGGCAAGCTGTGAGAAGCCGGCCCGTTTCCATGATGACGCGTTCAACCACCGCATCAGCCCGCCAATCAGTTACCCAACCCATCACCCGAAAGGACACCACCATGGCCCACACGCCTGACCCTGAAAACACGCCGCCAGAGGATGTCGATTATGCAAAGCTGGATGATCAAGGAGATACTGATCTTGCTACGCCAGCCGCTGATGTCGACGTGGTGGTACCCACCACACCTGCAGCGCGTAAGACACCGACCTCTTCAGCAGCATCGTCAGTTGAACCCACCCCCGCGCCATCTGCATCATCCGCACCTGTTGCCGCAGCGACTGGCGATCTGGCAGCACTTACAGCGCAGTTGCGCGAGGCCGCGGCAGAGATTGCCGAGATCGCGGCGCAAGCAGGGCGCCTTGGCATTGCAATCGATGCAGCAAAAGCTCTTCGTGACGGTACAGCACCTGAGGCTTTGCGCGCACAGGTACTCCAACGCGCAGCCACTGCAGCTGATGCCCGTGATATCGTGGCAGCCCCGCCATCACCCATTCTCCCCAAATCCGCTGAAAGCCCGATTGTGGCGGCCGCGAAGAAGGCCGCATCGGCTGGCAGCAGGCACTGAAACACCGAGCTCAGAGCCTGACGCCCGGCCACCTGATCCCCCACCGATCCTCCCCGGTGGGGGATTTCTTTTATCTCCTGACCACAAGGATCCCCAACATGAATGTTCTCAGAAAGCCTCCCAGCACAGGCGATATGCTGAAATACGAGCTCAACCCAAACTTCACCCGCGAAACGATCACCCTGCTGGCAGGCGCCGCCTATCCCGTTGGCGCCGTGCTCGGCCGGATTACCGCCAGCGGCAAATACAAGCTTGCGTCCTCAGGTGGCACAGATGGTGCGCAAACCGCAGCGGCTGTTCTGCTCTACGCAGCTGATGCCACGTCCGCTGATGCGACAGGATCGGTTGTCATGCGCGGCCCCGCCATCGTCTCAAAAGCGGCACTGGTCTTTGACGCCACCGTCGATGACGCAGCGAAGATTGCCACCAAGCACGGCCAGCTCGCTGCGCTGGGCATCATCCCGCGCGATACCGCCTGATTAGGCAGATCTCCCTTCTCATCATTGCGCTTGCGCACATCACCCCCTCATTCTCCGGAGTTTCCCATGACCATCACCCGCAACCCGTTTGACGCGGGCGGCTATTCGCTCGCCGAGATGACGCAGGCCATCAACATCCTGCCCAATCTCTATACCCGTCTGGGCCAGCTTGGCCTGTTCCGCTTTCAAGGTGTCACACAGCGCTCTGTTGTCATCGAGCAGCGTGAGGGCGTACTCAGCCTTCTACCATCGGTTCCGCTGGGTGCGCCGGCAACGTTGGGCACGCGCGAGTTGCGGTCCATGCGCAGCTTTAGCCTGCCATGGATCCCGCATGACGACATCATCCTTCCTGGAGATATCCAGGGTGTACCTGCGCTTGGCATGTCAGACATGGCTGACCCATTAACCGAGGTAATGACCGAAAAGCTCACAGTGATGCGGCGTAAACACGCACAGACACGCGAGTACATGGAGATGAATGCGCTGCGCGGTATCGTCAAGGACGGCGCGGGTAGCACACTTTATGATTATTTTGCTGAGTTTGGCCTTGAGCAAATCTCCGTCGATTTTGCCTTTGGCACAGCCGGCAGCAACATCCAGGCAAAGATCCGCACCGTGCTGCGCGCAATCGAAGATAACCTCATGGGCGAGACCATGAGCACCGCCCATGCACTGGTCAGTTCGGAGTTCTTTGACAAGCTGATCAGCCACCCCAAAACCGAAGACGCCTACAAGTTCTTTTCAGCCTCTGGCGGGCAACCGTTGAGAGACGACATGCGGCGAGCCTTTCCTTTTGGCGGCCTTCTGTTCGAGGAATATAACGGCCGTGCTCCGCTGTCGAACGGCACGACAGAGCGCTTCATTGGTGTGGGCGAAGGGATCGCTTTTCCGCTGGGCACTTTCGATACGTTTACGACCTACGGCGGCCCCGCCAATCTGCTGGAGGCCGCGAATACAGTCGGCTTGCCGCTCTATGCCCGCCAGCAAGTTGATGCCAAGGGGCGTTGGATTGATTTGATGACAGAGGCATCCATCCTACCGGTCAACAAGCGGCCGCGGTTGGCGATCCGTTTGCACTCTAGCAACTGAAGCTGAACGGGCATGACGGCATTCGTTGCAGCGCTTGATTTGCTTTTTGCCGATCCGAACCTTTCCACCCCGGCGCTCTACCAGCAGGCGGGGATCGGGGTGGAACAGCCGCTCCGCGTGATGCGGCGCAGCCCTGACCGCATGGTCGAGTTTGGCGCCGCGCGCCTGGTCAGTGACAGCGTGGTTCTGGATGTCCGTGTGAGCGATTGTCCGGAACTGGCCGCAGGGGATCGGTTCGAGATCGCAGGCGAGATCTTTGTGGTGCAAGGCACGCCGAAGCGCGACCGCGAGCGGCTGGTCTGGACGGTGGAGTTGCTGCCATGGTGGCCTGACCCGCATGCTGATGTCACGGGCTAAAGAAGGGGCGCGCGCATGATCAGCACCTGATCCGTCAAACATCTTTGGCCTCTATCGTCGCGTTTGTGTCGCTTCATTTGAGGCTTCATTGGGGCAGTAGATCATTTGCGGGGCTCTTTTGCGTGCTCGCAATACTTTTGAACTGCGCGAGGCGAACGGGATAGATTGACCCAAGCCGCTTGCACCTCGTTTCATTGCACCTTGTCTTGGAAGGGAAACCTGATGCGCCAAAAGCTACGAGAAATCCGCTGTGTTTGCGCAAAGGGCCAAGAGGTGCTTGTCATCGAATGGGGCTTTGGCGCCTCTGCGGCGGATCAGAAATCCAGCCGGGAGTTTCGGTTGGAAGACGGATCACCTGTGAATTACATCGGCAGTGCCTTTGAACACTTTTACACAGGGCAAGTCTTTACGCCGGTCTGAACATCATCACCAAGCCCACCGATGTAATTGGACACGACCATGAAACTGAATGTCGCAGCTGTGCCCAATTTGGTGGGCATGATGGCTGCTGAAATCACCGCTGGTGAAAAGGCCGTCACAAAGGCCGTGGGTGACGCGGGCACCAGCCTCAAAACTGCTTGGCGCGCGCAGATCACGGGAGCCGGTCTTGGCCAACGACTTGCACGCACCATCCGCTCGGAGCTCTATCCCAAGGGTCAACCCAGCCTGAATGCCGCAGCACTGGTTTGGTCGCAAGCGCCAGTGGTTGTCGGCGCGCATGATACAGGGCCGCTCATTCGCTCTCAGAATGGCTTTTGGCTCGCAATCCCAACAGCGGCCGCGGGTAAATCCGCGCGCGGTGGGCGCATCACGCCCAGCGAATGGGAACGCCGGCGCGGGTTGCGGCTGCGGTTTGTTTATCGCCGCAACGGGCCAAGCTTGCTGGTGGCCGAAGGGCGGCTGAATACCCGCGGGGTCGGCGTGGCCTCGCGGACCAAGACCGGGCGCGGGCTGACCACTGTGCCGATCTTCCTGCTGGTGCGGCAGGTCAAGCTGCGCAAACGGCTCGATCTTGCCCGCGATGCCAAGGTGGCGCAGGAGCGCATCCCAAGTGCGATTGTGGCAAATTGGGTGGCGCGATTCACATCGTAACTTGTGATTTTGCGTCGATTAATATCTCTAGATCGCCAAGCGTTTTGGTGCTCTCGATGTCGTCATCAAAAATCTCGATATCGAACTCTTTTTCGATGGCCATGGAGATTTCGACGATATCCAGACTGTCAGCGCCGAGGTCGGCGACAAAAGATGCCTCAGACACAAGGTCGGCTTCATCCATGTTAAACTTTGCGGCAATGACTTTTCTGACGCGCTTTGCTGTGTCGCTCATTACTTTGTATCCTTTTTGATCACACAAAGGCGCGGCTACACCGTCCTGTTACCTGTTACACGCAAAGCTTTGCCGGAGGATGACGAAATACGCCTGACTTCTTCGCCACGAATACCATGCTGTTTCCAAAAAATAACGATAAAATATCACATGGCCTGATCGCCAACGTCCGTTGTGTTCAGCGCCCTGCGCCTGAAGTTGACCACTTCGATTGATTCACAGGTAAAATAAGGTAATCGTTTGACAAGCGGTAATTTGCCACGACGATTGATGCAGAACAGCAAGCAAGCCAGCCAGCGCGGTATTTGTTTTGCCGAAATTCACTCTGGAGTTATCAACAGAGGCGATCAGGCTGCTGTTCGACTTACATGGGCAACCTTGTGTGATTGGTGATGTGACACCGTCAAGCCGACACTTGGACCCTCAAATGGCAGCGTTGCACAGTCTGGCAGCCAGACTATCAAAGCCACCGATTGTGACGACAATTGTGGTTCCGCGTGAGCATGTTCTTTACAAGACAGTGAACGTCGATCGCGTACAGGACGTCACTACACAAGAGATCGTCGATTACATCTGTGGCGTGACGCAACTGACCAAAGATGCGATTTGCGTCGATTGGGTTTTTGCTGGATCTGCGGTACATATTGCTGCGGTCGAGAAGCTAACACTCTTGGAAGCCGGTGAGTTTGCCAAGCGGCATGGTTTTGTGACGGATGTTTTTACAAGCTACGCTCTGACAGGCCAGTTTCCACGACAGCCGGTGTTCCACGATTCAAATACGCTTAAGCTTCCGAGTTTCATGCAGCGTCAAAAGCCACGCTAACATCAAGACGGCCAGCTGCCTCTAACTTCGACTGTTTTGCCACGACAGCGATGATCGAGCAAAAAGCATTGGAAAAATGAATGCCCTCCCGCCGCGAAACCATCCTGACCGCCCTGGCGGACTTGTTGCGCACGGTCCCACATGTGCCGGTGCTGCGCGGCGAGGTGCTGCCCGAGCGCATCCCGCCTAGCGGTTTGATGATCCTGCGCGACGGCAACCCCGGCGAGCCAGGCGTGACACTGTCGCCGCTGATGTATCATTACCAGCACCGCGCGGAACTGGAGGTGATCGTGCAAACGGGTGAGGAGCGTGATGCGCGGTTCGACCGTCTAATCGGGCGCATTGGCGCAGCCGTCTCTGCTGACCGCAGTTTGCGCGGGTTGTGCGACTGGGTCGAGGCAGAGGCGCCCGAGCCTGTCGATCTGGCTGTCGAGGGAAGTGCCGCCATCAAAGCGGCGATCATCCCGATCATTCTGCATTACGCGGCGGGTGATCCGCTCTCTTGATCTGGTTTTTGGGCGGATCGAGAGGTGACATGGCCCTCAATCATTGCTCCAGGTTCAATGACCAGCTTTTGTGTGACAATATCGGCCGTCACTTGTGCGGAGGTCTTGAGTGTCACTGAGATGGCCGAGATTGTGCCTTCGAGATGACCCTCAATTGTCACATTGCGGGCGCGGACATTGCCCTTGATTTTGCCAGTCCTGGCAAGAACCAATGTTTCAACGGTGAGATCGCCTTCAAAAGAGCCAGCTACGTCAAGAATGCCTTCACTGGTTAATGTACCATTTACGGTGATGTCCTCATGCAGCACGGATCGTCGGCCATTACCGGCTGCTGCCTCGGCGCCGGCTAGCGAAGCAGGTGTTTTATCAGCAGAGTTTTGTAGATTGGCAAACATAGATCTGACAGCCTTCTAAAAGTCTTGGCCTAAGTGTTTGCATTTCTACGCAGCGGTCAAGCGGGCAAAACGATTATGGCTTATTCGCAAAATCTTTGAGGCCCAGTTGCGCGACCACGCCGCGTTCTGATTGCCGGTGCAATCGCGTGCCAGACGACACGGACAATGCAGTGAGAAAAGGAGTTCACAATGGCAAGAGCCCAAGGGGCGCGGGCGCAGATGGCGCTTGCGTTCGAGACGACTTATGGCACGCCGCCAGCGAGCGGCTATACCAAAATGCCCTTTGCAAGCACAACGCTGGGGGCTGAACAGCCGCTGCAGACCTCGGAACTCTTGGGCTACGGCCGCGACCCGCAGGCACCGATCAAGGATGCTGTGACGGCGGATGGCAATGTGGTGGTGCCGATCGACACGGAAGCGTTCGGGTTCTGGCTGAAGGCAGCTTTTGGAGCGCCGACAACCACGGGCGCCGAGGCCCCCTACAGCCACGAGTTCCGTTCCGGAAGTTGGGCTCTGCCGTCGTTCTCGGTCGAGACGGCCATGCCTGAGGTGCCCCGCTTTGCGATGTATTCCGGCTGCATGGTGGACAGCCTCAACTGGCAGATGGCGCGATCAGGCTTGCTGACAGCCACGGCCAGCATCGTGGCCCAGGGCGAGGCGATCGCCACGACCAGTGCGGCAGGGACGCCTTCCAATATCGCGCTGAAGCGCTTCGGGCATTTCAACGGGGCGATCACGCGAAACGGTTTGAACATCGGGAACGTGGTCTCGGCCGACCTGACCTATGCCAACAATCTCGACCGCATCGAGACCATCCGAGCGGATGGCAAGATCGATGGGGCGGACCCTTCCATCGCCGCCCTGACGGGTAATGTTGTCGTGCGTTTCGCCGATCAGACGCTGGTGACCCAGGCAATCAATGGCGCGGCTTGCGAACTTGCATTCTCCTACACGCTGCCCACCGGTGAGAGCCTGACCCTCACCGCGCATGCCGTTTATCTGCCACGGCCGCGAATAGAAATCTCCGGCCCGCAGGGCGTGCAAGCGACCTTCGACTGGCAGGCTGCCAGCGACCCAGGTCTTGGCCGGATGTGCACCGTCACCCTTACAAATGACCGCGAGGTTTACTGACCATGCTACGCTTGAATCTATCCACTGAGCCGCGCTGGCTCGAGTTGGGTCACGGCGTCCGCCTGTTGGTCGAGCCGCTGACCACCGCCATCATGCTGGCAGCACGGAGCGATCCGGCGATCATCGCCGCAGCAGCGGATGCTGAAGGTAGTGCCTCCAACGATGATCTCGCGCGTATCGTGGCCAAAGCAGTGGCGCGCATCGTCGTGAAGGATTGGGAGGGTGTGGGCGATGAGGACGGCGTGCCAATGGCTATCTCGCATGACGGCATCGATGCCCTTCTGGAGCTCTGGCCGATCTTCGAGGCCTTCCAGACCACATATATCGCAGGCGCGCTGATACTGGATGCGGAAAAAAACGCCTGACCGCTCTCGCCGACTGGGAGTTCGGCGGGGGCAGTGAGTATTGCACAGCGTGTCCCTCCGTTTGCGCGGAATGCCCGCGCAGCCTGCATGCGCCGCGAACACTTGAGGGCTGGCAGACCTGGGATCTGGTTCAGCGGCTGGGCGGACAGGTGCGGGTTGCTGGTGGGGCGAGCGGCGGCGCTGTGCTCGGCTGGGATATGGCTGCTGCCCTGCAACTCGGGGCGGCCCTTGGGCTCTCGCCCCTGATCATCGCAGAACTCCTGCCGCCGATTGAGGCGGTGATGGTGCGCAAAACCAACCAAGAGATTGAACACAACCATGGCTGAAAAACGTGTCTCTGTCCGGCTCTCCGCGACCGGCGGGCGCCAGGTGCGCGCCGAGTTGGAAGGTGTTGGCGAGGCAGGCACTCGTGGCATGGGGCGATTGTCGCGCGAGCTGGACCAGGCCAATGCCCGCATGGCGGCCTTTGCACGCCGGGCCAAGATTGCGGCGACTGCTGCGGCCACAGCGCTGGCGGGTGCTGTCGTTGCGATGACCCGCTCGACGGTGGCTGCGGCCAATGAGATTGGCCAGCTCTCCCAGGTGGCCAATGCCAACCCGGAGGTGTTCCAACGTTGGGCGGCGGCCTCGGCCACTGTGGGGATCGAGCAAGAAAAGCTCGCCGATATCCTGAAGGATATGAATGACCGCGTGGGGGATTTCCTGCAAACGGGCGGCGGGCCGATGGCGGATTTTTTCGAGAACATCGCGCCGCGCGTGGGCGTGACGGCAGACCAGTTTGCGCGGCTCTCCGGGCCCGAGGCGCTCCAGCTTTATGTCTCAAGCCTTGAGAAGGCAGGCGTGAGCCAACAGGAGATGACCTTCTATCTCGAGGCCATGGCGTCCGATACCACGCGGCTCATTCCGCTTTTGCAAAACGGCGGCGCGGAGATGACAAGGCTTGGAATGCAAGCCCAAGCTCTAGGCGCGGTGCTTGATGCGGATGCCATCGCGGCCATGCGCCGCGCAGAACTGGCCCTCGTGAGCATCGGCCAGGTGTTTACGGGCGTGCGCAACAGGATTGCTGTTGCACTTGCCCCGTCTTTGGAAGCAATCGCGAACAGCTTTGTCGCGCTGGCCTCTGCCACGAGCCCGATCAGCCAGGCCTTTGATGCGGTCCTTTCCAACCTTGACCGGCTCGCGGTCTATGCGGGGACCTTCGCGACATTCCTCGCCGGACGCTGGGTGGCGGCAATGGCCGTTGCTGCACTCTCAGTCCGCGGGCTGGCCACGACGCTGGTGGTTCTGCGCGGCGCGTTGATCCGCACTGGCATTGGGGCACTGATCGTTGGTGCGGGAGAGCTTGTGTATTGGTTCACGCGCCTCGCTTCCGGCGCAGGCGGTTTTGGTGAGGCGATGCGCCTCCTGAAGGATGTCGCTGTTGAGGTCTGGGACCGGATCAAGATGGGGGCGGCGGCTGCCGGGGCACGCGCCACGGCGATGTTCTATGATCTGCAATCCGATGCTGCCACCGGCATGGCGGGGGCGATTGAGAGTGTTGTCGCCTTTGGCAACGCCACAGCCAACACCTTCGAGGGGGCACTTCTCGCCGTCCGAGAAATCTGGTCACGCCTGCCGGATGTGATCGGCGATCTGGTCTTCTCTGCCGCCAACCGCATGCTCGACGGGATCGAGGCGATGCTCAACGGTGCGATTGCGCGGATTGATGCCTTCACGGGCCGCATTCGCGACGCGCTTGCGGCGGTCGGCATTGAAACCGCCTTTGGCGCGATTGGCGAGATCAGCCTCGGGGATATCGCCAATCCCTTTTCGGGCGCCTCAGCCGATGCCGGAACGGCTGCCGCTGACGCCTTCCGCCGCGCCTTCGCTGACAATCCGCTTTCGGCACCTGATCTGGGCCTTGATGGGATTGCAGCAGAAGCGCTAGCCACTGCCAATACCTACCGGCAGGCCGCCACTGATCTTGCGACTGGTGCGACAGTCCCACTAACCTCCTGGGCCGCGCTGCGCGATGCTGTTGCGGGTGTAGGCGAGGACGGTGCCGCCGCCCTTGACGAGGCCACTGCATCCGCTGACAGGCTGAACCAAGCTGTCACAGCCGCAGGCGGTGCATCTGCTGGCGCAGGTGCACAGATTGTCACCGGCTGGCGCGCGGTCTCTGAGGCTTTGAAGTCCTATGCCAGCGATGCGCTCAACTGGGGCAAGGGCCTTGGGGAAACCTTATCGCGCGCCTTCTCTGGCGCCGAAAGTGCGTTCCGCAGCTTTGTCGAGACGGGCAAGCTCGACTTCAAAAGCCTGGTGCGTTCGATCTTGTCGGATCTGGCGGTGCTAGCCTTCCGCCGCGCCGTCCTAGGACCGATCGCCAATGCGCTCGCAGGGGCTTTCGGCGGCGGTGGGTCTGTTGCAGCCGCGGTCTCTCATAACGGTGGCATGGTTGGGCTCTCGGGCCATACACGCGCCGTCCCCGCAGCCATCTTTGCCGCGGCCCCCCGCATGCATGCCGGTGGTTGGGCAGGGCTCCGCCCTGACGAGGTCCCCACCATTTTGCAGCGAGGCGAGCGTGTTTTGTCGCGCGCAGAGGTCGCCCGCGGCGCAGGGACGAGCATTCCTGTGGCCGTAAATCTCAATGTCGATGCGCGCGGCGCGCAGATGGGGGTGGCTGAACAGATTGCGGCGGCGATGCGCAGCGCCCAGCCCGAGTTCGAGCGGATTGCGCTGGCCGCTGTGGGCAACGCCATGCGCCGGGGGCGGCTGGCATGAGCGTCATTGTAGAGCTGCCCCGTACCTGGGTCGCAAGCCTCGAGCGGCGCTTGGTGACTGCCACCAGCCAGACACCGTCCCCGTTTACAGGCAGCATGGAGGTGCAGGACTGGGGCGGGGAGTGGTGGGAATATGATATCGAATTTGCCACACAATCCGGACCTCTCGCACGCTCGGTTGGCGCGGCCCTGACAGCGCTTGGATCGGGCAAAGGCCTGCTGCTTTTTACCGATCCCGCAATTGAGCCCAAGGCTCTGGCACATCCCATCACGCTTGCGACACCGGTCTCAGGCGGGAACGTTGTCCAAACACTGGGCTGGCCTTCTGGCCTGCCGGCCGTTGCCTCAGGTGACTTTCTCTCCATCGGCACAGCGCGCGACACGCGCCTGCACCAGATCGCCTTTGATGTGACAGCGGACATCAATGGATTGGCGACCCTGACGATCTTTCCAGCCATTCGCAGCGCGCTGCCCGCCAACACAGCTTTGGAGGTGAACAGACCGCAGGTGCTGCTCCGTCCTACGACGTCGGTGCCAACCCGCATCGCGCGTGCAGCGCGTCACCAGTTTACCCTCTCAGCACGCGAGGCCATTTAATGAGCCGCGAGCTCACAGCAGCATTGGCCGCTGCGCTTGACGCGGCAGATCTCCGGCCTGCCATTTTGTTTGAAGGCACCTTCCCCTCCGGCATGGTGCGGATTTGGACAGGGGCTGGCCCTGTGGAATGGGACGGCAAGACCTGGACCGGCGTCGGTGTGCTTCTGGGGCTTGGTGCGCTGGAAGAGACCTCCGATGTTGTGGCGACCGGGACAACGGTCTCGCTCTCGGGCGTGCCGCTTGATCTGGTGGGGCTTGCGATTGATGAGGCGCGCCAGGGTCAGCCGGGGCGCATCTGGCTGGCACTTCTGACCGAGGAGCGTCAGATCATCGCTGATCCCGTGCAGGCCTTCTCGGGCCGCCTTGATGTGCCGGAGATCCAGGAGGATGCGCAAAGCTGCCGGATCACGATCAGCTATGAAAGTCGCCTCATTGATCTGAATGTACCCCGCAACTGGCGTTACACCCATGAAAGCCAGCAGGTGCTCTTTGCGGGCGATCTCGGCTTTGCGCATGTCACCGCGATTCAGGACCGTGAGATCACCTGGGGGCGGGGATGAGAATGAGGACGCGCATCCCGCATTGGGAACAGCTTTTTGCCGCAGCCATAACCGAGGCCCACACGCGGACCTTTGCATGGGGCCAGCATGATTGCGCGACTTGGGCTTTTGATCTGCGCCGCAATCTGACGAGCGGCCCGGACCATGCCGCACGCTGGCGGGGGCGGTACCGCACGCCCGGCGGCTGCCAGCGGGTGCTACGTCGTCTGGGCTGGCGCAGGCTCGAAGACGGTGGGCGCGCCCTGCTTGGCGAACCGCTGCCCGATCCGCGGCTTGCACAGCGCGGTGATATTGTTTTGGGCGGGGATCCCGAGGCCTTTGGTGTGTGTATTGGCGCGCGGGCTGCCTTTGTCTCGCCTGACGGACTGGTGACCCTGCCGCTGAGCTCTTGCCGTCTTGCTTGGAGAACCTGATCCATGCCGCCCATTATTCTTGGCGCCGTCGCACTTGGCGGTGCGGCGATCGCGGCAGGCGGCGTAGCGGCCGCTTTTGCAGCGACGGGTCTGATCGGCTTTGCCGCCAACTTCGGCGCGTCGATGCTGCTCTCAGCGGCGGCGCAATCAATGATGCCGAAACCCTCGGTGGGCCAGATCGAGCTGCAAGCCCGGACGGTCACGGTGCGCGAGCCGGTGATGCCGCGCCAGATGGTTTATGGTCGGACGCGCAAAGGAGGTGTGATCACCTTCCTGCATGCCACAGGGGACAAGGACAAAGACCTGCACCTCGTCGTGGTGCTGGCCGCCCATCGCGTGCAATCCATCGGCGCGATCTATTTTGAGGGCGAGATGGCGCTCGATGCCGCCGGAACGGCCCAAGGCAGGTGGGCAGGTAAGCTCGCAGTCGAGAAACGCCTCGGGCATGACGATCAAAGCGCATTTGCGGGGCTGATCACGGCAGCACCTGATCTCTGGACGGCCGCACATAGATTGGCGGGCTGTGCTGCGATCTATCTGCGCCTGACCTATGATCCGGATGCCTTCCCAAGCGGGATCCCGAACATCACCGTCGATCTGGAGGGCAAGGACGATATCTTCGATCCACGCACGGGCGCGCGGGGCTACAGCGAAAATGCAGCCCTCTGCGTGGCAGATTATATGGCGCATCCCATCTTTGGTATCGGGGCGGGTATTGGCGCGCCGGATGGCATCGAAACCGACAGCCTGATTGAGGCCGCCAATATCTGTGATGAACAGATTGCCTTGGCAGGCGGTGGTACCGAGCCGCGTTACAGCTGCAATGGCGTCGTCTCGCTCTCGGAAACCCCCAAGACCATCATCGAGGCGATGTTGACCGCGATGGCCGGGCGCTGCATCTGGCAGGCAGGCCAGTGGCGGATACGCGCAGGCGCCTACCGCATACCATCAAGCCTGCTCACAGCCGATGATGTGCGCGAGGGGGGCATGACGCTGACCACGCGGCAAACCCGCGCTGCAAACTTCAACGCGGTGCGCGGCCAGTTTGTGAGCCCAGAGAACAACTGGCAGCCTGATGACTTTCCAGCCTATGCCTCTGATGCTTACCTCACCGAGGATGGCGGCGAGCAGGTCTGGCGCGATATCGCGCTGCCCTTCACCATCTCGGCGGCGATGGCGCAACGTCTGGCCAAGATCGCGCTGGAGCGCGCACGGCGGCAGATGAGTGTGCGGTTTGCCGGCAAGCTCAAGGCCTGGCGTGTGACAGCCGGCGAGACGACGCTCTTGCGCTATTCCCGCTGGGGCTTTGGCGGGCCGGATCCAAATGACGGCAAACCTTTTGAAGTGGAGGCCGTGCGGCTGGACCTGACCCAGGTCGGGTCCGGCCCGCGGATCGCACCAGAGCTTCTGCTGCGCGAGACCTCGCCCTTGGTCTATGACTGGGACGCCTCTGAGGAACAGATCTATGCGGCCGCCCCGCGCACCACGCTGCCCTCGGCCTTTGACATTGCACCGCCTGGCGCACCGCAAGGCGAGGAAGAGCTCTACGTCACGCGGGACGGATCGGCCGTAAAGGTGCTGTTGCGGGTGCGCTGGACTGCAGCCCAAAGCGGCTTTGTTGAAAGCTACCAGTTCGAGGCCCGCCGCGATGGCGGCGATTGGCAAGATTATGGGCGCACCACCGGCACGCTGATCGAGCTGCGCGACATTGCGCCAGGGCAATGGGACTTCCGCGTCAAAGCACTCTCTGTGCTGGGTGTCTCCTCGCCCTGGCGCGAGGGAACGCGGGAGGTGGTCGGGCTGACGGCCCCGCCAGCGGCACTCGAGGGTCTGACCATCCAGTCGGCCGGTGGTCTAGCCGTTTTGAAATGGCAGCGGGCAGTCGATGTAGATGTCCGCGTGGGTGGCAGCGTCATCATTCGCCATAGCAAGGATGCAAATGCCTCTTGGGCGAACTCGACGCTGATGGACCGTGTCTCGGGCGGGGAGGCCATTGCGGTCGTGCCGCTCAAACCCGGGACTTACTTGCTGCGCGCCGAGGACAGCGAGGGACGGATTGGTCCCGTCAGCACAGTGACGACCAAGGGCGTGCAGATTCTGAGCTTTGCCCAGCTCAATACGCTGTCGGCGGATCCGGGCTTTCCTGGTCAAAAAACCGGTCTTGTGACCACTGCAGGCACGCTGAAACTGGAGACTGGGACCGACGCGGCAGGCAGCCCTGTCGTTCTGGCAACCGAAGGGCTCTACCAGTTCGATGGGATCCTCGATTTTGGGGCGCTGAGACGCGTGCGCTTGCGCTCGGACATCTTGGTCGGTGCCTCCGCCCTGTCGGATTACATCGATGACCGCATGACACCAATAGATAGCTGGGCTGACTTCGACGGCTCGGAAGGCGCCGATATCGACGTCGTGCTCGAGGTCCGGGAAACCGATGACGATCCAGCAGCGGCACCCCCCCTTTGGGGCCCATGGGGCAGGATCGACAATAGCGAGATCGAGGCGCGCGCGGTCGAGGCGCGGGCCTGGCTCAGAACGAACGACCCCGCATTCACACCGATCGTGTCGGAATTGCGGCTGATAGCAGATGAGGTGGCCTAAGGGAGATCCCGTTTATGCGGGGCGCCCCATCGCTGCCTGTCGACTTCGTCTCCAACGCGAAGGCACGCGTAACTTTTGCCCAGAGAAACGGGATACCCATCAATGCCCCAAGTTCCCAGCTTTGTGATCATCAATGACAATGGCGCGGCGGTGCGCGCGCAGATCAACCAGATCATCGCAGCGCTAAGATCGACCAGCAGCGGTACTGTTGAGCCTGCGGCGACTGCGCCGGGGATGCTTTGGGTCGATACAAGCACTACACCGCCGACGCTCAAGATCCGCAATGTGGCTGATGCCGCGTTTGAGGCGTTGCTCGACGGCGGGGAATATTAAGGGTCAGCACGTTTCTGTGCTGCCTTATAAACGGCGTTCCGCTCGCGTTTGCCCACAGCCACCACCGTTACCGTGACAGCGGTGTCTTCAACGCGGTAAACGAGGCGATAGCCCGCGCTGCGCAGCTTGATTTTGTAGTGGCTCGGCATGCCGTGCAGGCCGTCAGCAACAACATGGGGCTGAGCCAGTCGCTCTTTTAGCTTCTTTTTGAACTGCGACTGCAGCGTTGCGCCAAGTTTGTCCCACTCTTTGAGGGCTGACGGCAGGAATTGCAGCTCATAGCTCATCCAAGCTGACCCGAACCGGTGTCTCGTCGGCACGGTGCTTGATCGTCTCGGCCAGCTCCAAATCGTCAAGATGCTCCATCATTGCCTCATAGCGCGCGGCCGGCACCATATAGGCCATGACACGGTTGTGGTTCAGCACGGCAACGGACTCGCCATGCGCCATAGCCATGACCTGCGACGGGTTTTTTTTGAGGTCCGAGACGCTCACAGCGACATTGGCTTCGACCCGTTGCATGGTGTTCTCCTAAATAGGTCTAAAAACAGGTCTGAATATAGACCAAAATACGATCAACGCAAGTTGTCCTCCCACCGCAACCATAAGGAAGGTGTTCATGTCCGAGCCGGGCTTTTTAGAAACGTTGAACAGCCTGTTTGGCGGAGCAGTCACGACGCTGATCGGGGCCTTTACCGGGCGGCTGATGTATCACTCGGGCGAGGTCAAGCTTGGTCGGCGGCGGTTTTTTGGCAAAGAGCTTTTGTGGGAAATCCCTGTCGCTATCGGCATGGCGATTATTGGCGAGGCCATCGCAAGCCACTTTGATCTTGGCCAGCCGGTACGCACGGGGCTTGTGGCGACGCTGGCGTATCTTGGGCCGCGGGGGGCGGAGGCCCTGATGACGGCGTGGCTTTGCCGCAAAAAATAAGCCGCGCCGCGCCGATCTGACCACAAGTCCAACACAGTCAAAAACACCAGAGTGCCGCCCTTGGAGGCGGCGCTTTGCTTTTGCATGGGAGAGCATGATGACACCTTTTGAGATTGCCCGCGGCTATATCGGCACGACCGAGGTCCCAGGCCCTGAGAACAACCCTGTGATCGTGGCAATGTATGCCAGTGTCGGCCACGACTGGGTGGAGCACGACAGCGTGGCCTGGTGCGCGGCCTTTGTGGGGCACTGCCTTGAGCAGGCCGGCATGCGCTCGACCCGCAAGCTGACAGCACGGTCCTATCTCAACTGGGGCATCTCGGTAGAGATCGTGGATGCGCAGCCCGGCGATATCGGGGTGATCCCGCGGGGAAGCGCGAGCTGGCAGGGGCATGTGTTCTTTATCGAACGCATCGAAGGGCCATGGGTCTGGGGCTTGGGCGGCAATCAGTCTGATGCGGTCAATGTGAAGCGCTACCCGGTCTCGAAACTCTTGGGTATCCGGCGCGCTGGCAATGTGGCGCCTGCCGTCACCCTGAGCGTCCGCGATGTGCAGACCCGTTTGCGTGCACTTGGCTATCACGAGGTGGGAACGGTTGACGGTATGATAGGGCCCCGTACGCGCGCGGCCATCCTTGCCTTCCGCGATGACCATGCGCTGCCGCTCGTGCCAATCATCGATGTGGCGCTGACAGAGGCGCTGGAGCACGCCGCACCGCGCGAGGTCGCACCTGCGCGCGCCGCGGGCAGCCCTGAGCAAAGCCGGATTGTTGCCGCGGCCAATGCCCAGATCGGGCTGGGCATTGTGGGTGCTGCCGGCACGCTTGGCGCGCAGATCGCGCCCGCCTTGGCTGAGGCAGAAGAAGTGGACGAATTGGCGGTCAGATTGACCGGGCCGACCTTCTTCTCACCGCGAACCGCAACACCGCCAGTGCGCGAGGCACGCGTATACTTTCCACGGTGCTCAATTCGGACCTGTTTGCCATCTTCGTCTTTTTTGCCCAGGCCAAACATGCTTTAGTGCCCAACCCTTCGATACAAGGTGCTCACGTTGGCCTCTTAGGCAATGCCCGATCAATCTGAGCATGGAGCTCTCTGCCAGTCTTGGCAAAGCCAAGGATGCGCGCAGTTGCTACAATCAGATCATCGCGGGGCATTTCACCACTTTCTGCAATTACGCGCGCAGCGGCGGCTCGAGTCTCCAGCGGGGGGATTAGATCGGCCTTAGTCGGAGCACCTTCGCCTGACCGATCCCGCACTGGGCACTCATCGCGCTGGGCATCTGTCACCGCGAAATCACCATCCATTAAAATGCCACCAGACCGAACAGCACGACCGAGTGCCTTGTCTGAAGCCGTCTGAATGCGTCCGCCGGTCCTCGCCTTACCAAAAGCAGCAGCGACCCGGCGAGCAACAAGATCACGGTGAATTGGACCTTCCGAAGTGACAATCTTCGTCACCAGATCAACAAGCACATTCATAGCCGCCTCATGGGGCTCCACCCTCATTTTCATCATGAAGTTCGACGGCACATAAGCTGGCGCGCTGAGCTCGGGCGGTGGCGGCAAGACGGCCTCAGCGGATGGCTCTGAAACCGCTTCTGCAACAGGCGCGTTCAGGCCACCCGTATTTGCACCCGAAAACGCTGGCCCATCTGCAAGAGCAGCAGCCTGGAGAGCAACCCTTAAACGCTCGATTTCAGCAGTACGGCGATGGAACCAATCGGTGCTCCAGATCCGGTGGAAACGCCAGCCGAGGCCTTCCAAGACATCCTGACGCAGGCGATCACGTTCACGGGCCCAAAGAGCGGAGTGATATGTGGCACCATCACATTCAACTGCGAGGATGTAGCGGCCCGGCTGTTCAGGATGCCGCACACCAAGATCGATCCGGAAGCCAGCGGCCCCAACCTGATGATCGCAAGGGTAGCCAAGACGCTCGATCACATCAGCCACATCAGACTCGAGCGGGCTGTCAGGCAATTCGCCTGTTGCCTGCGGCTGGGCCATCTGTCCGCTCCGCGCAAATTCGAGAAAGCGCTTAAGCACCCTCGGCCCATCGCGACTAGTTCGACTGGTGTCGATGTCATTGGGATCGAACGAGCAGAAGACAACGCAGCGTGTCCTGGCACGCGAGAAGAGAACGTTAAGGCGACGCTCGCCGCCCTCGCCATTCATAGGCCCGAAGGACATGGACGTGAGGCGACCATTTGGCTCGGCCGGACCGTACCCGACCGAAATCAGGATCACATCGCGCTCGTCGCCCTGCACGTTTTCGATGTTCTTGACGAAGACATCCTCCGACCGCCCCTCGCGCAAGAAGTCATTGAGGATTTCGTCTTGGCGCCGGGCGACTTCGAGTACCTCTGTCAGCATGTCAGATTGTGCCTTTGAGAAGGCGACCACCCCAAGGGAAAGGTCGGGGCGGGTGCGCGCGTGCTCTGCAACCGCCTTTGCGACGGCCTCGGCCTCAATCCGGTTGGTGCCAGGCCGACCCGTCCCGCGAGATCGGCTCGTATAGACACCGGGCACGCGCTGAAATGCGAGCCCGTACTCAGGATCATTTTGCACTGGCGACGGCGGTAGGATCAAACGGTGGTCATAGAACTCTGCATTGTTGACCATAATGAGCGATGGATCGCGCGAACGATAATGCCATTCGAGCATTGCCGGGTTGAGGCCGCGGGCTTCACAGAGCGTCAAGACGCTCTCCATCTCCGTCGCAGTCGCAGTGCGGACTTCCTCCTCGGCTTCCTCATCCAACTCCACATCATCAGATCCGGCGATCCGATCAAAAAAGCTGGTGGGCGGAAGCTGCTTTTGATCGCCGACTACTACGATTTGGCGGCAACGCGCAATCGCGCCCAGCGCCTCTTCGGGCCGGACTTGGCTGGCCTCGTCGATAACCAGCAAGTCGAATTGCGCGGCCCCCGGCGGCAGATATTGCGCGATGGAGATGGGGCTCATCAGCAGGACCGGTTTGATCCTCTGCACCATTTGCCCGGCAGCTTTCATCATTTGGCGGATCGGCCGATGCCGGCGCTTCTTTGCCATCTCCCCGCGCAGGAAGCCCATCTGCCCAGCAGCACCTGTTGGCAGTTGTGCCAGGTGCTTCGAGCGAACAAGTAGCCTGGTCTCATCAAGCCGTGCAGCCTCAAGACCACGAAATGCCTCCACGAGCGCATGACGATCCAGATAGGCGAGTTCGTTCATGCCTGGGAGCGCCGCACGGGCTGCTTCCCAGCGTGCCTCTGCGGTTGCAAATAGAAACTCGTCCACCGCCTTGTCAGGTGAAATCTCACCTACGTCCAACATCGTGATCAGAGACCCGAGGCCGTTGCTCTCCAGTTCACCTGATAGATGCGTGAGGCGGGCCCATTCGCCGAAACGATCAAGGGCGACGCGCATGGCGTCGATGCGCTGCCCCAGCGTTTCAAGGGATATGCCATCACCTTCTGGCCAGTTGATTGCAAGCCTTGCCACCAGCGGATCCAACACCGAGGCCAAGCCATCCAAAGCGGCGGTCAATTCGGGTTCACCAGCGGCTGCAGCGCTAATCCGATCAACACTCTCAGCGTCAGCGGACGGAACGATTGCTGCGATCCGTCCCAGCCATTCGGCCTGAGCGAGGAGCGATGTGAAAGGCGTGCGTTCGCCGCGCCACGCTGAGCCCAGGACCTCCTTGAGCCAGCCTTCCTCATCCGCCAGCTCTTTTCGTCGACGTTGAACAGCAACGAGTTCGTCGACATGCTTAAGGCGATCTGCAGGCGCGCTGGGCAGGGGGCCGCTCAAGACAGTCGCGAGCTCTTTGCTGGCCGAGCGATAGGTTCCGAAGAGCCGTGCCCAAAATGAACCCACGCCGGGTGCCAATCGGGCGCGCAACGTATCGGCTGAAATCCCGAACGCCGGCTCGGTAAAACGCGTGTCGGCCGCTTCGCGCGCCTCTACCCACGCGCGGCCAGCGCTGAGGGCTTCCTGAAGGCGAGGATCGCTCGCTTGCGATAGCAGAACCGCGGTCGCGTCTTGGGCATCTGCCGGCCTATTAGCCGCTGCACGCAGAAGGTCTCGCAAGGTGAGGCAATCCGGCAGTGACGACGGCTCAGCCCTACTCGTCGACACCGCCAAGTCCGAAGCCGTCAGTTGCAGCTGCTTGATGGCTTCCGATACTTGGCGCAACTCGGGCTCTAGTCGCTGCAGATCGGTCGGCTGCAAGCTCGTTGATCCAACACCCGCGAATGGATGGCTTCGCCGCGGGCCGGATGATTCAAGCAGATCTGCATAGGCTGCCACACGATCCGCAAGATTTCGCCGGGTTGCGTCGTCAAGAGCGGCCAATCCGTCACGGGCCAGCCTAGGGGGCGGCAGTTCCTTGCCCACGAAACGGGTAATTTCCGCCATCGCCCGATATGGCGTGAAGGCATACCCGGGAACGGGTTCATGCAGCAGCGCGCTGACACTGTTCAGCCTGTCTCGTGCCTCGCGCAGCGCATCTGGCGGTTCCGGCATCTCTGGCGCTGCTCGCCCAGCGTTCAATGTGCGCGCGAGTTCCTCAAGGAATACCTTCTTGTTCGCGGCGCGTGAATGAATCTCAAGGCATAGGTCACCCAGGCCCACTTTCTGCAACCGGTCATGCACGACCGACAGCGCAGCCATTTTCTCGGCCACGAAAAGCACGGTCTTTCCGTCATGGGCAGCGCCCGCGATGATGTTCGCAATTGTCTGCGATTTGCCTGTTCCCGGCGGCCCCTGAACGACAAGATTGCGCCCCGCACGCACCTCCTCGATGACGCGGGTTTGAGACGCATCCGCTGGGACCACATGCAACAGATCCGAAGGGGCAAGCCGAGGATCAAGCGGTTCCTGGGGACCGAAAAGTGGCTCTGATCGTTCGAACCCACCTCCGAGAAGTCCACCAAGAACCGGGTGATCCTCGAACGCACCCTCTGGCCATTGCACTGGCTCCAGGTCTCGCATCATCAAGAGCTTCGAGAACGAAAAAAAGCCGAGCTGCATGCCATCGCGATCGATCGACCAGCGGGTTCGATTTTCGATGCGCTCACCCAGATCGTCGAAATAGGCTTCTGGAGCGAATGTTTCGTCCTCGGCAATCTCTGGCAACTCAAACCCGAAATCAGCCCTCAAGCGTTCTTGAAGAGGAAGGTTCGTTACGATTTCGGTATCACGCGCGCGCAGATCGAACGTCGCTCGCCGTTCATCTCGGACCAACTCGACCGGAAGCAGGATGAGTGGGGACTCGCGCAGGGTCTGCGAACTCTCACTTTCGTACCAGCGCAGAAAACCCATCGCAAGGTAAAGGATGTTGAAGCCCTGCTCTTCCTCTGACGTGCGGGCGTCCGTGAACAACCGCAGCAGTCGGCGCTGAAGTGCTTCCTGCCCAAGCCGAGTTTCGAGGAATTGATCCTGGTATCGCGCTGAACTATCGGCGTCACCAACGGACAGCAAGAGGCCCTCGCTGTCACCTTCATCGTCAGCGTCTTCTTCATCTCGCGCCAGGAAACGCATCCGCTTTCCTTGAGCCCTGACAAGATCGAAGATGTCGGCCGTGCGCTCACCATCGATGTCCAGTGCGTTTGACCGCTTGGATGAACGGTTCACATGGATAAGTCGGTTCCGCGTGCCTGTTTCCACAAGTCGGCGACGAGCGTCACCGAGTAGGCCGGAAAGATTGGTGGGGCGGGATTGGTCTTGCATACGGCTATCTTTCAAGATTTGTTTTTACTCGCCCAGACCGAGCGCTTCTCCACGCTTCAGGATCTCGTAGATGACCCCCTCGAGGATTGGCAGGGCCTGCCGGTCCTTACTCAGGAGCAGCGTCGCGAGGGCGTTGTGCGAGGACATAGCCCGGACCACCGCCGCCTGAACAGCACCAGGCAGGTTACCCTTCATCGCTTGGTCCTTTGTGTTCTTCTCGATCTGTGCCATGACCACCCGGTTTTCGCGGGTGATCGCCGCCACCTGGTTCACGAAGGCGACCTGATCCTCGATCGGGCTCGCCTCACCGAAGAGACTGTTCAGCCGCTCGATCAGCTCCTGGATGTAGACCGGCAACGCGCCGGGACGTCTGCCTCCACCGCCCCCCTTGTCGGGCTGGAGAATGGGCTCCTCGGGTTCGGCTTCACCCTCGACCGGTTCGCGTTCCGCGATCTGGTATCCGGTGAGCGCGATCCCGTGCAGGTCGATCTGGTTGGGCGGGATCCCGTCCAGCCGGTTCGCCAGCAGCTTGGCGAAGGCAGCGAAGGTCTCGAGGTCCGGGTCTCCGAGGTCGACCAACTGCGCGATATAGGAGTAGAGCCGACCGAACCGGGCCAGACCTGCCTTGAAATCCGTAAGGGAGACGATCGCCGTCTCGACCTGTTCGCGCTCATGATCCGCGCGCTTCATCCCGTCCTCGTTACCGGCGCTTTTGGCGCGCTGCCAAGCGTCCTCGGCCTCGCTGGCCCGGTCCCGCAGCTCGGCGAGGCGCAAGTTATAGGCGTCCGTCGGCTCCTGGGTAGCCGCGAACATCGCCTTATGTGCCGCTTCGTCATCCTTTCCACTGGTGGCGGCAGCAGCGGTCCGGAACCGGGCCCGCTGGAAGTCGAGTACATGCTGGTCGACATAGAGTCCCTGATCGTCAAGGAAGCCCTTCAGGTCATAGATGACGTTGAGGTCCTGAACCTCCTCGATTCGGGCGCCCCGATCATACTGCGCGAAGGCGGCCTGGACCACGTCCGGGTCGTTGATGAAGTCGATGACGAAGGTCTGGTCCTTCCCGGGGAAGGTCCGGTTAAGGCGGGAGAAGGTCTGAACGATCTCCACAGCGTTCGCGATCTTCTTGTCCACGTACATCGCGACCAACTTCGGCTGGTCGAACCCGGTCTGAAACTTGTTCGCAACCAGCATGACACGGTACTCCGGCCGGTCGAAGACGTGGCGCAGGTCCTTGCCGGCTGCGTCCGGGTTCATGTTCGCCTCGGTGAACTCCGCGTCCTCCTCGACGATAAACGCGTCCCCCTTCAGAAGGTCATCGTTCGTGTGCATCACCTCGCGCCCGGTCAGTTTCCCCGAAAAGGCGACAAGGGCCCGGATGTTACCATAGGCGGGGTTCGCGGCGATGAAGGCGTCGAAGGCCCGCTTGTACCTGACAGCCGATGCCCGGGAGCTGGTGACGACCATCGCTTTCGCCTTCCCGTCCAGCAGGTGGGCCACGTTCTTCGAGAAGTGCTCGATGATGAACCGGACCTTCTGGGTGACGTTCGTCGGATGCAGCGTCATCCACTTCGCCAGCGCCCGCTTGGCCGCCTTCCCGTCGACCCTCTTCTCCTCAACGATCTCCTGGCCCAGGTTGAAAGCGGTCTTGTAGGGGACGTATCCCCGGAGCACGTCGAGGATGAACCCCTCCTCGATTGCCTGCCGCATCTCGTATTTGTGGAATGAGACCGGCAGGTTGTCGTTCCCGGCCGGGCGTGAAGGGTCCATTGGGCGTCCGAAGAGCATCATGGTCGAATGCTTCGGGGTCGCCGTGAAGGCGAAATGGGACACGTTCGCCGGGCGTTTTCGGGCCCGCTGGATCTCAAGGACGATGTCCTCGACCGTCATATCCGCCGCGTCCTTCCGCGCGGACAGGGACAGCGTCGCCTGAAGTTTGGACGCCGTGTTCCCGGTCTGGGAGTTGTGCGCCTCGTCGATGATCACCGCGAAGTTCCGGTCCCGCAGCGACCGCTCGGTAAGGATCGCCTCCATCGCGAAGGGGAAGGTCTGAATGGTCACCACGATGATCGGCGTGCCTTTCAGCATCGCCACGCTCAGCTGGTCGCTCTTCGACTTCGACGAAGTTTCCCGATCGATGGCGGCGATCAACCCCTTCTGGTGGTCGATCTGCTGGACCGCGTCCTGCAACTGACCGTCCAGGACGTTCCGGTCTGTCACGATGATCACCGTGTCGAAAATCGGCGTCCCGTCATCCCGGCGCAGCTTCACCAGGTCATGCGCCGTCCAGGCGATAGTCGAGGTTTTGCCGGATCCGGCGCTGTGCTCGCACAGGTAGGGGTGCCCGGCCCCCTTCGCCTTGGCATCGGCGATCATCTTGTTGACCGCGTCAAACTGGTGAAACCGCGGGAAGATCAGGGTCTCCTTGACCGACCAGTTCCCCTTCAGGTCCACCACGTTCTTCTTCTCGACATAGACGAAGCTGTGGAAGATCCGCAGGAACGCGTCCGGCTGGCAGATCTCCTCCCAGAAATAGGCGACCGGGTATTCCCCATCGGCCCGGGCCGCGTTACCGGCCCGGCCGTCGTTCCCCTTGTTGAAGGGGAGGAAGAAGGTATCGTCGCCCGCGAGCTTCGTGGTCATCCAGATCTCGCTGTCCGACATCGCGAAATGGACCACGGCGCCCCGCTTGAAGGTCAGGAGCGGGTGCTTGCGTTTCGTGATCGGGTCGACCGGGGGCCGGTCGCGGCGGTACTGAGCCTTCGCGTGTTCGACCGACTGGGTGAAGTCTGTCTTGAGCTCGACCGTGGCGAGCGGCAGGCCGTTCAGGAACAGGCCGAGGTCGATGGCAAGTTCGCGCCCGGGGTGGTATTTCAGCTGCGGAACGACCCGCAGTCGGTTCGACGCGTAGCGGTGCAGGACCTTCTCGTTCCGCTCGTCCTCCGGCGCCGCCTCGGACAGGTCCAGGTGACCACCGCCCGCGATCGAGAAGCCCCGGCGCAGGGTCTGGATCATCCCCTGCTTCTCCAGGGCTGTATCTAGCCGGTCCATGATCACCTCGAGGGTCTTGTCACCGTTCGTCGCCTGGATCCGGTCCCATTTCTGGGGCTGAGTGGCCCGGAGCCAAGCCTCCAGGTCCTCCGGGTACATGGCACGCTCCGCGTCATAGGCGTCGGTCGTGCTAACCAGCCAACCAGCGGCGGCGAGCTTCTGGACGATATAGGCCTCGAGATGTTTCTCGTGATGCAGGTCGCTCATTCCGTCACCTCCGACCCGCAAGCCTGTGCCTGCTGCCACTCGTGATAATTCAGCTTTGATCCCCGGACTTTCCATTCCAGTCGCCCGTTGCTGTTCCGGTCCAGCACCACTGCCGCCGCGGCCGAAGGGCTGCCGAACGGCCACGGCTTAGCGAAGCGCATCCTGTCCTCCGCGTGGGGGATCAGCACACCCTCGACGATCATTTTTTCCTTTAGCCCGCCATAGCTCTGCTGGACATACCCGGTTCCGATCAGGGCCTCGGAGCCTTCTAAAACAACGAATTCCCCGTCTTCCTCGACCGCAGTCGCTTGGACGCCACTCTTGTGGCGGATCTCGAAATGGACCTCTTCGGCGGTCTTATCATTAGCGAGTTTCGCGACCTGAGTCACCGCGCGAGGCTGAGGTTTCAGCATGTCGAGCCCGATGACCGGCAGGATAATTCCCAGGTTCGCGAGGAACTGTTCCATGTTCGCGACATCCGCCTCAGGCAGGCGGCGGCGGTCGGTGTCGGGCTGGGTGCCGTTGTCAAGCGTCACCCGGCCCGCCTGCGTGGTAACCCGGATCAGCCGCGCCTCGAGGTATTCGGCGTGCCCCTTCGAGAGGTCGTCGTCGCTGGTGGTGACGGTGATCGCGGTTTCCCAGAAGTCGCGCTTCTTCGCGCTCTGTTCGATCCGCTCGGATACTGAGTTGCCTGAACCGATATAGACCCGGGTCACGCCGGGCTTGTCCGGGTCCGGGCCGGACAGGATGTAGACCCCGGTCCGGTCCACCTCTGACCGAGCGGTTAGCTCGCCGAAGGCCGAGGCGCCGCTGACGAACAACAGCCCCGTCCAACCGTGGATCGTCGCCTTGCGCAGGCCCGTTGGTTTCCCGTCGACCAGGAAAAGCTGGATGGTCCGGCCAAAGGTTTCGCTTGTGGTCATGCGGCCACCTCTTTCAGGAGTTTTGCCAGCTTTGATTGGGCAGTAACCGGTATTTTCATACCTTCCATACCGATCCGACGCGCCAATCCGCTGGAAAGCCCATGCTGGCAGGATCAGCCAACGGGCAGCCGTCGATCAGCGCAACAAGGCGCTGTTTCCATTCATTGCCCGGTGCGATCAGGGCCAAAAGATAATCGAGCGTCACCAGAGTGTTGTGCAGATAGCGCGGATCGGCATCTCGCATGGCGACGGGCAGCTTTGCAGGAAATCTTGGTGTGGTCATCGTCACAGTGAAACGCTTGTTCCAAAGTCTGCCATGATGGGCGCAGATATTACGCACCGTGCTAATATGGTGCGCAAAGGACGTGACAACTGCTTCATCCAATGCA
Source organism: Yoonia vestfoldensis (assembly GCF_002158905.1). Taxonomy (NCBI): domain Bacteria; kingdom Pseudomonadati; phylum Pseudomonadota; class Alphaproteobacteria; order Rhodobacterales; family Paracoccaceae; genus Yoonia; species Yoonia vestfoldensis. The sequence continues at coordinate 3,125,398 of NZ_CP021431.1, forward strand.
AACGGATCAGCAATTGCTTTTCTGTCCGCGCGAGTTCTCAAGTTGCCGTAGAATTTCGACAACAGTCCGAAGGACATAACCTCAGCCGCCATCCAGACCGGCGGCAGCTTGGGCGAGGTGTACTTGTCACGATAGTGGATTGCGAACGTGTCTTCGGAGCGATTGAATTCTTTCTCCAACGCAGTGACGTCTTTTGCATGATGTCGGATTGCTGAGTAGTGGCCCTGTTCGAGATAGCCATGGGGGCCATAGGTCATCGCCATGTAATACGCCCATTGCGCGCGCAAGGCCACTTCGACCCGCTCGATGGCGTCGAGGACCAGCAACCGCAGTTCGCGGTCGAAGATATAGAGCGTCAGCACATCCTCGAAGGTTGTCCCGTCGCGGAAGGCGTGATCGCCATTGTTCGCTGCGGGCACCTCGAATGGCAGCCAGTAGGCCCGCAGCCGATAGTAGGAGATGAAGTTCAGGTAGTGCTGTGCTTGGGCTTCATCACCGACGGTCATGCCGCGACGTTTGAGGAGTTCGATCTGGTTATGGACAGAAACGGCGGGTTTTTCGAACTTCATGCGACACCCCTGTGCCGCGAAAGCGATACCCCGAAAACAAGTAACCCGCCGGGGTGCGCAGTGCGAAACCGAGGTTTCGTCCGAGGCGTGGCGGGTCTTATTGAGAAATTAGATAGGGCAGGAACCCTACCAAAGCAATAAGAAACCGACCGGTCCGCGTCAAAAGTCATGCCGCCGCCCTCACGTCGATCTTGCCGGTGACGGCAGCAGTGATTAGCGACGCGCGCTTCTCGCGCAAAAGGTCGATGCTGCGCTCTGTCAGGGAGATCAGGCCGTCGATGCGGGCGGTTTCGGCTTCTATATGGCCGGCGATAGCCGCCTGTTCGCGAAGATCCGGCTTCGGCAGCTTCACCTTGCGGACGTGACCGAAGTTCAGGTCCTGTCCGTCGCGGATGAAGTTCGAGGTAAGGCGTAGGGCCTGAATGTACAGGCTGGATTTCATCAGCGCGCCATAGAACCGCCCTTCGACGTCTGGACCGGGCTTCAGGACGGAGTAGGATGACCGGACGCTGCCAACCGCGCGGGCGCGTTCAAGCCCGCCGTCCATGCTGCGCATGCTGATCACGAAATCACCGACCTCAACATGCTTGCGCATGTTCAGGTTGACCACGGCCATGGTGACCTGACGCTGTTCAAGCGCCTCGTATTCTGCCAACGGGATTACACCATACTTCTGAGTCGCGGACAGCATCTGGTCGCCCTCGCGCGCGCGCTCCTTACTCTCGGTGAATAGAGAGGTCGGCGGGACCACATCCCAATGGGCGGGGACCCGGCCCAGCCAGTCCACGCCCGAGTCCTTCATCGGCGCATCCGGGTCGATACCCTTGGTCACCGCATGGGTGATCACGGCCGCCCGCTTTTCCTTCAGCAGAGCGATGAACCGGGTTTTCTTCTCGATCAGGCCGTCAATCAGGCCAGTTTCGCGGTCGAGGAAGGACACGATTTTTCTTTGACTCCCAAAGGATGGGAGCGGAATGACCGTGTTGCGCAGGATTTCAATGTTTAGGCTGTCTACGGTCGCGCCCAGCTGACCCCATTCGAGGAGTAGATCGCGCTGTTGACCAGTGACCCAGTACAGGAAAAATTCTGCGTCGAGCGTATCTCTCAAAACAACCGCCTTGATGTCCTGATTCAGGGCAACCTCGACGTCATTGATCGCGACAGGGATCGAATGTTTCAGGATTCCCGAACGCACGACCATCAAGACCGAACGGGGCTCGACTAGATTTGTCGCTGAGCCGGCGACTGCCGCCGCGGTGATGTAATCTTGCGTTTCCCGAAGACGGGACACCTTCATGTCCTTGGACGAGACCCAAGGGATTGTTCCATTTGTCCAGAACTCCCGGTTCTCGGTTGAGGGCGTCCCCCCACCAAAAAAGCCCTTAATATGGTGCTTGATCCTCTGTCGGTTCCATTCGCCGTTTGTTCGTAACAAGCGCTGTTCCGCGAAGTTCATTCCGTTACCTCCGCCAACACCGCCGCGATTTCCGCCTCGACCGCCTTCAGCTCGGCGTCAATGTCCTCCAGATCCCGGGGCGGCTGGTATTCATAGAAGTAGCGGTTGAAGTTGATCTCATACCCCACGATGCCCACCTGGCCGTCGTATTCGTCGCGGAACTCCTCATCCACATAGGCGTCGTGCGCATGGGGCAGCACCTCTTGCGCCATGTAATCCCGGATGTCAGTGCCGAGCGGGATGTTCTCAAAATCCATCAGGTCATCATCGGGGATGACCTCGCCCTTCTTGTCCAGAACCGGGTCAAGCTCCGGATCCCGCACACCGAACGCCTTCTGGAACGCCTTGATCAGGGCTGCGTTCACTTTCCCGAGCCCCGCGTCCCGCTTCGCCGCGTTCTTTGCCCATGGGTCGACCCAGCCCCAGGCCTGTGCATCGCCCATCATCTCTTTGAGCCGGGCGGTCCAGCCGATCTGCTGGTCCGGGGTCAGCTTGCCCCAGGCGGTCTCATCCGCCAGCGCCGCCAGCCCCTCGGCCGAGATCACGATCTTCTTGCGCAGCGGCCGCAGGACCTTCACCCGGCGATAGCCGAAGTCCCGGCTGTCGAACAGGCGGCTCTCCTTCATCGGGGCGAAGTCGGAATACATCTGAACGATCTGGCGGATCTGGTCATCCCCGACCCGGCGGCGCTTGTTCCCCTCGCTCTTACGCAGGGGCTCGAACAGCGCGGTCGCGTCGATCAGCTGGACCTTCCCCTTCCGGTGGACCGGCTTCTTGTTGGACAGAAGCCAGATGTAGGTGCCAATCCCGGTGCGGAAGAAGATCTCGGTCGGAAGGGCGATGATGGCCTCGACCACGTCCTCCTCCAGCAGGTAGCGCCGGATCTCGGATTCCCCCTGACCTGCATTCCCGTTGAACAGGGGCGAGCCGGACAGGACGATCGCGGCCCGCCCGCCGCCGCGCTCCGGCGCTTCCAGCTTGCTGAGGAGGTGCAGTAGGAACAGCATCGAGCCGTCGCTGACGCGCGGCAGCTTGGGGCCGAACCGACCCTCGAACCCCTTTTCCTGATGTTCCCGGACCACGGCGGTCTGGTCTTGCTCCCACTTTTTGCCAAACGGGGGATTCGAGACGCAGTAGTGGAACTTGTCAGAGGTCAGCTTGTCGTCGGACAGGGTGCTGCCGAGCTTGATGTTCTTGGACAGGTCCCGGCCCGGATCGGACTCAACGGTCTTGAGCAGCATGGAGGCGAGACAGACCGCGTGGGTCTCCGGTTCCAGCTCCTGCCCATAGGGCACGATGACCGGTGCGATGGAGTAACGGTCCCGCAGGGCGTTCACATGTTCCATCCCGTCGGACAAAAAGCCGCCGGTCCCGCAGGTCGGGTCATAGAGGGTCCGGATCAGGCCGGGGTTGTCGATGAACATCTGGTCATCCGGGTCGAGCAGCAGCTCGATTGCCAGATGGACCACGTCGCGCGGGGTCATGAAATCCTCGGCCGCCTCGTTCACCTCCGCCCCGAAGCGGCGGATCAGGTGTTCGTAGACGTTGGACATCACCCGTTCCGGAACCGCGTCCGGGTGCAGGTCGATGGCGGCGAAGTTCTGACAGATCTTGTAGAGGACCCCGGCCTTGTCCATCCGGGCCAACGTGTTCGCGAAGTCGAACTGCTCGAAGATGACCCGGGCGTTGTCGGAGAATGAGGCGATGTAATCCTCGAGGTTCTGACGGGTCCGGGTCGCGCCGAGGCTGCGCAGGTCATAGTTCGAGGTGTTGTAGAACGGGTACCCGGTCTGGGTCCGGAGGATCACGCCCAGGTCAATCGGGCTGTCCTTCATGTTCTTGACGGTTTCGCGCACCTGGTCCCGCGTCGGTTCCAGCACGCATTCCAGGCGGCGCAGCAGGGTAAAGGGCAGGATGATTTTGCCGAAGTCGACGTGCTTGAAGTTCCCCCAGAGGTCGTCCGCGTTCTTCCAGATAAAATCGGCGAGGGAAGTGTTTGTGCTCATCTGCGTTTCTCATTTTTCTTGTTTTTGGTGTGTGTCTGGCGAACAGGGCGATCACAATAATAAAAGCTGGTGCAACGATAATCTGATTGACAAACAATTAACGAACAAAAGAAGCCCACCGGTTTCATGCGGATACCTTTACCACATTGTCATGATTAAGTAGGATAATCTGTTGATCCTGAGGCCGGCGCGCCGCTGGGTCAGTATCCAGGCCCAGCCGCTTGAGGGCATAAAACAGCAGCGCGCGGCGGACCGCGATGTGAGCCCTGCCCTGTTCCATACCGTAGTCCATCTCAATGGCGCGGCGCTGATTGTCTGAGAGGTCGGGGTGCGGGCCAATCTCGAGCACGATCTCTGCGTGCCATGCCGCATCAGCGCTGGGCTCAGCGGTCACAGGCCCCTGTTCGCCAATCTCAACGATCCGCGATAACAGGAAGTCCTTGAACACTTGGTCGTTCTGACAAAACGCGCGAGCATGCCAGCGGAACCCGTCAAAGGCCAATGCATGCGGTTCAATCCAGCGCGCGCTAGGCTCGGGTCGCGACATGGACTGATAGGTCACCTGCAAGGCTGCTGGCTCGCGGATCGCTGCCAGCACGTCCCGCAGAGTCTCAGGCGTCACACCACGCGCAGGCGTGGGCGTTGCTCCAAAACTCGGGAAAAAGCTAATCCAGCTTTGCTCGGCACTGACCAAGCCCTGATCGACCGCCCGCAGCTGAGCGAAATACTCCTCCGCATCAGGCTTGAGATATTTGGGCTTGAAGTGCTTGCCGCGCAGATATGTGCGCAGGCTCTTATCATAGACGAGATTGCGCTTAGCCTGTTCAATATAGGCGTTCAGGTCCAGCGATGCCTGCTGTGTTGAAACCCCAAACGCGTCCATCAAGTCCCCTCGGTTTATCCGCCCATTCCAAAACAGGCGAAACTCGATGAACTCATATCGACGTTCGACACCCCAGTTCAGCTGTTTGCCCTTCTTGCGAGTCACCCTGCGTCCTCACTTATATGTCGCACGAATACATGCGTCTAGTTTTTTGATTGACTCACCAACCGGACCGTCGGACCCTTAGGGGGTCAGAATGCCGATTCGTGACAAGCCCGTCACGTTATTAGACGTATCACAAACCTGGGGGCTCACCCCAGCATAACCCTCCCGTTCTGCTCACGGGAAGGGAAAAGGAGCTGCTGCATGAATTTTTTGACGAAAACTCGGTCTATTGGCCTAATCGCTGTGGCACTACTTGCTGGCTGCGCCGAGCTCGAACCGCTGACCGAGTACCGCCCCGTTGTGGATCAGCAACGCACGGATATGCCGCGCTTTGAGCGTGACTTGGAAGCTTGTCGAGCGGTCGCCGTACAGGTTGAAGCGGACTATCGCCAGCGCCAGCAGGAACAGATGGGCGCAAACCTGATGACTGGGCTCCTTGTCGGCGCAATCACTGGCGCTGTCGTGGGCGGCGGCACAAACTATCAACGTGAGCTTACTGCTTATGGCGCAGCATCAGGCATGGCCGCGGGCGCAGCAGCTAATGATTACTCCTACGATCTTGTGACCTATGGACCCCGCCGCGTCGTCGATCGCTGCATGGCCGAGCGGGGCCACACGATCCTCAACGATATTGGCCGCGGCTAAGTCGTACCTGCCCAGAGGACCCTCCATATGACCAAATTGTACACACTTACCGCCTCCCTGATGATCAGCACCTGCCTCGCCGGCAATGCACTTGCTCAGGAGAGCTCTGCCCTAGATGCAGAAATCGCGGCCATCGAAAGTCAGATCAGCGAAGTCGATGGCACGATCGCCCGCTACGATGGTGGGTTAATCCGTATACTTGCAGAAAGCCGCCGCGAAGCGCTTCTACTGTTGCGTACTGTCGTCGAGGCTCGCCAAGAGGCTGAGGCTGCAGGCGCGACCATCGAAGTCACCGTTCCAGCAGTTGAGCCAGATCCAGAGCGTGCCGAGCAACTGCTTGGCGAAATGGCCGCCCAACAGTTGCGCGTTGAAGCAGCCGAGCGCGAGGCGGCATCTGCGGGTGGTCTGATCCAGGCGGTTGCCCTAAGTCGGGTGGAAACTGAAAAGCTTTCCCTTGCTCAATTGCAGATGGCCTATTTGCAGGCGCGATATGGGATCGCATTTCCGGTGACGCCGAATGCAACTATGTCGGCACCATCGCGTCCAGATACCGAGGAACCAGCCACAACTGCCGGAAGCGATGCGGTCATTGATACTGCACTACCCTGGGCGGACCCGGACCACCCCAGCGTCGATTATAGCCTCGCCCCGTTCGAACAGGCACATAATGAGGGCGATCAGATTGCCGGCTGGTGGGTGATCAATGAAGAACGCGCCGCAATCGATGACAGCCCGTCGGTATTAGCAATAAACTACTCTGCCTATGACGCAGGTAGCTTTGGCGGTGTAACGGCGCTTCTAGCCCAGTGCCGTGAGAGTGTGACCTCTATCGTGTTTATTCAGGATGACTTTGTGATGACCGCCACACGGCGAGATTCATTTGACATCACCTACCGCATCGACGACGCGCCAGCTCAATCCACCCGCTGGAGCGAGCTGACAAACAACAAAGGCGCTGGGTTATTTGGTACCGGGTCTGAAGGCTTCATGCGTGATCTCTACGATGCGGATAACTTTTTCATTCGTTTAACGGACGGCAACGGCCAGCGTCATGATGCTGAGTTTGATCTGGCAGGAGTTCAGGAAGCGATCGAGGCCGTAGCCGGCGCTTGTGGATGGTCCACGCTCGACCTCTCACGGGATGACTACCGTGCCATACAGACCATGCTGAACGCTGGTGGCTTCGATGCGGGCACGCCAGACGGGGTTTGGGGGAACGGGTCTCGCAACGCGATGCGCGCGTTCCAAGAACAAAACGGCCTAGCGCCCACTGGAGCGCCTGACCGCGCAACCCTCGAGGCATTGGGCGTGCCGACGAGCGAATAGCCCATCACATCAACGTGGGCCGACCTGCTGGGTTGGTGCCGTGCGCGCGCTGCTACAACTAGAAAGGAAACCAAATCATGGAATTCATCATCGCAGGCGCCATCGTCTTCGGCATCATCGGGTTCTTCGTCGATGGTGGCAAAGGCGCGCTCTGGGGGGCGATCCTCGGACCCTTTGGCCTGATCATTGCTGCTATTTTGAAGGGTAAGTGAGTGGAAGTCGTGTGCTTTTCAACCGACCTGCCCGCTCGCTCAAGATAGCTCAGGCGAAGGTTCGCCTGTTGATCTTGCGAAGGCAGCTAACATCGCCCCTGTGAACGTGATCGGCCCGCTATAGCCGTTCGTCGGTTGCCGGGAGGCCGCGGCGCAGCTTGCCGGAACCTGCCATTCGTTCAAGGGCACCGCATCTTCTGTTGATGAAACTATGAAAGAAGGAAAGTTTGCCCCCTGTTAGCTCATGAAATCGGTAATTTTCCGGATTCTCCTCGACAATCCACCAAAGTAATGTTTTCGAAAGTTATCTTCGAAACCAACAATGGTTGGCAACAATGATGAATTTCAACGTAGTGCCCCCATCTCGAGGCGAGCCATCCAGCTTTTCTGGTGTCGTGCTCCAGCAGGACAATTGGAACGACTATAGTTTCCAGACGCTATATCATCTCTATGTCTCGGTCCCCGCTTATACAGGAAGGATCGGGCAAGTTAAGATCCTGCGCCGAGGCCAGAAAGCTGCGGACACCTTACAGCTTCAGGCAGGAACGCTTGCTCCGCTGACCTCCGACTGGGTTTCGCTTGGCCAGGAGCTCGATTACTATCAGCGGTTGGCTGAACTCCCCGTCGACGTTCGGCAAGAGATACTAACCCATTTACGCGACGCACTGGCCTTCCCGGACCATGCAGAGACGTTCTTCAACGAAGACGGGTGGAGCACTTCAGTTTTGCGCGACGTCGACTGGGCTAGTTTTCGTCGAGACGGCGCCGTGCTTCTTGAGGGAGATTATGATCGGGTCGCGCAGCTTGATCTGGCCCTCGAATTCCAAATAGCTGGATGGTCGAATCCGCTTAAGCTGGATTTCAGAGCCCCACGGGCCGGCCCGCCATTGGGCGAGCGGAGCGATTTGCCGGACCGGATTGCGGTAATCGTCGGTCGGAATGGTTCCGGCAAAAGCACCTTGCTCTCGCGCTTGGCCCGCATACTCCACGCGTCACAACGCGATCGAGCCGGGGAGGCTCTGTCGGCACTTGGGAGCATAACGCCCGCCGGGATTGGGTTCACTCGTATCATCAATATCGCCTACAGCGCCTTTGACGCCTTCCAGTTGCCCGGTATCGATTATCGCGAGCGTCGGCAGATCATTGAAGACTTGGAACGCGGAGCTGGACGCTATCATTATTGTGGCCTGCGCGACATCGCACGCGAGTAAGACGGGCCGAGGGCGTCGGAGATATCGACGGTCAACCGATTGAGCCATTAGGGCTTGACCGTCAAGAGTTGGCAATCCTGAAAACAAGTGAAGATCTGACAACAGAATTTGTTGCAAGCGTCGCCCGCATTCAAAAACAGGACCGCGCCACACTATTCAACAAGGTTTGTGCCATCCTCGCGTCGGACGCCTCGTTTGCGGACTTGGGTGACAATCCTGGTACTTCGATCATGGCATCCCCAGGACAGTGGTTCAGCAACTGGAGCACCGGGCACAAGATCGTAATGCACGCCACGGCTTCGATTGTCGCGAACACTGAGCCGAAGTCGATCGTCCTAATGGACGAACCCGAGAGCCATCTCCATCCCCCGCTGCTCGCGGCCTTCATGCACGCTGTCAGACACATCCTGCGCCACCACGACGCCTTCGCTGTTGTCGCCACTCATTCCCCAGTCGTTGTCCAAGAAAGTTTGAGACGCCATATCTCGGTCGTCCGGAAGTCAGACGCCGAAACTCATATCTCGCGCCCCAAGATCGAGACCTATGGCGAGAGCATTGGAGAGATCACCAACGAGATCTTCGGGCTGAACGCCGATGCAACCGACTTTCACACAGTGCTAAAGCGCCTTGTTAGCCTCGGTATGACGCTCGAGGCGATCGAGAGCCTGTTCGATCAAGGACTGAGCCTGCAGGCCCGGGCCTACGTCATGACGGAAATCGCGCGGAGGCAGAGCTGATGTGGGTATTGGAGACCCAATTGTGTGATGCCGTCCACGACGACTTGAGACGCGCTTTGACTCTCGTCAATGGCACGCCTGTTTATGCATTGAGTGCGGAGGAGTGGACGGCAATCGAAGCTGTTTACAGACTTTATGACGACCTTGGCGGTCAGCCTGATACTGCGCTGCGGCCCGCCGCCCTCGATGCCGCAAGACCAAGCCTTTACGAAGCCTATAATCAAGTTCAGATCGGCGGGCGCTTGGCCGACTTGCGGGCGCATCTTCTCGCCTCAACGAACTCTTGCCCCTACTGCGGCTTCGGCGAACCGAAGGATCTCGACCACTACCTGCCCCGCAGTGTCTACGGCGAGCTCGCAATCTATCCCAACAATCTCGTACCGAGCTGTGGGCCGTGCAACAATGCCAAACGCGCTGTTGTGCCGGGAATTGGGCCAGGACCCGGCTTAATTCATCCCTACTTCCAAGAACTCCCAGAAGCTGATTTCTTGACCGCCGAAATCACTTTCGAGGATGGATCGCTCGACGTATCCTTCGCTATCGATTATGAACCAATCAATCCCGACCTGGCGGCAAAGCTTCAGTTTCAGCTTGAACGACTTAAGCTCAATCAGCGTTACCCTGCACAGATTAACAAGTTCATTAACGAACAGTGCATATCGATCCTGATGCTGCGCGAACTGGGTGCCGAATTAGTCGCCACGTGGCTGCGTCGCAACGCCGTTTCGCTCGCAGATAGCTTTCACCGGAACGATTGGCGTGTCGCGTTAATGCGAGCCTTGGCCGAGGTGCCCGAATTTTGTGCCAATCCCGCAGCCTATCTTGGCGACTATGTCCGAGCTGCTTGACCGTCGCCCCCCCAAGTTAGTTCGGTTTGCTCAGGATCTATCTGATTTCATATCGCATGCTCGAACTGATTTTTTTGTGCCGAGCTTTCAGGTTCGGACTGCATCGTCGAATGAAGGTCCGCTCCTGCCACCGGTCGGGGACGCGCTCGCTGTTGCGGCGAACTTGCGCGTCCCGCCCAACCTACCAGATACTGCCAGTGCAAAGCCACCGTAACCCATCCCAATTGCCCCCCCTTCTCCCCACAGTTCGGCATTCGTGCGGTGGAATTTTCTTTTTCCGCCGATCAACCGAGGCGAGATATCGCGCCCCGAATACTGTAAGTGTTTTGGGTTCCTACGCACCACCTGCGCACCGCGCACACAGAAATGACGCAATCGCGTCGAGCTCATTCGGCTCTGCAGCACCGGCAGCACGCAAGTCGCCTACTGCGGCCTTCGCTTTTTCGAAGGTCATCCATTCCGGTTCAGGGACGTCAGGCGCCGACCACTTATCACGCAGATAGGCTTTGAAAAGCGCCGTCTCTTCCTCGGTCAACAGCTCCGGACTGTAAAACGCCACTAACCGCCGACCGAGTTGACGCAGGCGAGGATCTGAAAGGCTCGCCACGACTTCCTGGCGCCGCGGCCAGGTCGCGCGCTGGAATTCCTGCAAGAGTTGTTTGTCAGCGCTGGAGTAGAATTCCCCATAGATTTGTCGCTCAACCGGCTTGGGCGGGGCGTCGGGATCTTCGACGAAGCGAGCGGCCATTGCCGCGCCTACGCGCTGACGAAACTCAGGCGCGTTGGCGATGACCGTCGCCCGGCGCAGATGCTCCGCGCTGGGCGCTGCGTGTTCGAGGAGCGCGGGTGCCTTATTTGTGGACACGCCCCTAATGATCTTCGGGGTGCCGTCTACTGCCGCAAAGATCGCTGCATCCGAGGCTTCGAGAAAATCGGCTGGGTCTGCGGCATCCAGATCGAAAAACGCGGCCTGCGCGCTGTTGCCGTGAGAGTATCCACAGAAACAGCCCACGTAGGAGCGCGGCTCACCGCCGCCAAAGCGCGTGACCAGCTCATAGGGCCGGAAGCTTTCTAGCTTTGCCTGCACACGCGCCTTATGAGCGTTGTCGATCAATTCAGACCAAAGCGCTGGGCTACGCGTTGCGATTAGCCGTGCAATGTGGATGGTCGCCTCGACATCCCCCAGGGCATCATGCGCGTTGTGGGCATTGAAGCCATTTGCAGGCGCTAGCCGGTCAAGCTTGAAACTCCGCCGGCCAGTGCCATCGGTTGGCCAGACGAGTAGATCCGGGTGTCGGGCATAAGCGGCATAGACAGCAGGCAAAATGTCAAAGCGCGTGTTGCCATTGAACTGCGTGGCGTAAATGTTCGGCGACAGGTTCTGGTAGAAGGTCTGCCGCAGCACCTCCTCGTCGAACTTTATCGTGTTGTAGCCCACCCAGATCGCCGGCGCCCATCGCTCGGTGAACTGGGTCACCTGCTGCGAAAACTCAAAGAGCGACGGCAGGTTTGGGTCAGTCAACTGATCAGGGGTGACGCGGGTCACAACCAACGCTTGCGGTGAAGGCAAAATATGAGGCGCCAACCGACAGCGGATGTCGACCCGATCCTTTTCCACGAAATTCTCATCCGTCCAGATCGCGGCGAACTGCAGCGGCTGGTCGAACTCGGGAGAGATCCCCGTGGTTTCAAGATCGTAAAAGACAAAATCCATGAGATTTTCCTACACTGTAATATTATGCAAATCCATCTTCCGGCACAGCGGGGCAAACGCGACGGTTGCCTTAGCCCCATGGTGATCTGAAGGCGGGTTGGAGGCCAATTGCCCTATTTGCTTGTCGCAAAGACGCTTTGATGGCAGCCAACAAGCGCCAAAACACGTTGATGGCAACATGTGCCCAAAATCCGTTGCCAATAGGATTTGATGTGACTAGGGTGCCATCAAACAACGTTGATGACAATTTGAGGCAAAAAATGGCCATCAAAGCATACGATCTGGCAGATGCAGTGAGCTATCATGAGGGCGCGTTTCCGCCCAAGTCACTGGATTACGAACGCCTGCTTGGCCCTCTGGAAGAGGCTGCAGCTTCCCTGGCACGATATGACGCCAAAATATCGGGCATGGTGAATGGCGAGCTGTTCCTCGCTCCATTGCGCCGCCAGGACGCGGTGACCTCGTCGCGGATGGAGGGCACCATCTCGACGATTGAGGACCTCTATCGCCTGGAGGCAGAGGAAGATTCCGGAAGCACGGACCTCTATCGCGATGCCCGTCACGACGACATTGAGACTTACCTCTATTCGCGCGCCCTCCGAAGCGCGCAAGATGCCCTTGCCGAAGGTATGCCCCTTGGGGAACACCTGATCCGGTCTGCGCACCAGCAACTGCTCTCCGCCGGGCGTGGCGCTAGAAAGCGTCCAGGCAGCTATAAGATCGAGCAGAACTACATCGGGGATGAGCGCCGCGGGAAGATTTATTATGTCCCCATCGCCCCCGAGCAGCTTGAGCCTGCGATGGCGGCTTTGGTGCAGTTCATCAATACGAGCGAAACGCGCCCACTCATCCGCACGGCTCTCGCACATGTTGAATTTGAAGCGCTTCACCCGTTCGAGGATGGCAATGGCCGGATCGGGCGCATGCTAATCACGCTGATGCTCTGGCGACTAGGTGTGCTCAGCCAGCCCAACTTCTTCGTCTCCGGCTACTTTGAGACCCACAAGGACGAATATGTCGAGCGGATGCGGGCCGTGTCTGCAGAGGGCGACTGGACTGGTTGGGTGATATTCTTCCTGCAGGCCATGCATGAGCAGGCCACGGTGAATATCCAGACGGCCGATGCGATTTTTAAGCTGCATAGCGGAATGCGCGAGCGCTTCCGTGAGGTGCTGAACTCACAATTTCATGATCAAGCACTGGACTTCGTGTTCGCAAGCCCGGTGTTTCGCAATGATCGGTTCGTGGAGAGATCGGGCATCCCAGCGACCACCGCGCGCTTGCTATCGCGACGCCTTGTCGATGCCGGCCTTCTAAGAACGCTTCAGCCCGCAGCGGGGCGGAGAGCTGCCCTTTATGCCTTCGACCCCTTGCTGGATCTCCTAAGGGTGTGAAGCCGCACTGCAAACAATCACGGTTCGGTCCGTTCTGTTCTCAATAGCGCCTTCACGTCGCGAATGGCGGGTGGTCCGTCAGTAGGTGCACCGAATGGAGTATTGCCGATTATTGTACGGGCGTCTGCTGCAGCATCTCATCGGTATCGAGCTTGAGTGCGCTGCGCCAAAGCGGTGTCTTGAAAACATGACAGTCACGCTTGCCTGTGCCCTCGTCCCGAGTCTCCATCAACAATCCTGCCCATTCAAGGGGCCGAAGCACGCATGATGAGAACGCGCCCATGGCCCGCCATCCGGCGGTGTGCCAATCCTCTGGCTCGCCGTAGAAGGCTTGGTACAAAGCCGCCTCAGTGTAAGCGTTCTCAGGAGAGCACTGTCGGTTCAGCTTGACGGCTTGAAGTTCCACGGGAGCAGATCATCGAGGCGGCTTTGCGGGTGGCCATTAGCGATCGCTGTGAGGGTTGCTTTGAGATAGGCGAAGGGCTCGACGTCGTTGATCTTGCAGGTCTCGATCAGTGAGGCGATGCGACCCCAAGCGATGCCACCTTCGTCATGACCGGCGAAGAGCGCGTTCTTGCGATTGAGAGCAATGGGGCGGATCAGGTTTTCGACGCGGTTGTTGTCAATCTCGACGCGGCCATCGGCCAAGAAGGTCTGCAGCCCATCCCAGTGATTATGGATGTAAGTCAGCTTTTCACCCAACCGGGATTTAGCGGAGATCTTGCGGCGTTGGGCCTGCAGCCAATCGCCGAAGGCCGCGACCAGTGGAGCACTGCGGGTCTGGCGGGCCGACAATCGCTGGCTGGGAGAGATGCCACGGATATCGGCTTCGACAGCATAGATCTCGGCGATGCGGCGCAGGCCCTCGGCGGCGATCTGTGATCCATCGCGGTCGAAGACTTCCTTCAGCTTGCGGCGCGCGTGCGCCCAGCAATGGGCCACCTGAATGGGATCGCCGCCCTTGCGGGTCGGCTTGGTCAGCCGGTTGTAGCCCTGGTATCCGTCGATCTGCAGGATGCCGTCAAAACCTATCAGGAATGTTTCGGCATTCTCGCCCGCCCGACCGGGTGCATAGAAGTAGACCACACCGGGCGGGTCCTCACCGCCCCATGGCCGGTCATCGCGGGCAAGAGCCCAGAGATAGCCGGTTTTGGTCCTTCCGCGACCCGGATCCAGCACCGGGGCGGTGGTTTCGTCCATGAACAGCTTGTCTGATCGTTTCAGGTGTTCACCCAGCCGGTCGACGACGGGCTTGAGGTGGAATGCCGCCTTACCCACCCAATCGGCCAGCACAGCGCGGTGCAGATCGAGGCCTGCCCGCGCCAGGATCTGGCTCTGGCGATACAACGGCAGATGGTCGGCATATTTGCTGACCAGCACATGGGCGAGCGTCGCTTCTGTCGGCAACCCGCCCATGATTAGGTGGCAGGGCGCCGGTGCCTGGGTCACGCCGTTTGTGCAGGTCCGGCAGGCATATTTCGGGCGCACGGTGACAATCACACGCAACTGCGCTGGCACGATATCCAGCCGCTCGCTGCGGTCTTCACCGATCTTGTGCATGACGCCACAGCCACAAGGGCAGATCAGGCTGGCGGGTTCGATAATCTCTTCGATGCGCGGCAATGTGGCCGGTAGATTGCCGATGGTCCGCTTTGGCCCGGGCCTGGTTGCCGTCTTGCTATCTGCCTTGGCGGCAAGATGTTCCTTCTGCACCTCGACCTCGGCCAACGCGATGGACAGATCCTCAAACGCCAGCTGCCGTTCATCCTCGGTCAGCTTTTCCGACCGCTTCCCATGCAGGGCATGGTTCAACTCGGCAATCAGATGCTGTTGGCGTTGGGTAATATCCTGAAGTGCGGCGATCGTTTCCATCAAGGTCGCAACCACCGCGCGCTGCGCGGCAGGGATGGTGGAAAGGTCAATGACAGGCGTATCAATCATAGCCCGAGACTACGATTAAACCCCAGTAAAATCACGCAAAAACATATGGTTGATTCATTCTGCCGCAGCAGGTGGGCGCATCTCCAGCGCCTTGACCTTACGCCAGTCCAGACCGGCAAACAGGGCCTCAAACTGGGCGTGGTTCAGCGCCATCACCCCGTCTTTGATCGCAGGCCAGGTGAAGGTCATGTCTTCCAACCGCTTGTAGGCCATCACCAATCCGGTGCCATCCCAATACAAAAGCTTCAGCCGATCCGCCCGGCGCGACCGGAACACAAACACCGTGCCGGTGAACGGATCCTTACGCAGCACCGACGACACGATTGCCGCCAGACCATCATGACCTTTCCTGAAGTCCACAGGTTGCGTCGAGACCAGAACCCGCACGCGGTTTGACGGGAACATCATGGCCGCGCCCCGATTGCCCGCACGATCTCGGCAATCCGGTCAGAACTGGTGGTGCCATCGACCCGGATTGTCACACGACCTATCGCAATCTCGATGGGTTTACAGGACAACCCGTCAGGCTTTGTGAGCTGCCCGGCGACAGCCGGCACATCCGCACCGCCGCCACCATCCGACACGACGATCGGTGCAAAACAGAAGCTGTCATCTTCAACCGCAGGCAAAACCAACCGGCCGTCACGTGCCCGACTACGCCATTCCGATAAATGGTTCGCCCGCAGCCCATACCGCGCCGCAACTTCATTCACGCTCACACCTGGCTGCAAGCTCTCAGCAACGATCCGCGCCTTTATCTCTTCCGGCCAGCGTCGCTGTCCGTTGGTCCTTATGTCCACCCCGTAATCCCGGAGAAACTCCAACGTAGTCGCCATCGCGAAACTCCTGCACTGATCTCCATCGCACATGGAATCGCAGGTCAGACAATCTGTTGGAAGGTGAGGGCCAGCGACCGCTTACGCCTCAGTGGTTCCATGGTCAGCCTCGACGTTGATGACATTCATCCAGACATCCCATTTCCCAAACGGCCGATCGTCAAAACGGGCATAGGACGCGTGATCGATGCGGAGAACGAAGTACGGGATCAGCTCGGCAAACAAGCGCCCTGGCGATCGGGCCAGCTCAGCACCCTTCTTCGTCAACCGAAACGCCCCCTTATAATGCCGTCCGAGGCGTAACGAGATTAGCAGGAAGTGCAGAACCTCAAGTGGTGGGAATTCGTACTCATTAACGACCTTGTTGTAGCGGAACATTTCTTCGGCGCTTTTTCCTGGCCAATCGAAGTGCTCCACGGCCCAGTGGACGAAGACGCGCTTAAACGCCTTGGTTTGGGTGAGGCCGATCGATCCGTGTTCTTGGGCATATTGCAGCGTCAAAAATGCGCCCCGCAGCAGCGGCGAACGCATTAAATCTGGATGATCATCAGGGAGCGGACGGAATTCAATCATCCGCAAGTGATGCCACGAGCACAACGGCGATGCCAAGAGGCCCGTGTGTGCAGGCCCAAACGATACCGCTGAACATCCGTGCTAGGCGCCCAATGGAAAAGGCGGATCTAGCCGACGATCCTTGATAGACTAGTCGTGCTGCGCGGAGATTATCTGATCTAATATCCGCAGAATTTGCGGACATTAAACTGCGGGCGGCAATGGACGCACAAGCTGGCGACTAGTTCTGTGACGCAAGTGGTTACGATTACCGCCTTCAGCTGGCCGAGCCAATCCGTTTCAATGCAGCCGAACATCATCGATCACCGCCGTGTGCAGCTGATTATCACTGATTACGGCTTTTCGGGGGGTGCGACTCGCCAAACGTTGACATGGCGTTGACATGAAACAAACGCATAAAGCCCGACTGATTATGTCAGGTTCTAAGCTTTTGTTTTATCTGTTTTATTTGGTTGCGGGAGTAGGATTTGAACCTACGACCTTCAGGTTATGAGCCTACAACCGCAGGATTCTCGAAACCTAATAAAAACAGGCACTTATCCTGTAAGTGTTTGTTTTCCAAAATCTCCGTACCGCACATTCAGCCGCACTCACGCGCATTCGCAAGCAAAGCCAACGCGAAACAAGCATTCGCGCGTTGATGTGGCGTTGATGTAAGCTAATGGTTTCTAGAGCTAATCACCATCGCTTTCGGCCCAAACCTGCCATTGGCCACCACCTCAAAATGCTGCGGTGCGGCCCGTCATTGCGGCCATTCGCGCATCACGCAGCATTTTTGAGGGTCAAACGTCGGTCAGCGGACAAAGCGGACCTGTGCAAGCGGAGATTTTGCTAACGCAGAATATCTTCCATCATAATGCGCGTACTCCCCAAGCTGGACCTGAAGTCGTCAGTCTGGTTAGGTCATAATTATTTTCCGCAAATTGCTTGAACCAGGAACAGTTAGGCTTCACCGAGCCTTGCTGATGGGTGCCGACATTGTTATTTTCTCGCGTCATCGGGCCCAGGGCGTTCATGGCCTTTTCGAGCTGGAATGACAGGCCGCCGACAAATTGCACATCCCCCCGGCCAGGTTCAGCAACCCGGTTTATTGTTTGATGATCTTGCGGGTGGAACCCAACATAGCGTTTTCCATGTTTAATGGTTTGGTTTACAGCCACTTTACAGCGTGACCGGCATAGGTTGCAGGATTCATCAAATGATGGAGCGGCAAAGCGGCTGCACCAAGCTGTGGAAGATTGTCGCGCGCGGCTCGCAAAAGACGTGGCGGCGTTGTGACAAAGTCTTCGCCCAATCGAGGTGCCCCGCGAATAAAATCTAGAAACCCTTCAATGAGCTGGGGGTGCAGGGTGCCACCAATAACGATAGCTTCTGGTGCATATGTTCGGGCAATCACAAGGCAAAGCCACTGCAACTGCTTCGCCGCACGGTCACGCCATTCGGTGACCACGGCCATCTCCAAGTGGTGATCTGCGATATCGCTTAGCTTGTCGATTGCCACCCCCGCGGCGGTAAGGGTATCGAGCAAGTCCTGTCCCGAAGGGCGCGGCTGTGATTTGGGAAACAACCCGCCCCATTCTGCCGCACCGTTGTTTCGCCCGAAGTAGGGATGCTGATCCACCACCGCGGCGCCGCCAATGCCATAGGACAGCCAAATATGGCAGAAGTTGCGCATGCCAGTGCAGGCCCCATGATAAAGCTCGGCTAGACAGGCCGCCTTGGCGTCATTCATGTGATGCACCGGCATCCCGAAATAGGGACGCAGATCACGTGTCACGTTTACCGCTGGCCAGTCCTGGAATTGGCGAATGCGCATCACCCGCGTCGGGTCTTCGCTATATTGCCCCGGATAGCTTACGCCACACCCCGCGACGCGCCACCCAGCAAGACCAAGCGCCTGCACCTGCCGCCTGACACTCTCGCCTGCGATCGTCATCATAGCGACAAAGGATCGGTCAGGCACTGCGACTGATTCGCTCGACAATACCGTTCCTGTCAGGTCGGACAGACAGGTCATGATCCGGTCCGGATCCACATAAACGCCTGCGGTGATTACGGCTCCGGGTTCGATGCAGAGCAGTTTTGCCGGATAGCCTTTTTGGCCCTCACGCGACGGATCAGATGTCTCGCAGAGCATCCCATCCCTGATAAGACTGCCCGTAAGGCGCGTCACCGTAGATGGTGTAATATCAAGCAATCGCGCGATTTCTGCCCGCGATTGTGGGCCGCGCTCCCGCAAAATCGCGAGGATGCGGCGAGCGTTGTAACTCAGTCTGAAGTGTTCGGTCATGGCTGGCCCTGCTACGTCTGTACTATCTCCTATCATGTCATCGCTGATGAAGGGACCTGTAAATTTCACTTGACTTAGGTTATATTATGGAATGCAATATATTAAGAACGACAAAAGTCGCAAATCCTGCTCGGATATGAACCGACGGCAGATTTCAACCTGGAGGAACCATGAAAAACTTGTTTAAAAGCACTGCCCTCGCGACCACGCTGGCCGTGACAGCCACACTAGCCTACGCCGAAACGGTCACGGTTTATACCGCCGTGCCACAGAACTTCATTGACGCACTGGTCCCGATGTACGAGGCCGAGACTGGCAACACGGTCGACATCATCAAAGCCGGTTCTGGCGAATTGCTAAACCGTCTGACCGCTGAAGCGGGTGCGCCATCTGCCGATGTGCTGTGGAGCGTTGACGGCACCGTCATCGACTTTAACCCCGACCTGTTTGAGGCTTATGACGCCGCAGGCTCGGACATGCTTGCAGACGGTATGAACCAAAGCGAGATGTGGACACCCTTTACCGCAGTGGTCATGGCGTTCATCGTCAACGAAGAAAAACTGGGCGGATTGCCTGTTCCCGACAGCTGGGCGGCCCTTGCTGATCCGCAATACGACGAGATGATTTCCTCGGCGCGAGCTGATGGGTCAGGTTCGGCCTACATCCAGTTAGCGACCGTCCTTCAGGCCTTTGACAGCGAAGACACAGGCTGGGAAGTTTACGAAGGCATGCTGGGCAACTTTGTCCTGTCCGAAAGTTCGGGTGCCGTGCCGCGTTTTGTCAACGACGGTGAATTGGCTATCGGTGTCACACTTGAAGACGCAGCCCTGCGTTATGTCGAAGGCGGCGGGCCCGTGCAGATTGTTTATCCCGCCGAAGGCACGGCGATTGCACCTGATGCGATGGCACTTGTGGCGGGCGCTCCCAACGGTGATGGCGGCAAGTCATTCCTTGACTTCATGCTGTCAGAGGCAGCGCAAACCGTTGTCGCTGAACAGGGCCGCCGCCCTGTACGTTCCGACGTTGCATCAAACCCCGCCCTCGTGGCCTTGGCTGACGTGAATTCGGTAGGATATGATGCTGCGTGGGCCGCTGACAATCGCGATCGACTTGTCGAAGCTTGGGGCGAAATGGTTCTGGACGTTCAGTAACCAAGCCCCATCGCGGGCTGCGCCTCCGCAGCCCGCAACCCATTTTCAGGAGACATCGGGATGGCCTCGGTCGAGATTACAGGGCTGCGCAAGCTCTATGGCGATGTGATGGCGTTGTCGGACATTACGGTGTCGATTCCATCGGGGGCATTCTACACCCTGCTAGGGCCATCCGGTTGTGGCAAGACCACGCTCTTGCGCACGATCGCTGGCTTTCATGCACAGAATTCCGGGCAAATCGCCATTGATGGCACGCCAATCGAGGATATGCCCGCACACAAACGCGATGTGGCGATGGTGTTTCAGGACTACGCGGTGTTTCCACACCTAAGCGTGCGTGACAACGTCGCCTTTGGTTTGAAACAGCGCAAGGTGAACCGGACCGAGATTGCCGCCCGCGTGGCCGAAGTGCTTGATGTGGTGCAACTGGGCCATCTGGCCGACCGTATGCCGCACGAGTTGTCGGGCGGGCAGCAACAGCGCGTCGGTCTTGCCCGCGCGATTGTCGTTCGACCCAAGGTGCTGCTGATGGACGAGCCGCTATCCAACCTTGATGCCAAACTGCGCGTCGATCTGCGGGCCGAGTTGCGGCGTATCCAGCGCGATCTGGGGATCACAACTGTCTATGTCACCCACGACCAAGAAGAAGCCTTGGCCATGTCCGATATCGTATGTGTGATGCATGGTGGCATCATCCAGCAGGCGGCCGCACCTATTGATATCTATCTGCGCCCCGCTAACCGTTTCGTTGCCACCTTTGTCGGCGCAAACAACTTTCTCGCTGTAACGCGGGAAGGTAACACTGCAACGCTCGTGTCTGGCGGCGCAGACATCACGCAGTTGATCCGCCAAGATGGGCCGGTCGTTTGCGCGATGCGGCCCGAAGACGTCCGCATTCTGACCACATCAAGCTCTACGCCCAAAGGTGATATTATTATTCCCGCGCGCATTCGCGAAATCAGCTTCATTGGCCGCGAAATGGAAATTTTCGCCGAGACCGATGCGGGCGAACATATCAAAGCCGTCTCGCGCCCTGATCCCGGGATCGTCGCCCTGCCCGAACACAGTCCGATCACGCTTGCGATCCGCCCTGCGGACCTGTCCTTCTTTATCGACAACGGCGATGGGGCGCGCGTGCCATGAGTGCGCTAAACCGGCTGCGACACATGGATTTCTGGACGGCCATAACCGTACTGATCCTCGCCGTGCTTGGCTTGCTGTTGATCCTGCCTATTTTGCGGGTTCTGACGCTTGGTTTTGTCGATGCCGATACCGGTGGGTTCACGTTTGGCAACTTTGTCGAGGTGTTCACCCGCAATTACTATCTGAACGGATTTAAGAATTCGCTCTATGTGGCGCTTTTAGGAACGCTCGGGGCCTGTTTGATCGGTATTCCGTTGGCGTTCTTTACGGCCAGATTTGTTGTGTTCGGGAAAACCTGGATTTCCACGCTAGCCATTCTGGTCCTTGTCGCGCCGCCCTTTATCGGGGCCTATGCGTGGATCATGATGCTGGGGTCAAACGGCTTCATCACCAACTTCTTTGCCCTGTTCGGGATTAATACGCCAACGATCTACGGCGCACACGGGATCGTTCTGGTTTTCACGCTCAAGTTCTTCCCATTCATCTACCTGATGACTCAAACCTCGCTAAACGGGATGAACAAGTCGTTTGAAGATGCCGCCGAGAACCTTGGCTGCACACCTTGGCAACGGTTCACCAAAATCACGCTGCCGCTGGTGTTTCCTGCGGTCAGCACGGGCGCAATCATTTGCTTTGTATTAGCGATCGCTGATTTTGGCACGCCAGCTATTCTGGGGCGCGGTTTTCGTACGCTTTCGACTATCGCGTTTTCAGCTTATCGCTCCGAACTTGGCGGGTTGCCAACCATGGCGGTCACCGTCTCGATTGTGATGATGGCAATGTCGATGCTGGCACTTTTCGCTCAGCGGCGGATCTTAGCAAAGCGGCGCTATGCCAGCGCGCTGACCAGTCCACCACGAAAGCAACGGATAACGGGGTGGCGAAACGCAGCAATGCACATCTATTGTCACGGCATCGTTTTGATCGCGATGCTGCCCACGCTGGTCGTTGTCCATACCTCGTTTTTGAAAACCAACGGACCGGTGTTTATCGGTGGCTATGGGCTGGAAAGCTATGAACGCATTCTGCGCACCGCCCCCGAAGCGATCACAAACAGCTTTGTTTTCGCCCTCAGCGCGGTGGTGCTGATCACCATCTTTTCGGCCCTGATCAGCTATGTGATCGTGCGGCGGGACACGGCCGCTTCAGGGGCCATCGATTTTCTGATGATGGTTCCCTACCTTGTGCCGGGCGTTGTCATGGCTATCGGTTTTGTTACCACGTTCCGTGGTGGCCCGATGGATGTGATCGGCACGGCGGGTCTGTTGATCCTACTCTATTTCATCCGGCGACTGCCTTATGGCGTGCGCTCGACCACCTCGAGCCTGCGTCAGATCAAGCCGTCGATGGAGGAAGCGGCTGTTAACCTCGGTGCAGCACCTGCGCGGGCGTTTCTGGTTATAACCGTGCCATTGATCCTGCCGGGCCTGATCGTCGGGGCGCTGATGAGCTTTATCACTGCGATCAACGAATTATCGAGCACGCTGATCCTTTATGATGGTGGGACCATCACGATGCCAGTGCAAATTTACCTTGCCGTTTTGGACGGCGAATTTGGCCTCGCTGGTGCTCTCTCCACGGTTCTGTTGCTGTGCACCGGGGCTTGTGTTTATGCGGTCTTCCGGTTCGCGGAAAACCGCGACTCCGCGTTTCTTTAGGGGATTTCAGTGCAGATCGAAGCCGCCTCTATCACCAAGTATCGCAATGGCATCAGGAACGGGGATGATGTGATCCTCACCGTTCCCGGACGTGTCTATGCCGTGTTCGACGGCGCCACGGACGCGCGCGGCACCGTTGTGGACGGTGTGCCCGCAGGCAGGCTTGCCGCCCTCACCGTCGCGCAAGCCACTGCCGAAGTGATGCAAGACTCTGCCAATCGTCGTCTGGCCGCCGAGACTATTTTTGAACGCCTATCGCTCGCCTTGCACAAACGGACTCAAGACGGCGCGTTTGCAATACCACCCTCGACAACGCTCGCCCTCGCACTGGATTGTGGTCGTGAATGGCGGTTCCTCATACTGGGCGACAGCGGCATCCGGCTGAACGGGACGGATGTGCTGCAGCCGACGAAGCTGATTGATAAGGTCTCCACAAGTGCGCGCGTGGCGCTGTTCCAGCATTTGCGCGACCAGTTTGGATCAGATGCGCTCGACGAGGCAGAAATGGCAACCCGTAGGGCGATCTTTCTGGGGCTTGACCAATCCATCGCCGAAAACCGTATCCCCGCCACGCTTGCCGCTGAGATCATTCAACGGGCTACGCAGGCTTGCAACCTTGCCGATCACGCAGATATCGTCGAGAGCTTTCTGAGGAGCGGCATCTGCAAGCAATACCTTTTCGCAAACAGCCAAGGCACCATTTTCAGTTTTGACACGATGAACGGAACGGCCCCTTGCTTGGGTCAGTGGATCGACCGTACCTTTCCGAAAAACGAGATTCAAAGCATCGAGCTTTTCACCGACGGATATCCGACTCCTCCGGAAACCGTCAGCCTTTCCGACTGGCAGGACACATTCATCCGCATGGAAGACCATGACTTTCATATGCTGGGAGATTTCTCCGCCGTAAAAGGCGCAACATCGACCGAACACCACGACGACAGAAGTGTGGTTATCCTGAAAGGACTGAATGGCTGATCTATCTAGAATGCAGATGATTTGACTATCATGAATTCCACTTCCGGAGAGCGAACATGACACAAGAAATCAAGAAACCGGGTAGCCTGATGGCTGCAGAAGCGGCACAATGTCTTGAGGTGTTCCAAAAGGCTGCAGTTCAGGCCGTTTCCGGGCCCATCAATCTCCCGAACGCTATCTATACAATTGCACGCGGATCATCGG
Organism: Yoonia vestfoldensis; assembly: GCF_002158905.1. Lineage (NCBI taxonomy): Bacteria > Pseudomonadati > Pseudomonadota > Alphaproteobacteria > Rhodobacterales > Paracoccaceae > Yoonia > Yoonia vestfoldensis. The sequence continues at coordinate 3,149,278 of NZ_CP021431.1, forward strand.
ACGCTGCGGCCAACATCCTGTCCTATGAATTCATGCGCGAATTGGGCGTACCGATGACGTCTTTGCCGCCTTCCGTCTTTTCTATCGGGAAGGGCGTCGGGCTGAGCGGGGCGGCGATCTTGGTGATCAGCCAATCAGGGGCGAGCCATGACCTTGTTCTTTCAGCCAAAGGTGCCGCGAAAGCCGGCGCCAGAGTGCTGGCCTTAACCAATCAGACAGACAGTGCGGTTCAAGCCGTGGCCGACCTGACCGTGCCAATTGGAGCGGGTCCGGAACTGGCCGTGCCCGCGACAAAATCTGTTGTCGGCGCGATCGCGGCGGGCATGGCTCTCTTGGCGCACATGAAGCCATCCTATCAGCCCAAAGCCCAACGCGCGGTCGAAATATTCGGTCGATTGTCCACGCAGCACCCGCAAACTTCTGTCCTGCAATCGGCATTTTTGCGCGCACGTCATGTTTATGTAATCGGGCGTGATACAGGGTATGGGGCCGCTCATGAAGTCGCACTCAAGCTCAAGGAATGCTGCGCCATTCATGCAGAAGCTTACTCAAGTTCAGAGGTCCTGCATGGGCCTTTGCAGCTGGCGACGAACCCCCTGATGGTTTTGATGCTCGACACCGGACAAGCCGACATTCAAGTCAGTCTGGATCAGGCCGAAGCACGGTTCCGTTCTATTGATTGCGACGTTTACCGCATACGCGTGCCTGATTTGGAGGCGGCAGACGTGTCTCCAGCCGCGGCGGCCGCCGCTTTGCTTGCTGTCATGTATCCAATCATCCTCAATACAGCCCTTGTCTTGGGACTTGATCCCGATAGACCGGAAGCATTGTCGAAAGTCACACAAACAACATGACAAAAGATCTTTTAAAATGGGCGACATGGCGCGAAATCCATAGCCAGCCAGATATTTGGCGCCGCTGGGGGGCCACCCTGGATGTATCCGGTCTGCGCGCCTGGATCGCAGCGCTGGATTTTGACGAGGTCTGGTTTTGTGGCGCGGGCACAAGTGCCTATATCGGTGATATGATTGCCGCATCGGTGAAAGGGACCAGGTCTGTGCCCAGTACCGATCTTGTCGCCGATCCGGCATTTATCTTGCAAGGCGCGCGCCCCTTGGTGGTCAGTTTTGGGCGGTCCGGGAACAGCAGTGAAAGCAAAGGAACGATGCTAGCGCTGGATGCCTTGGCACCTGATGCACCGCGGCTCAGTATCACCTGTAACAAGGATGGTGCGCTCGCCACCATGGTCTCCACCGGGCCAGCAAAGGTCATAGTTTTGCCCGATGCGACACATGATGCAGGCTTTGCGATGACTTCCAGCTTTTCAACGATGTTACTGACGGCTCTCGCACTTTTTGATGCCGAAGCTGATTTTGGCACCCGCTTGAACACCCTTGCGGACCAATTGGAAAACCTGTTGCCTATCTTCGCGCAAGGCGGCGACCGCCCGGACCGCGCGGTCTATGTGGGTGCTGGTCCATTGGCTTTTGCTGCGCGTGAAGCTGCGTTGAAGGCTATGGAACTTTCCGCAGGTCAGATGCCTGCGCTTTGGGATAGTACGCTCGGGTTTCGTCATGGCCCCAAGTCGTTCGTAACCGAAACGACCGCAGTCACCGTCTTTCTCAGCCCCCAAGACCCCACTCACGGGTACGACACCGATCTGGCAGAGGAGTTACGCAAGCAATTTCCTCGGTCAGCGGTCCAAACAATCGGTCCGGGCGGAGATATTGATGTCTCCATGCCATTCGGTGCGGCATGGGCTGCACCGCTTTGTGTCGCCGCAGCCCAGGTCCAAGCTGTTCAGTGGGCCCATTCCCTCGGCCTGAATGTCGACGATCCCTTTTCAGGGCAAGCCACGCTCAGCCGTGTTGTTGCAGACGTCAAATTGTACCCCGTGATGTCATGAGTGCGATCGGGATCGATCTTGGAGGCACAAAAATCGAGACGCAGATCTTCGACGGCACTTGGGCCGTGGTCGGGCGGCGGCGCGATGACACGCCGCGAGACTATAATGCACTGGTCAAGGCTGTTGCAGCGCAAATCAGCTGGGCGGTCGCCCAGACAGGGGTGGGAACGCCCGTCGGGGTCGGCGCGGCCGGTCTTGTCAATCCCGCGAACGGTTTGGCGCTTACGGCCAATCTCGCCGCTACCGGGCACCCCTTCCCCGCGGACATTGCCGATGCCGCCGGCTGTGACATCTCCTATGTGAATGACTGTCGTGCTTTGGCTTTGTCAGAGGCTGTGTTTGGACAAGGGAAGGAATGTCGCACGGTGATGGCACTGATCCTTGGCACGGGCGTTGGCGGCGGAATTGCTGTTGATCGGCGCATTCTGCAGGGACCGACGCGAACCGGGGGGGAGTTTGGACACACCTCTGCGCCTGCGCATCTGATCGCACGCCATAACTTGCCGATCTGGCAATGCGGCTGCGGGCGAATGGGCTGTGTTGAAACCTTTATCGCCGGGCCCGGGCTTGGGCGTCTGGCTAAACACATGACCGGCAGGGACGTTTCGCCACCTGAAATTGCACATGCACGCGATGGCGCGATGGCATCTGTCTGGCAGGTCTGGTGCGACCTGACCGCGGATCTGCTGCGCACGCTTACATTGATAGCAGACCCGGACTTGATCGTTCTCGGGGGGGGACTGACGAAAATCGATGGGATCGTCGATGATCTAACGCAGGCTGCAATTGCGGCACAGCTTTCAGGTTTCACCACGCCCACCATCGTCTTGGCCGAAGGGGGCGATACGAGCGGTGCACGCGGGGCCGCATTTGCAGCATGGCAGGCGCAGCGTCATGACTGAGGTGCTGCGCAATATCATCCGGCGCAATCGTAACGGGGAACGGGTAGCGATCGTGTCAGTCTGTTCCGCCCACCCGGACGTGTTGCGGGCATCATTGGCCATGGCCGAACGGCTTGACCGCCATATCGTGATCGAGGCGACATCAAATCAGGTCAATCAGTATGGCGGATACACGGGAATGGTACCTGCTGATTACATCGGTTTCATCAACACAATAGCGGATGAGGCAGGCGTCACCCGAGAGCGGATCGTCTTTGGCGGTGACCATCTTGGGCCTCAGGCTTGGCGAGCATTGGACGGAGCCAGTGCGATGGCCAAAGCCGAAGCCATGATACGCGATTATGTGACGGCAGGGTTTGGCAAAATCCACCTTGATTGCTCCGAAGGATGCGCGGGAGAAGCGCCACAGCTGGGAGATGGATTGACGGCAGAGCGGTCTGCCCAGCTGGCGCAGATATGTTGTGAGACAGGAGATGATCTTTTGTTCGTGGTTGGCACCGAAGTTCCGCCACCTGGTGGTGCCAGAGTTGATGAAGATAATGATACCCCCCCAACTTCGCCAAGCGCAGCCCGCGACACCTTGGCAGCCCACGACGCTGCATTTGGCAACATGTCGGACCTTATTGGTGGATTGGTCGCTCAACCCGGTGTGGAGTTTAGCTCGACAACCGTTCACCCCTTGCCAATGGAACGCGACCCCCACTTGCGAGAGGCGTTGGTTAACCACCCCCATGTTTGCCTTGAAGCGCATTCGACCGACTATCAGAATCCTGCAGTGTATCCACGATTGGCCGACCTTGGGTTTGCCTTTCAAAAAGTCGGCCCTGCGTTGACCTTTGCCTATCGCGAGGCGCTTTATGCACTTGATCGGTTGCGGCCATCCAAGGGTGCTCTACAGGCCACGATGGAGGCCGTGATGCTGGCTAACCCATCCATGTGGCAAGGGCATTATAGCGGTGATGAAGCGGCACTTTCAGCACAGCGTCATTTCGGGCTGTCCGACCGTATCCGCTATTACTGGCCTACAGCCAAGGCGCAGACTGCGGTGCGCGGTCTTTTGACCGAGTTGGACACTTCGATCCCCGACACCAGGTTGTTGACCGTTTTTGACCAAAGCATTCTAGACCGCGCGGAAGGGCTGCAAGGGGCGCAGGCACAAAGGCTTATCCATGCACAGATAGAATGCGCTCTGGCCCCCTATTTCTTTGAGAAAACAGCATGACAGATATTTGGATTGCACCAGATCAGCTGTTTGATGGCCCGACTTTGCTATCAGGGCAAGCTATTCGCATTGTCAACAACCAGGTCTCTGACATTGCGCCCGCGACCAGCGATGCCCTGCAAATCAAAGGGTGCCTGTCGCCCGGTTTTGTTGATCTTCAGGTCAATGGTGGCGGTGGCGTCATGCTGAACACAACACCGACCAGAGAGGGCATTGCCAAGATCGCCGCAGCTCACCGGCGTTTTGGGACCGTCGCAGTGATGCCAACAGTCATTACCGATGCACCGGACGTGCTGGAAAAAGCTGCTGAGGCTGCAATCTTGTCCCGACATGATGACGGCATTGTCGGTTTGCACATCGAGGGTCCACATATTTCAGTGGCACGTCGGGGCACGCACAACAGTACATTCATTCGCGACTTGGACGGACGGACGATAGGCGTTGTCGCAGGACTGCTTCGCCAAGATGTTGCCGTTATGATCACGTTGGCACCAGAGGCTGCTTCACCGGCTCAAATTGCAACCCTTTCCGACATGGGGGCCATAGTCTCGATTGGCCACACAGATGCCAGCGCGGAAGTGGTTGAGGCCGCAATCGCGGCTGGCGCATCATGCGCAACCCATTTGTTCAATGCAATGTCGCCCATGGCAGGGCGCGCACCGGGCGCTGTTGGTGCAGTCATTAATTCGCAAATGCGGTCCAGCATTATCTGTGATGGCCATCATGTTGATGACCGTATGATTGCTTTGGCCCTGCGGGCACGCCCGTCAGCGGATCTGATGTTCCTTGTGTCCGATGCCATGGCGACGGTGGGCGGCCCCGATCATTTCTGCCTTTACGGGAATGATGTACATCTCGAGCAGGGGCGCCTGATCAACGAATCCGGCAGTCTCGCAGGTGCGCACATCACCCAAGCGCAAGGCGTGGCACGGCTGGTCAATTCTGTGGGGGTTAGCGCCCAAGACGCACTGCGCATGGCCATTACGACCCCGGCCCGGATTATCGGCAAGGACCGTCTTACATCATTGATCGCGCAGGATATTCGCAATCTGATCGTGCTGTCTGGGGACTTCACCGATACCAAACCATTTGCGGATGCCCTTGCGCAAGCCGTGGCACATAATGCCGCTGACTGGTCCCCATAGGTTTGAAATCTGTGTCAAAGCACCCGCCGCAATTTCCACTTCTGTCGGTCGTGCGGATCGTCTCGAATTTTGTAGTTGGCTCTCGACGACACACCAAGGCGGCTTGTATTTTGTCATTTGAAGTCGCCTAGGCCAATCATAGACTAGCTTTCACGCAAGACAATAATTGCCCATGTTTTAGACGAAGGAAAGACATCGACACAAGAGTTCGCGCCTTTCATGGGAAAATCGACTAAGTTGACGAGAATATACCAGTAGCGATAGCCCTGCACTCTGCTTGCAAAACAACCCAAGTTTTGCAGCAACACATCATGGGACAAGGCGCATCAAACTTCCGCTTCCCACTCGACAGCGCCATCAAGGCAGGACTTCGACCTCGCCGCGCCTGACCCGCTTCAACATTTCCTTAAGCTCTGGCGGATCCAGAACCTCGACCGCCTTACCCCATTTGACCAGATGCCAGGCCATTTCCAACCAGCCGCTGGCCGTGAATTCGACCAGGAGGCTGCCATCCTCCAGATCGGTCAGCTCCTGGTCCGGATGGAACATAAACTCGCGCGCAGTTGCTGCTGCGCTGGGCGCGAAGCGCCAGCGGACTGGTCCATGCTCTGCGTCAGAAAAGAACGATCCAAAAGCTTGCGCACTGTAGCGTTCGACATCAAAATCCGGGTCACGCTCAAAGGGCTGAACGGTGGCGTGCATCTCGAAGATACGGTCAAAGCGAAACTGCCGGTATTCTCGGTCGCCATCAGCATTGCGTGCAATGAGATAATGCCGCGTGCCAACAATCACGGCGTGAGGCTCGACCAGTCGCTTGCGCGGCCCCGGATCACGCGCGCCTTGATACAAAATCTCGACCAGCGTGGGTCTTCGAAGCGAAGTGAACAGAAGATTTAGATATTCCTCAGACACCTTCCGGGTTGGCTCTGGTCGTGAGGCAAAGCCGTTCGCCAGCAGCAGTAGTTCTGAGTATTTCTTGGCCCCGTGCATCAAGGGGCGTGAATATGACGCCACAAGACGATCTCGGGCAGTCTCCAGCGCTTTGGCCTCGTCATGAGCGCCATCGCGCCCAGCGCGTCGGATCGCCAGATCAAGAGCTGCCAATTCCTTCTCTCTTAGAACACGGTGCTGGATGTAAGGCACATCGTGCAACGACCACCAACGGCGACGGTCATTATCGTCCCAAGTTTCGACGCCGCCAAACAGGTCTTCGAACTTGCGCAGCATCCGGCGCGCTGTGCGCTCCTCAACCTCGAATTCTTCCATAATGAGCCGCAAGGAGATACCTCGCCGACGCGCATTGGCCATTTCAGCCATCCGGTAGAGCTGTTCTGCTTTGACGAAAGACATGGGCAAAGCTTATTTTACGGTTGCAGCAACAAGGGGTAAGAGACTGCCCCCATAGGCAGTTTACAATCAATCGTCGAGGCCGAATCGTCATCGGTGATATGTCTGTAAGTGGTCAGCAAGCCTCAGATTGAAATGGAAATTTGCCGCTGGAGAGGCCTGCTCGGCTCGTCACGGCAAAAAGGCAAAGGAAGCTGCTGATGAGTTTACCGCAACGTGTTTTCTACACTATCCACGAAGCTGCCGCACGCTGGGGCTGCACGATATCTGACATCGCTGGCTGGGCTGACATGGGATCATTGAGGATCGTCACAGGGATCCCACCCGTGGAATGTGATGGCAAGCGCGCTGGCGGGATGGTGCAAATCCGACCAATGGATATCATTCCCATATTCCGCCGCTGCGGAACGGGACCACAATCCGCGCATCTTCAGCGCATTCGCCCACTCGAGGAGAAAGAGTGGCTGTATATCAGCGCACCTGAAGTGGGCGTCGTCGTCTCGATCGGGGACGTCATGATCCTGGGCGAAGATCTTCAGCTTTTCGAGGACGCACATAATCTTTTCGGTCGGATTGCCGAAGGCGCTGGGCTGAGCGAGGAAGGCGACTATGACTGGTCAGCAATGCATGTCGAAATCACGCGTCGCGTGTTCGAAGAAGGGCTGCCCGCCTCGCAAGGCGCATGGGTCCGCGAACTTCAAGACTGGTTCTCCGCGCAATCGGAAGACGGCACCTTCCCTGATGAACGCTCGATACGTCGACGGCTCAAACCCATTCTTGATGCCTTGAAGTTCAAGAGGCCGAAGCGGTGACACCATTGGGGTTGCTGTGCGGGGCCGTCGTTGCCGAAGACGTGTCTGCGTCGTGGACAAGGCGGGGCTTGGGCTTGAAGGCGCTGGCCACCGCATCGACGCCTGCGCGCAGTGGCGAGTCCATCAAGTGCGCATAGCGTTGGGTCGTCTGCATCTGGCTATGACCCAGCAGCTTGCCGATCATTTCGAGTGAAGCACCCCCGCTGACCAACAATGATGCAAAGGTGTGGCGTAGATCATGGATGCGGACATCTTCGATGTCGGCCTCTTTCTGAATGCGCTTCCAGAACCGTCGGACCTCCTGCACAGGGTGGCCCGGCGTGTCGCCGGGGAACAGCCAAGGGCAGCCAGGATAGTCAGCCTGAAGGCGCTGGCGCACAATCACAGCAGCCTCTTCAGAGATCGGCACGCGGTGTACGCGCCGTTGCTTGGTCGTGGTTGCAGGTTTTGTCCACGACAGATGTTCGAGGTTGAAATCCTCAAAACGCGCCTGACGGACCTCCCCCACACGCGCCCCGGTCAGCATGCACATCCGGATGATATTCGCAGCTCGCGCGTCTTGGGCCCCATCCAGCGCTGTGGCAAGGCGTGCAATTTCCTCTTGTGACAGATATCGCTCGCGCGGTGTCTCCATGCGGCGGCGAAACCCCATGGCGGGGTTATCCTCGCGCCACCCCCATTTGACGGCATAGGCAAACATCTTTCTGACCACCTCGCCCACGCGGTTGGCGCGTACCGGCGTAGGCTTGGACCCTTGCAGCTTGCGCGCGCGATTATTGGGGTTGGCTTTGGCGGGCCGCGCGCGTCCCTCGGCGACCTTGTTCAGCAGCAGTTCCACATCATACGAACTGACCTCGGTCACCAGCATCCGGCCCCAAGCCGGTGCGATAAACTTCGCCATCATCGATCGCTGATCGGCCGCGTTGAGCTTGGCCAGATGCGTCAGGTGCAATTCCATGTAGCGCGTAATCAGATCCGTGATCCGTGGCGCCTCGCGCAGGGCGTCACGGTTCGCCAGGGGATCGCCCCCGGCATCGATATACCGGCGCAGCTCCTTGGCCCGCGTGCGCGCCGCCGACACGCTCCATTCTGGCCAGCGGCCAAAGGTCATGCGACGTTGCCTGCCCGCATAGCGGTAATCGAGCGTGAAGGCGCGGCCGCCACCCCGATAGATGCAAACAGCAAAACCACGCACCTCTGTGTCAAAGATCTGGTAATCCCGGCCCTCGATGGGCGCGGCGTCGCGTACCACCACTTCTGTCAGTTTCTGTCTGTTCACCATCCGTAGACCTCTCTCTTGCCTCTGTCATGACGCGTAGATCGCGCCCCTTATCAAGCAGAGCATGGCGCGGGGGGTGGCAGGGAGGCACGGGGTGGCACGCCGGAGACACTCCGCCTGCCACCCCTTGTTTTATTGGGGAATTGCGCGCAGGGCCGTCTGAGGTAGGTGCGGCGCCCATCATGATTTCGCCCCACAGGCACCATTGAGATCCGGAATCACAATCAAAACCAGACGATAGTGGCACAATCTTCAATAAAATATGGGGGTGGCACGCGTTCATGCGCATTGCCACCCCCTGTTTGCACGCCAATGCGCGCGAAAGCCCACGAATAAACTGGTTTGCACAGAAACATGCGCGAGCGCGGAGCACGGCCAAATTGCTGCGGCGCAGCAGTGCCTGTGACTGCTGAGGTTAAAGTGACGAAAAGCCAATAAAACATGGGGTGGCACGGGGGTGGTAGTTTGCGTGCCACCCCGTGCCTCCCTGCCACCCCCAGCGATGTGCGTGAATGGTTTGCAGCATTTGCCCACCTTCGGGCCATCACACTGGAGACATAACATGCACGAAATCATGAACGCCAAAGGAGGCCGGGATACGTCGCAGGCTCTGCTGAGCGGTTGGATCAGCCGCGCCGATCTTGCCCAGGAACTCGAGGTCACTGAAGGGACCTTAAGGCGTTGGACATTGGAGCGCTGGGGGCCGCCCTGCATTCGCGCAGGTCGCAAGATCTATTACCGCCGCAGCGCCGTCATTGAATGGCTAGAAGACCAAGAAGCGGCAGACCTTCGCCGCGCGCGTCGGGGGGCACGCCGATGAGCATCCCCCTGCCCTACCGCCAACGGAGCCGGCGCGCTGAACGTGATGAGGCGCGCGCAGACTGGATTGACGAGCGGCGGCGCGAGGCCCGCATCGTCGTGGCCGACGTCATCCATCATTCCGACCATCTGCTGCGCATCGCCTGCAATGTGCTGGTCCGCCATGGCGAAACACCTGAGGAACGCGAGGACGCGCGGATCTTGCTGGTCGTGCTGGAGGCCAAGACTCCGGGGCGCGGCCATCATCACAACCAGGATCCGGAGGTGGAGCAATGAAGCGGCGTGGAACACCCGAGGCAGATCTGCAACGCGCTGTTGTGGTCGCCCTACGCTTTGCCCTGCCCAAGGGGGCGATCGTGCATCACTGCGCCAATGAGGTCACCGAGGCCGGGCCCCGCGGTGCGCGGCGGCAGGCAATCCTGGTTGGCATGGGCGTCCACCCCGGCTTTGCTGATCTCATCGTCCTGTGTGACGGGCGCGTGCTGTTTTTGGAGCTGAAATCTCTGAAGGGACGGCTCAGTCCTGCGCAGGAGGCATTTCGCGATGGTGTGCTGGCGCTGGGCTTTGGCTGGGCGCTGGTGCGCAGCCTCGATGATGCGCTGGGCGCGCTGGCCGAGCACGGATTTACCACAAGGGTCGTGCAGGTCGGCACACCGGACGCCCCGCGCGATGAAAGCACAGACGTGCGGAGGGTCACCTCATGAGCCATGCTGCCACCAACTGGGCCATCCAGCGCCGTGGACTCAAGCCCACCACCAAGATCGTGCTCTGGCATCTGTGTGATCGCTTCAATCCCGACTACGGCTGTTTCCCCTCCCAAGCGCGGCTGGCGCATGATTGCGAGATCAGTCGCTCGACCTTGAATGATCATCTTGGTCAGCTGGAAGCGGCGGGTTTATTGCGCCGTGTGCCGCGCATTCACCCCGTGACCAAACGGCAGATGCCCACGCGCTACATCTTGGGGTTCGAGCCCGGCTTTACCCCGCATGATACGAAGCCGTGTCCAGAAACCGGACACGGCGCATTGCCATTCGATGGGACAGTGTCAGGGGACCAGGATTCCTGCGCGGAACTGGCCGATCCCCAGGACCCGTGTCCGAAAACGGGACACGGGATTGGAGCGCGACCCGTGTCCGATTTTGCCCCTGACCCGTGTCCGGAAAATGGCCAAAGCCGTGTCCGAAATCCGGACACTAACCTTGTAAGAGAACCTTTAAGGGAACCAGTAAAGGAGGAGGAGGACGCGCGCGGGCGCGAAACCGGTTTTGATGATTTTTTTGGAGACCTGCTGAAAGCGCTGGGCTTCAATGCCGACAGCGCACTGCCCGCCTGGTGGCAAGGCTCGCCAGCACGGCAGCACGCCCAGCGCTGGATCGATGATCTGGGAATGTCGCAGGAACGGATCCTTGCCGTAGCCCGCGAGACCCGTGAGGCGCACCCTGCCCCGCCAGATGGGCCCAAGGCGCTTGATCGAGCGATGGAACGTGCGGTACGGCGCGAGGCGCAGCCAGCTGCCAATTCCCTGAAAGCTAAGAGCGGCAGCATATCCAAAAGACAGCCGCAGCCCAGCCCCGATGAAACGGCCGCGTTCTATGCAGCCAAGGTGAACTCCAACGAATACCTGCCCCAAAACATGATCAGCACTGCGACATGCGGATTGATGCTGGAACGCGGACTCGTCACCCTGGAACGCCTCCAGTTGCGGGGAGTGCTATGAGCAAGTTTGATCGCAGATTGCCACGGATGCGGGTACAGCCCAGCGCAGGCGGTAAGCCCAAACGCGCGCTGGGCGTGCAAGCAGCCCTCGAATGGGCCTTCCGGGTTGAGAAAGCCCAGCTGGAGCTACCTCCGCGGCTGGACGCCGATGAGGAAAGTCGCGGCTTCGGGCTGGAGTATGTTCTGATATATCGCGCCGTACTGGGCTGCAAGGTCGATGGCGGACAGTACAAGATGGGCAGCTACACCCATCCGGACGCCGAGGTCATCGCGGCCACGGTGGCCGGCCTGCCCGACAGCCATGGTGGGATCCGCATGGCCCTGCGCGTCACTGAGCTTGCACGGGCGGGAATGACACCTGACTGGATGCCGGGTGCGGTGCCGCGTTGCGTGCCCCGCGATATCCACCAGAACCGCTACGGCAAGCGCGCCGCAACCGAAGTGGTCGGTACCGCACGCGTCATGGTGCGTGGCAAGTGGCGGACAGTGGACGTTCTAATCTGCCCCGTCACATGGCGGCCCCATCCCAAGCAGATCGCATCGGCGCGGCGTGGCTATGAGGATTGGTGGGCGGCGCTGGATTGGGTGCGGGATGGGTTGGTAGCTGGCGGGATGTTGAGGGAAGTGGAGGTGACAAAGGTGATGCCGAAAGCGCGGCCTTGGGAAACCAGCTGATAACGTCGCACCCGGCCCAGACCGGCCATGCATGCGCTGAAACAATGCTGCAGTGCAGCCCGTCAGAGCGGCCATCCCTGGATCGTGCAGCATTTTTTGGATGAAACGTGATCAGCGGACAAAGCAACGCGTTAACACAGCTTCACCGATGAGCGTTCTCATCTCATCGGAACAACCCTGAAGCCACTGTGTTTTTCAAATTCGCCATTCAGAAGAGCCCCAGACTCCGTGAGCTCGACTTCCATTGCGTCATTCGCGCCTGCGAAGCGTCTCGTCGAGCCTCTGCTGCCATGTCCACCAGCAGGCCCGCCGCAAGGTTCAGTCCTGTTGTTGACTCCAGAAAAAGACCCGTGCTGGACGGCGCATAGATTACGGCGTCTGCGATCTCTCGGCTCCAATGACAGTATTCATCGGAAACCACGATGCATGCTCTGCCCTGTTCTTTTGCTAGTTTTGCCAGCTTGTTGCTTTCAGCCGCATACGGCACGACATCAAGTATCACGACCGCAGTTCGATCTGCTGCTACAAACGGGTCGTCGATCAGCTCGGCCAGCATTCCGTCATGTGCGGCCAGGAATTGGACCGCGCTTCTTGCGATAAGCAGTCGGCGGGCAAAGTCTTCGGCAATGCCACGGACAGATTGGAAACCCGTCACGAACACGCGCTCAGCCGAGTTTAGAATGTGTCCTGCCTTTGCCCACTCTTGCCCGGAAGTTTGCTCAAAGATGTTTCTGACAACCGCCAGCTCTGCTTCAAGCACGGATTGCCATCGCGTTCGGACCTCTGCACGCTCAACCCTGCCGATGCCTGAGACGACGTATCGTTCTCTGGCAAGAACCTTTAGCTCACGCATCCCTTCACATCCCAAGCGGCGCAGTAAACGGCCGATCGTGACCTCTGGCACTCCGACCCGCTCAGCCAAGGACCGCCCGGTTTCCATAGGGAGGACATCAAGATTAAGGAGCATAAACTGAGCTAATTTCGCCTCTTGCTTAGGCAACTGGGCAACTGATTCGGTCAATTTTTGAACAAATTCATCGTAGGTAAACTGTGGGTAGGACGCAAAGCCTGTCGACATTATCGTTCCTCACTCGTTAGAAAAATAACATTTGACAGATTTGTTACTCTTGAACCAACCTTCATGCAATACCAAAGAATAGACGTCTCCAGGCCGCTCTTAGGCCAAACAACAGGGAATTAAGAAAATGAAAAAAACGCTCAAAGCAACTCTCCTTGCCACATCTGGACTTATGATTACATCGGTCGCACATGCAGAAGGTTCGTTGAATCTTTATAACTGGGGCGATTACATCAACCCAGCAGTCTTAACCAAGTTCACCGAGGAAACCGGTATCGAGGTCACGCTCGATACATACGGATCAAACGAAGAGATGCTGGCAAAGATCCAAGCTGGCGCAAGCGGCTATGATCTCGTGTTCCCGTCCGTGCATATGCATGACATCATGTTCCAACTGGGCCTCTTGGCTGAAACCGGGATTGGGTCGAATCCGGCGTTCTCGAACATCGACTCTCAATTCATTCGCGCACAAACCGATCCCGAAGCGGCGTATTGTCTTCCCTATGCGTGGGGAAATGTCGGGATCGTCTACAATCGTGATAAGGCCGAGGGTATTACAGGCTTTACCGACATGTTCGCCCTGGCAGATGCTGGCGAAAAGATCATTCTGTTGGATGACCTGCGCGAAACGATTGGTATTGGTCACATCATGATGGGAACGTCAGTCAACTCGACTGATGAGGCCGAAGTCGAAGCGGCCGCCCAATACATTATCGACCGCTCTGATGCGATTGCCGCGTTTAGCTATGACAGCATCCCATTGGTTCAGTCCGGCGACGTTGCCGCCGCGGCTTGGTATGTTGGTGCCAATATCTTTGTCCAAGAAACACCCGATGCCATTGGCTACATCATCCCGGTCGAAGGCGCGACGATGTATCAAGAGGACATGTGCGCGCTTGCCGACGCTCCAAACCTTGAGAACGCAAAACTGTTTATGGAATTCTATCTGCGCCCCGAGGTGGCGGCCCTTAACGTTGAACAACAGTTGAACGGAACCCCAAACATCCCCGCCCAAGCGCTTATTCCTGCTGAAATTGCAGGGAACGCGACGATCTATCCACCAGAAGACGTCATGGAAAAGCTGCAATTGTTCGTCGATCTTGGGCGCGATCTGCAACTTTATAACCGTGAGTGGACACGTATCAAAACGTCCCAGTAGCATTTCGATAGCTTTACAAACGGGCGCAGCCCCTAAGCTGCGCCCAACATCAATTGTGCGGGGCTTCCTATGACAGAACTTCTGGAAATCGAGCACGCCTCAAAGCGGTTCGCAACGCCTGACGGGCGCTTTATCACCGCGTTGGACGATGTGTCGTTGAGCGTTGGAGCAAACGAATTCCTGACACTTCTGGGGCCGTCGGGCTGCGGTAAGACCACGCTATTGCGAACGATCAGCGGCTTTGAGGACTTAGACAGCGGCAAGATCCACATTGATGGCCGCGACGTTTCAGATTGGCCTGCGCATAAGCGGCCCGTAAATACCGTCTTTCAAAAATATGCCCTGTTCCCGCATCTGAGTGTAGCCCGCAATGTTGCCTATAGCCTGGAGATAGCCAAGGCGCCCAAGCCGGAAATTCAGGCCCGTGTTGGCGAAATGCTGGAACTGGTTGGCCTTGGCGGATTTGGGAATCGCAAGATAACCCAGTTGTCGGGCGGCCAACAACAGCGGGTTGCCCTTGCGCGGTCGTTGATCGCCCGCCCCAAAATCCTGTTGTTGGACGAGCCGTTGTCAGCACTCGACAAAAGCCTGCGCCACAAGATGCAGCAAGAGCTAAAGAGCCTACAGCATGAAATTGGGATCTCTTTCGTATTTGTGACCCATGACCAAGAAGAGGCGCTGACCATGTCAGATCGCATTGCGGTCCTCGGGCACGGAAAAATCCAACAATTGGGATCGCCTGAAGACCTGTATCGCCGCCCTTCCAGCGCGTTCGTCGCTGAGTTTCTGGGAGAGAGCAATATGTTTGATGGTCAGGTTTCGGCCAGCGGCCCGCGTGATGCCAAAATTGACCTGGTGCTTGGACAAAGCGTTTCCGTCGCGAAAGACAACCTGAGCGAGGGGCAAGCCATCAAGCTGCTTATCCGGCCCGAGGATGTCGTGATCAATCCGCCAACTGGATCAGTCGGACTGACATTTTCGGGAACCGTTTCGGAAACCTATTTTGTGGGAACGGACTATCAACTCGTCGTGCAGACCCCGAACGCAGGGCCGATACGTGTCACGACCCGCGTCGGGTTTGCGCAATCCCCAACTGTTGGCGCGGACATTACGCTCCACGTGCCAAATGATGCGATCCACGTGATCACAGACGAGGCTGCATGACCATGTGGAAACCCAAAAGCCTGGCGCAGCGCCGCAAGTTGATGCTTTTCGGCCTGCTCACCCCACCGACCGTTTTTCTTGCGGTTTTCTTTATCGTCCCTCTTGGGATAATGCTCGTATACAGCTTTCTCGAACCGGGTCTTTATGGAGGGGTCGTTTGGAGCTTTTCAGACCTGAACTATGGTCGCATTTTGGGATGGGCAGATACCAAGTACGAAAAGTTCGACCCGGTCTACCTCGGCATTCTGTTCACATCGGTCCGGCTGGCGGGGCTCACGGTGCTGTTAACAATGCTCATTTGTTACCCTGCCGCCTTCTGGATTAGCCGAATGAGCGCTGGGAAAAAGAACCTGTTCTTGTTCCTAATCACATTGCCGTTCTTTGTCAGCTTGGTGGTGCGCTTGTTTGCATGGGTTCTTATCCTGCGCCCGACTGGGTTTTTGAACCAGGCCCTCATCGGTCTTGGCATCATCAATGAGCCATTGGAAATCATCTACACCGATTTGGCGGTTATTATTGGGATGACCTACGTCTTTATTCCCTTCATGTTCCTGCCGCTCTACGCATCGGTTGAAAAACTGGACATGAGCTTGATCGAAGCGTCAGCCGACCTCGGCGGAACAAAGCTACAGACTTTTCTGCGCATCATCCTGCCTGCAACGCTGCCAGGCATTGTAGGAGGCTCGATCATCGTTTTCATCCCCGCGCTCGGCAATTTCATCGTGCCGTCAGTTCTTGGCGGAGCAAAGGTTCTGATGATCGGGAACCTTATCGAACAACAGTTCCTGTCTGCTCGGAACTGGCCGTTCGGGGCTGCTCTTGGAATGATGGTTATGGGAACAGTGCTGATTTTGCTGATCTATTATGTCCGGCTCTTAAGCCGGGAAGATAAAAATGCGGAAGCCAAATGATATGCTGAAATCCCTGCGAAAACGCATCAGCGCACTCTCGGTCTATGGCTTTTTCTTCTTTGCCTTTGTCTATGCGCCAATCCTATTGATCGTCGTCTTTTCGTTCAACGCGAACCCCGTCAATATGATGATCTGGGACGGCTTCACCTTCGAGTGGTACAAGACAATCTTTGGCTATCAGACCGCGCTGACAGAATCCGCGCTTTACATCGACTCGACAGAAAAACTGCACGATGCCGTTAAGAACAGCCTTTTGATTGCCTTTACGACGACGCTCATTTCAACAGTTTTTGGCACTGCCATCGCCTTGGCAGTCGCGCGCTTCCGGTTCAGGCTGCGCGGCTTCTACCGTGGACTGATGTTCGTCCCGATGATCATGCCTGACATCATTCTGGGCATCGCGCTATTGGTGTTTTTTGTCAGCGTGGGCATCAATCTTTCTGTCGTGACCATCATCATCGGGCATTGCACCTTCTTGACGTCATATGTCTTTGTTGTGGTATCTGCGCGTATCGCGGATATGGATGAGGCTCTCGAAGAGGCCTCGTCCGATCTTGGCGCAGACGGATGGACAACCTTCCGGCGGGTGACGCTACCTATGATCTTGCCGGGCGTCATCGGCGGTGCCCTTCTGGCGTTTATTATCTCAATGGATGACCTTGTCATCACTTACTTCATTGCAGGCGTCGATAGTACCACACTGCCCGTCCATATCTTCGGCATGCTACGCCGCGGCATCAAACCCGAGATCAACGCCATCGCAACCGTCATGCTACTCTTCTCGATCGTCATTGCCACGGTTGGGCTCTACCTCCGGTCAAGAAAGCCATAAAATGAACCTTCCCCATAGAAAGCCGCGCGCGCGTGACATCGGCATTCCGCTGAACGGCATCCCCGGCGCCTTGAATGCGATTACAGATGTGTCGGGTGTGCTTGTGGGCACATGTACACTTTCATCACACAGTGACCCGTCCTTGGCGCGGGGCCCTCTTCCAGTACAGACGGGCGTAACGGCAATCTTGCCGCGTGGGTTCGAAACTACCCCACACCCCGTCACGGCAGGTCAGTTCACCCTGAATGGCAATGGTGAAATGACGGGGGCACATTGGATCCGCGACGGCGGATGGTTCGTCGGGCCTATCATGATCACCAATAGCCACGCCATCGGCATGGCGCATCACGCCGCGACCAAATGGATGCTAGAGCAGTATGCACATGAATGGCAAAACAACCACCTTTGGGCATTGCCGGTCGTGGCCGAAACCTACGACGGTGTTCTTAACGACATTAACGGAATGCACGTGACCGCCGATCACGCCAAAGCAGCAATCATGAAGGCAAAATCGGGCCTCGTGGATGAAGGCAACACCGGTGGTGGAGCGGGAATGATATGCTACGAGTTCAAGGGCGGCACCGGTACGTCATCTCGCAAGGTCGTTTTGGGGGACAAAGAGTTTGTTGTTGGCGCGCTTGTCCAAGCAAATCACGGCTTGCGACCTTGGTTCACCGTCGCGGGAGTCCCCGTTGGGAAGCACTTATTGGATGATCGTATTCCCGGAATGCCAACTGAGCGAGGCTCCATTATTGGCGTGATCGCGACAGATATCCCCATGTCTTCTGGGCAACTTGAACGTTTGTCGCGCCGCGCAACAATTGGTATCGGTCGTGGTGGCACACCCGGTGGAAACAACTCCGGTGACATCTTTGTATCGTTCAGCACGGCAAACAAAGCCCAGATGCCACAGCTGGATGGCGTCTGGGTTACCAAGACAACCCTCAACGACGAACTGCTGGACAAGGTTTATATGGCTGGGATTGAGGCTGTTGAAGAAGCAATACTGAACGCAATGCTTGCAGCCGAGGATGTTCCGCTCGCACGCCCAGAGAACGGCATCTGTCGTGCGCTAAAACAAAATCAGCTGATGGAAGTATTAAAAACTAGAAATGTCCAAAGCTAATATTGCCGTCGCTCACCCCGTAATTTTCGTCGTCTTTCGATTCAGGATTGGCGCTGATGGTCTGGATTGCTAACTTTCGCGGCACTCAAGCATTTGAAGAGGTATGGCTCTGAGTTGACCTCTACAGTGCAACAGGGAAACGCGATTTCGTCGCCTGTATGTGTCCGCTTCTTTCAATAGAAACCGTCAAGCTCGCACTTGCAGCGAATGTCCGCAATCCGTCGATTCTGTGGAAAAACTAACGTTTGTGAGCGCAGAAATGGCTATTCCAAATGCGGCGTGAGCGCCTTTCCTGTCAGGCTTTTCGCGTTTGCTGCGGTGCGGGAAAGATCTTGGCCAGTTTCCGGAGGTTCTGGGCGGTTGCGGCGAGGAGGAATTCGTCATTTGCGCCGCATGGACCACGTAATCGCAGTCGGCCTAAGCCAAGGATGCGTTTGAGGTGGGCAAATAGCATCTCGACCTTTTTTCGGAGCTTCATCGAGATGTCGTATTGGCGGGTCTTGGCGATGTCGCGGGCGACTTGGCGGGCGTCTTCATGCTCTTCGCGGGTGATCTTCCGCGCCTCGGCGTTGGGGCAGCATTTGGCTTTGGATGGGCACGCTTGGCAGACGTCCTTCAATGCGCGGTAACGGGCTGTGCCCTTGCCGGTTGGTCCCCGGTTCGGGTCCGAGTAGTTGCGGCGGAACTGCTTCAGCTCATGGCCCTCGGGGCAGATATATTGGTCGTTCTCGGCGTCCCACTCGAACTCTGCCCGCGTCCAGGTGCCGTCGCTGCGTCCGGACTTGTCGAACACCGGGATGTGGGGCGCGATCTTGCGATCGACCAGCCAGCCCAGCATCGGTCCGGTGCCGTAAGCCGTATCCGCGATCAGGCGTTCGGGGTGCAGATCGAACCTGGCCTTCGCCCGCTTCAGCATGGTCTTGGTCGATCCGACCTCGGCCTGCCGGATCGACCTTGTGGCTTCTACATCGACAATCACGCCATGATCCGTGTCGATCAGGTAGTTGTCGGAATAGCTGAAGAAAGCGGGCCCCTTGCGCGCGGCGGTCCACTGGCTGGCCGGGTCCGAATGCGAGGTGAACTTGGGCTGGACCTCGCTGGCCGCACCGAATGCTGCCTCGTCCAGCGTGTCGAGATACTCGCGCACGGCACGGGGTGCATCCGCCGGATCAATCCGCGCCGCGTCCCAGTCGTCCTTCGGCGTAGAGTTCTGCTTGTTGGCATCGGCCTCGATCAGGCTGGCATCAATCGCCATGCGCTGACCGCTGACCAGACCTTCCGCGATGCAGCGCGCGACAGTCGTCTCAAACAGATGCCGTAGCAACTCGCTGTCGCGGAAACGCCCATGTCGGTTCTTTGAAAACGTCGAATGATCCGGGACCCGGTCACTCAGGTCAAGCCGGCAGAACCAGCGATACGCGAGGTTCAGATGCACCTCTTCGCACAGCCGCCGTTCGGACCGGATGCCGAAGCAATACCCGACCAGCAGCATCCGGATCAGCAGTTCGGGATCGACCGACGGACGGCCGGTGTGGCTGTAGAAACCGGCAAGATGGGTGCGGATGCTGTTCAGATCGACAAACCGATCGATGGAGCGAAGAAGGTGGTCTTGCGGAACGTGATCTTCCAGCGAGAACTCGTAGAAGAGTGCTGCCTGCGCTTCCTGTCTCGGTCCCAACATTGCTCAATTCTCCCGCTGGTCAGAAGAATTGAATCAGCAACTTACGCTTCGATCAAGCACGACTTTTTCAACAAAATACGTCCTGTCGGTTATAAAAACGCTGGCACAACGCTTCCTCTGGTGGTGCATTTTGCAGCACTTGGCTATTGGCTGAAGTATCAGATAGCGCATGCGGAGAAACACATCATGACGGCGACGAATGAAGACGACCCTCGCGGTCTTGCTCTTGCTGTGACGGCATATATCATGTGGGGGTTTCTGCCGCTTTATATGAAAGCTCTTGCCCATGTGCCACCGATAGAAGTGATCGCGCACCGGGTGATCTGGTCGGTTCCGATTGCCGCCGTGATCCTGCTCGTGATGCGGCGCACAGCCGATATCCGCGCAGCTCTTTCCAGCCCGCGCGCGCTGGGCATGGCAGCGGTGACTGCGGCGCTGATTTCGGTCAATTGGGGGATTTACGTCTGGGCGATTGGGTCGGGGCATGCGCTGGATGCTGCACTTGGCTATTATATCAATCCGCTTTTCAGCGTCGCACTCGGTGCCCTGCTGCTCGGCGAAAGGCCGCGCGGGGCTCAGCTTTTTGCAATCGCGCTGGCGGCAGTGGCGGTCATAGTATTAACGGTCGCGGCGGGCCAGATACCGATAGCGGCACTAGGGCTGACGTTCAGTTGGGGGTTCTACGCCTATTTCAAGAAGAGCCTCCCTGTTGGTCCGGCACAGGGCTTCTTTCTCGAGGTGCTACTGCTGACCCCACCCGCGCTCGCGATCATCACTTGGGCGAGTATGAACGGTCAAAGCCATTTTGTTACGGGATCAGTGATAGATACTTGGCTGTTATTGAGTGCGGGGCTTGTGACGGCGGTGCCGTTGATCATCTACGCCACCGGGGCCAAGCTTCTGCGGCTCTCAACGATCGGCATCCTGCAGTACATCGCGCCAACAATGATCTTTCTTACCGCGGTTTTCGTCTTTGACGAACCGTTTGGCACAGCGCGGATGATCGCCTTTCCGATGATCTGGACAGCACTCGTAATCTACACTGTTTCGCTCATCCGCCAGTCCCGTCACAAACGGCACCACAAAATGGTCACACCTGATCCAGTGTGACGGGGGAATGTTGAAGCTCTCACCAAAGCAGTCGTAATGCTAGATGACCAGTTACCGTTGGAAGACCGGCCGAGAACGCTCTTCTGTGCACCACGCAGGGCACCAGTACTGTTGACGGCGCTTTAAGCCGTCAACAACCGGTTCGGTAAAAAGACAATGGTCCTTGCCAATGGAGGCATGTCGCGATCCTAGCAACTGCGCACAAATCACCGCAGCCCACGCTGCACAACGCGGATCTCGGACCTGCCAGTGGTGAGTTGACACATGAGCATCGGGCTCACCCCCCTCCCATGGTTCCTCCGTGCCCCTTTATGTATACGGGGGGGCTTGGCGCGCCATTTCGCTAGCGCGTGGCTTTTTCACCGGGGAATCCACTTCGAAGCCAGTTTGGTCGGCGGCCAAAATAAAGTGACTCAATTACAAGGGGTTGGACGCTCAAAACTGGCTCTCAGGGTGGATTCTTGAGTGGTTTAGTCAAGAATCCACCTGGCCAAAAGCGAGCCAGTTTAGCCAAACAGGGAAGCCACTCCGGCCGTGGACCTTTTTGTGGTCAGCAGAACACGTTGATTCAAAACGTAAAAAGAGTTTGACAAAGCTGCCCCCCTTGACTCATACACAAATCATCGAAGATCTGCGCCCGGAGAATAACCCTTGCGGGCGCTTTTGTTTTCCTGACATCGCGGATCCTGTTCTGGTCGCCGATTATGCCGGCGTGAGCATCGGTATGTCGCCCCTGCCCTAAATGAGAACCGTCCATGGACCTCGTCTTTGCGCCGAGCCAGATTGAAAGCTGGTCGATTGCCCGGCTGCGCCCCTACGTGCGCAATGCCAAGATGCATAGCGATGACCAGGTGGCCAAGATCGCGGCCAGCATGGCCAAGTTCGGCTGGACTGTCCCCTGCATGGTCGCCGACGATGGCGAACTAATCGCCGGGCATGGCCGGGTGCTGGCCGCGACAATGCTGGGGCTGACGGATGTGCCGGTCATTCGACTTGGGCACCTTGATGAAGCCGAGCGGCGGGCCTACCGGATCGCCGACAATAAACTGACCGAACTGGGTGACTGGGACGAAGCCATGCTGCGCGACGAGATCGCGGGGCTGCTGGCGGATGATTTCGACCTGTCACTGCTGGGGATCACTGATGCAGAGCTCGATGCGCTGCTGCAAGACCCCGATGCGCTGGGCACTGATGGTCCGGTCGAGGGCGAGGATGACATTCCGGATGTGCCGGTGACGCCGGTGTCGGTCCCTGGTGATCTCTGGCAGCTCGGGTCGCACCGGCTGATCTGTGGTGACAGTACGTCGGCCGATGTCGTCGGACGGCTACTTGGCGAAGTGAAGCCACTCCTCATGGTTACCGACCCGCCCTATGGCGTGGAATACGACCCAGGCTGGCGCAACCAGGCGGGTGCGGCCAAGACCAAGCGCACCGGTAAGGTGCTGAACGATGACCGTGCGGACTGGCGCGAGGCATGGTCCTTGTTTCCTGGCGATGTTGCCTATGTCTGGCACGGCGCGCTGCATGCTGCGACCGTGGCAGAAAGCCTCACGGTGACAGGCTTCAATATCCGCTCGCAAATTATCTGGGCAAAGGACCGGTTGGTGCTGAGCCGCGGTGATTATCACTGGCAGCATGAACCTTGCTGGTACGCAGTGCGCGCCAAGGGCAAAGGGCATTGGGCGGGCGATCGCAAGCAGACGACGCTCTGGCAGATCGCAAACAAGGATCAGGATGCTGACACCGTCCACGGCACGCAAAAGCCGGTTGAATGCATGCGGCGTCCGATCCTGAACAATTCAAGCCACGGTCAGGCCATCTATGAGCCCTTCATGGGTTCCGGCACCACGTTGATCGCGGCGGAGACGACGGGACGCGTGTGCTTAGGGGTCGAGTTGAACCCGGCCTATGTCGATGTGGCCATTGAGCGGTGGCAGGCCTTCACCGGCGAGGACGCCTTGCTTGTGGAAACCGGCAAGAGCTTTGCCGCCCTCAAATCAGAGCGGCTGGCGGCATGAGCCAGTCGCGCAGAATGTCGCTGATTGAGGCCGTGACCAACGTCGTGGTCGGTTATGTGCTGGCCGTTGCGACGCAGATCGTGGTGTTTCCAAGGTTTGGCCTTCAGCCAAGCCTTGGCGAAAACCTTGCCATTGGGACAGTGTTTGTTGGCGTTTCACTGTTGCGAAGTTACTTGCTGCGCAGGCTCTTCGTGCGGCTGCGATGACGGCGCAGATCCATCATTCGGCAGCGAATACACTGTGCCCCGCCCGTCTTGCTTCTCGGAGATGACTGGCAGGCCCAGCTTCTTCTTCAAACCACCAGAGATCAGACCGCGAACACTATGCGCCAACCACCCCGTCACAGCGACGATTTCAGCGATGGAGGCCCCCTCCGGCCGCTGCAGCAAAGCGATGATCTGCGCCTGTTTCGTGCCCGTTCGCGGGGTCGACGTCTTGGGCGCCGGTGCTTCCGCTGAATGCTGACGGACCGCAGCCATGGTTTTGACGACCACCGGTTCGATTCCGACCGCCAGCAACCCTGCGTCGGTGACGACCAGCGTGGTGCCGTGACCATCACCGGTTTCGCGCCAGAGGGGTCCGCCTTTGCGGGTGTCGGCATCGACCTCTTCGAGCCAGCCGCGGTCGATCATCATGGTCACGACCTTCTTGGCAGCAGCGCCATGCAGCCCCTTGGGCAGCGGCATGGCAATGTTGTCTGCGCGCTGGGCGCCCGTGGTCAGGATCAGGCTTTGGGTTTTGGTAAGGTTGGGCATGGTAGCCTCCGGTCAAACGGGCAACGCAGGATGCGTGCCCTTCTACCGGCATTGGCCCGCGCGAGCGCGGGCGGGCCCGAACGTGATGGGTGCAAGCCTCAGTCCGCGTCTGTCATCGCGGCCGTCACGGCAAAGTGCTGCACCCAACCCGTCAGATATGGCAGCCCCACGGGGATGCCCTCCTCGCGCGCGGTGCGCTTGCTGATGCGCCAGTCCTGCCACCGGCGGATTGCTGAATTAATGGCCGCCTCGCTGTCAATGTTGCAGCCCGTCATGTTGCCCACCACGTCATCGGCAAAGTGGCGGCCCATCCGGCTGTCGAGAAAGTCGCGGATCCCGATCATCTCGTCTTCGGTGTCGGCGCCGATGGCTGCGGCGATGAGGCGGGAAGCCAGCGTCCAGACCTCTGCGCTACGCCGCTCGCGCTGCGGGCAGTTTGTCAGGGTTTGGAAAAAGCCGTAATCTTCGTTGCGGCTGGGCAGAATGGCGTGTGCGGTCATGGGCTTGGATCCTTTGGTGCGGTGCATCGTTTTGCTGAAACAACCATCGCTCTGACAGGGCGATTAGCGTAGTCAATTCGGCGCAATTTGATTGCTTTTTTTACACGCCCCGCAGGGAGGTCAGTTCACGCCATGCACCGGCTTGCCAGATATAAAGATGGCTAAGTTCGCAGGTGGGCTGTTGCAGAATGCGAGGCGCGCGCGGCGGATCAAAACAGTCCAGTGCTTCGGCACGCACTTGCCGGATTTCGCGGGCGGCAAGAATGTCCTCGGGTGTCCAACGCGCCAGAGCGGGCAGCATATGGGAGGGGTATCCGTCGAAGTGAACATACACATGTGCCCATTTGTCAGGCCCTGTCTGGATGGCGATCTGTGCGCGCGTGCTCATGACCAGTCCTCCTTCAAATCAGCTGCAGCTCAGCCAGCACGGTGCTGGCGGCGGCCAGCTGGCTAGTCGGCAGTTCGATCTTGATGTGCGAGAAGATATCCGAGGCTTCAGCCTTGATGCCTGCGTCCCGCAGCGCCGTCTCGACGGCTGCCGCGATGGCGTCGGGGCGGCTGCGGTCGAAGTGGTCGGGTAGCATTGCATAGTCGATGCGGATGGTTGTGGTGGCCATTGTCATGGTGTGCTCCTCAAGCCTGCTGTTCGATCAGGGCGAGAATGGCGATCGCCATCCCGCCGAGATACTCGCTGCGACGAAACACGATATCGTCGATCTCGCCTGCGCAGGTGATGGCGGGATCAACAGCCAGGCTCTCGGCCATATGCGGCAGCAGGCTTTTGGCTTGGGCGTTGTAACGTTCTGCGAGGGTCATGGGTCTGTCTCCGTTCTGGCGTGTTTGCTTGCACTGAGAATCGCTCTGACGGGCAGTATAATCAACTCAAATAGATCGGCTTTCCCGTTTATTTACAATATGTTGAGGACATGCAAAGCGCCATGGAAGATCTATCTGAACGCGCCTATGCAGAACGGTCCGGTCTGTCGCGTGGAGCCGTTCAGAAGGCCCGCAAGAATGGTCGCCTGGTGCTTTTTGCCGATGGGTCGATTGATGCGGTGGCGTCTGATGCACGCCGCGGTGCCATGACGGATCCGGATCAACAAATGCGGTCGCGTGGTGGTGTTGGGGGTAGTGGTTCTGCTGGTGATAGTGCGTTGATTCTGCTGGTGATAGTGCGTTGATGTAGGCTGATAAATGCTACGTCAACCACCATCATTTTCCCCCTCGTCAGACATTGTTGGGTTCTGGAGCGAAGGTCGGTTTTAAGCCCGACTTCCAAGTTGCGGCATCGCAAATAAGGTCCGCTTTCAGAAAACTGAAATTTTGCCCTCGAAGGAAACGTCCCAAAGTTGACGTTCATTGTGACTGTCAGAACTACTATATCGCATTCTCCAAAGTGCCCTTAGATTGCTTACGCGTTATTTCGCTGGCACCCACGTCGTTCATATGGATACAGTTTTCACTAGCACCCGTTGAACCCATCACGGATCTAAAGAGCGAAGCTTTCAGCTACGCTTCTATGGCACCATAACACATAGAAGCTCGAATATGATGGAGGCCCCAAGAAATGCTGTGTTTCCGCTTTGATCAAAGGGCGGGGACACTTCGACGAGGTCTGCGCCAATTATGTTCACTTTGTCCAATGCGCGAACAACCTGAAGTGCTTGGTAGGAGTTTGGTCCCCCAATTTCGGGGGTGCCAGTTCCGGGCGCAAAGCTAGGGTCCACAAAATCTATATCGTAGGAAATATAAGTCTCAGACTCTCCGACAATATCGCAGGCCTCTTGCATCACGTCGTCCACACCGCGTGCATGAAATTCTTCAATCGGTATGACACGAATTCCGACAGCCTCAGCGAAATCACGGTCTTCGCTGTCGTAGGTCGTGCCGCGAATACCGATTTGAACGACTTTTTTGGGATCAAGAAGCCCCTCTTCAACCGCGCGGCGAAACGGCGTTCCGTGAGTGTACCGTGTGCCGCCGAAATAGCTGTCAAAAAGATCTGTGTGGCTGTCGAAATGGATCATCGAAACAGGCGCATCTTTTGCCAAAGCACGCAGCACAGGCAGGGATGTCAGGTGGTCCCCACCAGCCGTTAGTGGACGAATGCCGGCCGCCTTCACGTTTTCATAAAACGCTGTGACTCGCGCCATTGTCGCCATCAAATCCGCCGGGTTGGGCGCAACATCGCCAAGATCTGCACAGTTGGCCAATTCGAACGGACGCACACCAGTGCCTCCATTTTGTGCCCGCATCATTGTCGACATATCCCGCAGCTGGCGGGGGCCGTGGCGGGGGCCGGGGCGGTTTGTGGTTCCACCATCCCACGGCACACCGATCAGGCCAATATCGACGTCTTTGATCTTCGGATCGTCCAGCGCAACATGCGGCAGGCGCATAAACGTCGGGATACCTGCAAAACGCGGAAGATCGAAACCAGACACCGGTTGAAAATATGTATCACTCATTGCTATTCTCCATTAGCGCATCACGCTGCCGCCGTTTACGCCAAAACATTGGCCGGTGATGAATGTACTGTCGGGGCCCGCGAGATAACGAACCATCGACGCGATTTCTTTTGGGTCGCCAAAACGCGCCAAAGGAGTAGCGAGGTCTTTTGCAAGCGCCTCTGCGCTCATGGATTCAGGTTTTGTCATGTCTGTGGCGATTGATCCGGGCGCGACGGCGTTGACCAAGATGTCCGGCGCGAATTCATGGGCCATGCTGCGCGTCATGCTGATGATGGCACCCTTTGATGCGCAATAGGCGATCATGTTTTCACGTCCCAGAACGCCCAAATCACTGGCAATGCAAATGATCCGCCCCGTCGTGGTGCGCCGCACAAAGGCCCGTGACGCAAGAAACGCACCCCTCAGATTAACGGCGATGACGCGATCAAAATCTCGCACTTCAGTTTGCGAAAGTGGGGCTTCTTTCAGGATGCCCGCGTTGTTCACAAGGATCGTTGCCACGCCCAATGCCTGTTGCGTTGAGGTAAAGAAACTGTCGATTTCGCCCTCATTGGAGACATCACAGACAAAGGCAAACCCTTCGCTGAGGGAATTGATAGCGACCAAGGTTTCTGCCGCCTCGGGGTCATCGGCATGACAAAAGGCAACCTTCGCTCCCTGCTGCGCCAATGCAATACAAATCGCCCGCCCAATGCCGCGTGATCCCCCTGTGACGATCGCGGTCTGGCCTGAAAGGGTCACGACATCACCTCACCACGATCGACGTTAATGGCCTGTCCTGTGATGTTGTGGCCGCCATCGCTGGCAAGGAACAGATAGGTGTCGGCCATGTCTTCGGGGGTCATCAAGCCATGAATGGCCTGTGCAGACATGACGTCAGCGAGCAATCCGTCTTCGGTGGTTCCGCTGGTTGTCGCCAGTTCACTCAAAGAAGCCATGGCAGGGCCCGTTTTTACCCAGCCCGGGCAAATAGCATTTACGCGGATGCCGCGCGGCCCAAGCTCTTGCGCCCAGGTGCGCATCAGGCCGACATTGGCGTGTTTTGAAGCGACGTAAGCAGAAAACCCCCCCACGGCCGTTTTCGCCCAAATCGACGCGGTGATGATAATGCGCCCGCCGTCTGGGATACGGTTGATCAACGTGTCGGTAACGTTGCGTGTTCCGTTCACGTTGATGGCCATCACACGTTCAAACGTCGCATCGCCGTTGGGGTTTGTTCCACTGAGCGGTGTAGGTTTTTCGAGGCCTGCGTTGTTAACCAGAATGTCAACGCGTTCAATATTGGCAAGCGCGGCTGTTACTGCGCTCGCATCAGAGATATCGCATTTGATCGCTTTCGCCCTACCATGCATCGCGGCGGCGGCGGCGTGTATGCCATCGGTATCGGAGAGGATTGTCAGATCGGCACCCGCCCGTGCGAACGCGGCGGCCACACCTTGGCCAATGCCGCTGCTGGCACCGGTGACAAGAACAGATTTGCCCCTAAAATCAAATGAAATAGACACGTCTGCCCCTCCTAAGTCCGGCGATGACCTTCTTCGCGCATCAAGCGCATCAGTTTTTCCTCAAGCTCTGAATAGCCATCCATCCGGATGATATGTTCCTTATCGCCGATCCTTTTACCACCTTTGAACGCGGGAATAATTTCTTCTTTCAGGCGGCCCGGATGGCTGGACAGAAAGATGATTTTATCAGCAAGGAAAATAGCCTCTTCCAGATCATGGGTTACGATCACCATTGTCGTGTCTGTCTTTTCGGCTACGTCAATCATCAATTCTTGCATCAACCAACGGGTTTCTGCGTCCAGCGCGCCAAAGGGTTCATCCATAAGCAACACCTCTGGATCATTGGCCAGCGTGCGCGCAATCGCAACCCGTTGGCGCATGCCGCCAGACAGTTGCGACGGATAAGCTTCAGCAAATTTAATGAGCCCAACAAGGCCAAGAAAATGATCGGCACGTTCGCGACGCTTTGCCGCATCTACACCGTTCACCTTCATGCCGAATTCGACGTTCTTGCGTACGGACAGCCAATCAAATGATGTGTAGGCCTGAAACACCATGCCGCGATCCTGGCCCGGTCCAGTAACTGTTTTGCCACCAATGACGACCGCACCACTTGTCGGGGTTTCCAGACCTGCCATCATCCTCAGAACCGTCGACTTACCACAGCCTGACGGGCCAAGCAGGACACAGATAGAATTTTGGTCGACGCCAAAAGAAACACTGTCAACGGCCTGCAATGTTTTGCCGCCACCAAGTACAAATGTCTTGGAAAGATCGCGAACTTCAAGTTGGGTGCCAGACATCAGTTCTTAACCTCGAGATAGGGGAACAAACGACGATGAAGCATTCTGAACATCACGTCCGTCAGCAGGCCAAGAATGCCGATCACGACGATACCCGCCAGTATTTCATCGGTTTTCAAGAAGCGCCGTGCGCGCATCATCATTGCCCCAATCCCCGTTGTTGATGCTACAATTTCTGCGATGACGAGATAAGTCCAGCCCATCGCCAACATCTGCCGCATGGCTGTTACGATATCGGGAAGTGCCGCGGGGAAGACGACCTTTAGGACCACGACATAGCGATTAGCGCCCAACGTTAGCGCCGTTTCGATCAGCTCTTTGCGAACATTTTTAGTATGATCCATCACCAAAGTGATCAGAAAGAAGATGACGCCGATCACCAATAGCGCGAGTTTTGGTGCTTCTCCGGTACCGAACCACATCAACAAAATAGGAATAAATGACGGCGCAGGCAAATAACGCCATGCCGATACAAACGGGGCAAAAATCGCTTCAATCGACGCAAATGTTCCCATGGCAACTCCGAGTGGGATAGCAACTGCGCAGGCTATCGCAAACGAAATAAACACACGCCAGATGGAGATCAAGACGTCGCTAGTAAACCCCCGATTTATGAACAAATCATAGGTAGCGGCCAAAACCCTTTGCGGGGACGGCACCAAGAGGTCATTCACCCAGCCGGAACTTGTGGCCAAAACCCAGACACCGAAGAAAACGGCCCAAATGCCGATTGCGGATATCGTGCTTTGCAAATGTCCAACGGAGCCCCGGACCGCAAAGAAGTCCGGTTTGGGT
Organism: Yoonia vestfoldensis; assembly: GCF_002158905.1. NCBI lineage: Bacteria > Pseudomonadati > Pseudomonadota > Alphaproteobacteria > Rhodobacterales > Paracoccaceae > Yoonia > Yoonia vestfoldensis. The sequence continues at coordinate 3,179,009 of NZ_CP021431.1, forward strand.
TTGTTGTTTGTCATTCGCTGTCTCATATATCAAAAGCCCTGCGCGAAACATCGGTACGCGCAGGGACTTGGTTAAATCAGTTTGGTTGAAGGTCTTGGCGGTAGCCTGCCGCAACAAGATCACCCATCAAACTACAATCAACACCAGCGGCGGCATCAATCGTGTTTTCCATCAGCCCCAACCTGATCCACCATTCGTTGATAGTCGCGATTGTTCCGGTCATAGCACCATTTTCAATGCCAAACGGCGGCTCACCTTCCAGCACGCCACACATCCGTGCGGACTCATCAAAGTCGAGCATGTAGATGCCGCCATCAAGGCTTTTGCCGTCCGTCCCAATTACATAACCGATGTCTTCTTCAGGCCATTGCAAAAACGCAGCCATTGCCTTGTTCGCCGCTTCGACGTTTTGGTTCCAATAAGTCAGACCATCCCAACGCGCCTTTAGCACAGCAACCGCAGCTTCGCGGTTTTCAGCAATAAAGTTCTTGTTCATATACATCGCGTCCATGTAAATGCCCGACTTCAGAAGCTCGGCATCACCGGTATTGATCACGCTGCGGGCACCAGGGTTTGCCTCAAGAACCTGAGAAATCCATGGCTCGTACATGTAGCCCGCCGCAAGATCGCCCGACAGCATCGGGCCAACGGCCTCGTCTGCATTCAGGTTAATCCATTCGACAGTGTCGAGATCAACACCTTCACGGTCCAACCACATCCCCATCAGAAGATGCCCAATATAGGCTTGGGGTGCGGATACCTTTGATCCGGCGAGCGTCTCGACTTCAACCTCGGGGGCCAAAATGATATGATCAACTCCATAAGACGGGTTCAAAAAGGCTACGTTTACAACATCAAAGCCCTGGTCAACGATGATCGGTGTGTAATCAGCAGTGCAACCATAGACGTCAATTTGCCCAGCCGCCAAGGCTGAGTGACCGCCAAGAGGGTCTTCAAAAATTGTAATATCCAGATCGTGCTCAGGCAGAAAACCTTGCTGACGCGCCAGTTCAAGCATCGCGTATCCCGGCCATGAAACACAGATCCCCACTTTGATTTCATCAGCGGCAGCAGTGCCCGCACTGATGCCTGCAGACAGCAGGGCCGCCGCGCCGAGTGCATTGAAAATTCGCATGAGATGTCCTTTCCTGGTTGAAGTTACATTAAACCCTTATCCAGCAAAATCCTTTATGCAACAAAATATTTAGCTTACTAAAGTTTTTAGTTTGATTTTCCACAAGATTGCCTCTTATAGTTGCAGTATGTGAACGCGAGGAGGCTGCTGTGACTGGACTGAGAGAACGGCAAAAAGAAGATCGTCAGGCCAGAATTGCTCAGGTGGCAAAGTCCCTGTTCCTAAAGCATGGATTCGAAAAGACGACAATTGAAGACATTGCACAGGCGGCAGGCATGTCAGGTGTCACTGTCCATAACTACTATGGGACAAAATCGGGCATCCTATTGGCGCTTGTCGCCGAAAATGATCGCACATTGGTCACCCGATTAAATAAAGAACTGGCAAACTGTCCGCAAACTGTCACAGAAGTTATGCTGTCATTCTCAAAAACGATTATGGAACACGCAGTCGCCAATCTTCGGAAGGTGATTTGGCGGCAGGTGATCGCAACGGTAACAGCCAACGCTGACGATTCCGTCAGCAAACCGTATTTCGATCTGGACCAAGAGCTCGCGCAGGTTCTTGTGCAAAAGATGGAGCGGATGAAAGCAGCGGGGGCGTTGCCGCCGTCTGTGGTGCCCGAACATTTGGGTAAGGCGCTGTTCCACCTTCAGAACGCGCGGTTCATCCAATTTGTATGCTCGGAAAATTTACAAATAGAGGACGTTTTGCGCCGCATCCGCAATGATCTAGACGCGCTGTTTGCGGTTCAAGCGACGGTTACTGCATAGCAAGCGCGTACAGATTTTCAGAAAGGAAAACAATGTTTCTTCATCCTATGTCATGGCCCAATGGCAAGAAGTGCGCAGCATCGGTCACGTTTGATATTGATGCCGACTCTCTTGTGCGGGTCGGGCGGCCTAAAGATGCAGACCTGCGCCTTCAACCCATTTCGATGGGGCGCTATGGCCCGACTGTTGCAGTGCCGCGCATTCTGGAAACCTACCGCCGGCTTGAACTTACGCAGACATTTTTCATGCCTGGATGGGTGATGGAGGAATACCCCGACACTGTTGAGGCGATCCTGAAAGACGGCCATGAGATTGGCCACCATTCTTGGGCCCACGAAGATCCTATGGAACATTCGGACGAAGTAGAGGCCGAGCTTTTCGAGCGTGCACTGGACACTCACATCAAAATGACAGGGCACAAACCGCGCGGCTACCGCGCGCCTGTGTACAGCATCACCCCCGCTATCGTGAACCGATTGATCGAGCATGATTTCCTATATGATAGCTCTATGATGGCGGATGACCTTCCCTACGAGGTTGTCACCAACTCAGGTTCACTCATTGAGATCCCGCCGCACTGGGGAACCGACGATTGGCCGCCCTTCGCACACATGGGTGAGCTGGATTACATCATGCCTGTGCGTGGTCCATCCGATGGCATCAAAGCCTTTATAGAGGAATTTGACGCTATGTATGAGGCTGGAGGGTTCTGGATGCCCGTACTCCACCCCTTCCTGACTGGGCGCCTTGCCCGCTGGCGAGAACTGGAACGGCATATTGAACGGATCGTCGAACAAGGCGATGTCTGGCTGACATCGATGGAGAATATAGCCGAGCATGCGAAATCGACAGGCAGTCGCCTGCGCCAGGAAAACTTGGATACTGGGTCCACACCGGCCACACCACTAACCCCATGACGTCACATTCAAAAGGTGTGTTGATCACGATCTTTGGCGTCCTGCTTGTCGTGCCGGACGCATTGTTTGTTCGGCTGATCGAAGCAGACCCCTTAGTCACAGCCTTTTGGCGGGGTCTCATCGCTGGATTCATTATTTTCGCGCTTGTTCTTGTATTTCAAGGCTGGGGCGCGTTTCTGGCCGCTCTGCGCACGGGACGTATCGGTTTGGTATATGTCCTACTTCTCGGCACGACAAATATCGGCTTTGTCCTCGCGATCGCATGGACAAGCGTGGCGAATGTGGTGTTTATTCTGGCCGCGATGCCAATTTTTGCGACAATCTTTAGCCGCATCTTTTTGGGCGAGCCAATTTGCTTGCGTATGGTGGTGACGATGGCTGCAGTAATGGGTGGGTTGGCAATCATAGCAGCCGGATCACATGAGAACGATGTTTCATCATGGCAAGGTGATCTTTGCGCCCTTTTGGTCTGCGCATCCTACGCCGGCGCTTTGACCGCAGTGCGATGCGTCAAAGACGTCTCGATGATCCCGGCCATCCCTTGCGCGTACCTCGGGACGGCGTTGATCCTTGGGCTTATCTCTATTCCGGGTCCAGATTTCGGCCCACAATGGCCGTTGTTTTTGGCACATGGCGCGTTCATTGGCGCAGCAAGTTGCCTTCTCACGCTCGGTCCGCGCTATATCAAATCAGGTGAAGTTTCTTTGTTAATCCTGCTCGAATCCATCCTCGCGCCCCTTCTGGTCTGGCTCGTCGTAGGTGAAAATCCGGGTCAGAAAGCCTTACTTGGCGGCGTCATAGTGATAAGCGCATTGGTGCTCTATAACATCCATTCAATCCGTTCTTCGCAGGAACGGTGAACCAGATTCACAAGGACATTGATCCGCATTCCAATTAAATCCTTATTCATTGTCAGGCTAGGGGGGCACTGAAAAAGCATCGATTGACACCACAATCTGCTCTTCGGTGAAACGTGATTTGCGCATCGTCTGTTCTCCTTGTTCTGACGAACGTTACAAGAACAAACTCTCCTTTTGAATGGCCCGGTTTATTGGGGGCACGTCAGCTGGCGTGAGGTTTCCAGTCTCCCGCAAGCACGCCGCAAACCGTACAGCGGTTGCAGCGGGGATCAGCAAGCAACGACCGATCTCACGCGCCGAATGGCCCTCTCGGTGTAGAACTTGAAAACGATGGCGAATGTCGGGTGACAAGGGTGCGGGCATGAAACGATCCTCCTGAGCAGTAAGGAATCAGAAATCCGCACACGTGGGAATCCCCAACGATTCAAGATGATCAGGAACCGCTCTAAGGGCTACGCGACAGGTGCAAACCGCCATGGATTTTATTGGGAAATTTCAGACGCGATTCTGATTAATTAGGGTACAGCGACAGCAGGGGAGGTAAAAACATTCACCAACTGTTTGGGTTTTGAGCGGATATTGTTGGCAGAAAACGCGTTCTTTGTGTGCGATGGTTTTAGGCCTGCCACTCAGAGCAATCAACAAATTACGTAGGTAGTATTTGCGAGTCGCTTTTGGGCGCGATCGAATCGCGCTTACTCGACGATGAGTATTTGCCCGTTTACAAGCCCTTCAACTGCTTTGCTGAATGCGCGCCCAACGGCTTCGTTCGAAACATGATTGTGGCCCCTGAAGAAGCCGTCGTATTTAGCGCGCGACACTTCAAGAACTTCCGGGCTAACTGCATTGATGCGGATGCCTCTTGGCATCTCAATTGCTGCGCCTCCGACAAACCCGTCAATCGCTCCATTTGCAGCCGCTGCGCCAGATCCACCTTTTATCGGATCACGGTTGAGGACACCACTCGTCAAAGTGAACGAGCCGCCATCGTTCATATACTCAAACCCTGAAAGCACCAAATTTATCTGCGGCAGCACTTTGCCGTTGATGCCTTCGATGAATTGGTCAGTTGTCATCTCATCGACGGGTCCAAAATGCCCATGGCCGACCGCGCAAACCATTGCATCAATTTTGCCGATTGCTTCGTACATAGCTCTAATGCTGGCGACATCTTCAAGGTCAACCTGGATATCACCGCTTGTTTTGCCGACACGGATTATCTGGTGCCTTTCAGATAGTGCCTCGACTGCCGCGTTTCCAACTGCACCGTTTGCACCAACAATAACAACTTTCATTTCGATATTCCTCAGAGTACTTCCCGTAAAATTTTGGCTTTAGCGTTAAGGCTAAATCGTCAGCATTGGACAAACAACTAAAAGGTTGGTGTAGTCTAAGCTGCTTTCGAAAATACTTCCGTGAAAGGCTCCAACCTGCCGATATCCCTACGCCAAAAACCATGGTTTGTTAGGTCCTGATATATGAAATTCTGGGATTTTACGCCAGAGAGATTGAGGCCCACCCAAAACGAGCGGGCCTCAAATATTAGCTTTATTCGAATACTGTCGCCGGATAGAATTTTTCCGACACCCACGCGCCATCTTCGGCACGCATGATCAGGAAAGAACCAGCCGGGGTTCCGCTTTCATCCATCGTCAACGGGCCGGATGCACCCTCAAAGTCGATATTGGTGCCTCCAGCAATTAAATCACGCGCCGCTGCAAAATCGGATACCATCTCCCCATCAACAGTTACATCGCGAATTGCCGAGTTGATTGCCTCGCCGTTGCAGCCTTCCGACCCCTCAAGAGCAAGGGCGACCAACATCGCCATATCATAGGAATTGGCTGCAAACGGGCCAGGTGCAGCACCTGTTTCCATCATCATTTTCGCGGCAAATGTTTGGTAGGCTGGCAATGAATTGTCAGGTTCTGCGAGTTGAACATAAGCCCTTCCGTTCAAGATGCGCGGATCGACGGCTTCAAAAATCTGCGGGACGGCCAGATCTGCAGTCAACAACCACTCGCCTTCAAACCCACCAACGGCGGCTTCTTTCATAACGGTTACGCCTGATTCCTGACCACCAGCCAAATAGATAACGTCGGGATTGTTCGCAAGGACCGCGACCAGTTCAGCCTGATAAGACGGTTGGCCTGGGTTGTAGATCACATAATCGGTGATTTCGACATTGGCCTCTTCAAGGGCCGCGCGAGCAACCTGCGCAGGAGAGATTGTAGACTCTTCATTTTGAACCAGCATGGCCACAGATTTATAGCCCTTTTCGGTCAGCCAGAGACCCGCCGCGGCGCCGTCACCAAGATCCGAACCAACAGTGCGATAAACGTAGTCTCCACCCAGCTCGTCCAAAGTGATTGTACCGGCATAGGGTGAAATGATGGGTGTCTGTCTGCGTTTGGCAAGATCAACAAGCGCCACCATAACGCCGGACGTTGGCCCAAGAATTGCAACAGCACCTTCGGTTTCGATCATCTTGGTGGCTTCACGGATGCCTTTTTCAGCGCTGCCCCCAGTGTCGGCAATAACAGTGCGCAACATCCCGCAAGAGGTACCACCGGCAGCGTTGATTTCGTTGACAGCAACTTCCACACCTCCTGCAACAATAGCACCGAACTCGCCCAGTTCGCCAGTAAGCGGCACCAGCACGCCGACGGTCACATCGGCGGCAGCAAAAGACGGCGCCGCGATGGCCGCTACTGCAGCAATGGCAGTCATGTTACGTAACTTCCTTGAAATTGTATTCATCTGTTTTCTCCTTGTTGGGTCGTATGATCCGGTTTTCCGGTTAGTGTGCCTGTAAAAGCATTTCTTCCAGCCTGCCAGGTTCCAGCAAGTCCGCGCTTGGCAAGGTTTCGCGATTGCGCCCAGCATCAAACATCCAGGTCGTTCGCGATATTTTTAGGATTTTTTCTGGGTTCTGTTCGACGACCCAAATGACGGTCATGCCAGATTGGGCCAGCTCACAAACCCAATCGACGATCCGGTCGACAAAGATCGGCGCCAGTCCCGCAGTCGGTTCATCAAGCATCAAGACCTTCGGCGCACCAATCAACGCATTCGCAACAGCAAGCGTCTGCCGTTCGCCCCCTGACAACGTTGAAGCAAGCTGTGTCGAGCGTTCTTTCAGTATCGGGAACCGTTCATAGGTATTGTCGATACGCGCACCTGTGTCCGCAAAGTTAAGCGCCGAAGCCAATAAGTTGTCGCGCACCGTCATCTCTGCAAAGGTATTGTTCTCTTGCGGAACATAGCCGACGCCAGATCGTGTTGTTGCCAAAGCACTCAATTTAGTAAAAGATTTTCCGTCAATCGTGATCTCGCCACGATCAACAGGTAAGTGACCAGCGATAGTTTTCATCAATGTGCTCTTGCCGGCACCGTTGGGTCCCAAAATACATGTAATCTCGCCGGGCTCCGCGATAAAATTCATCCCATGCAAAATCGTGACCTTCCCATAGCCGCTGTGCAGCCCTTTGACTTCAAGTTTCATGGTCTGCTCCAAGGTAGGCTGAAATTACCGCCGGGTCGTGACGAATAGAATCCGGATCACCCTCTGCAAGCAGCGCACCGTTCTGAAGAACAACGACGCTATCCGCAATGTTTAGCAGAAAGGCCAAATTGTGTTCCACAACGATCAAAGTTGTACCGTCCGCATGAAGCTGCACCAGAATTTCCGACAGTTTCACTTGCAAGTTCGGATCGACCCCTGCTGTGGGTTCGTCTAACAAAAGGATCGAGGGATCACGGTTCAGTTGGCGTGCAACCTCGAGCATGCGAAGTTCACCACCCGACAGGTTTGCAACTGAGTCATGCAACCGGTCCGCAAGCCCGACACGTTCAAGCGCGTGTTCCGCCTTTTCATGTAATTCCACATCTGCAGGGCGCCATCGTCCGAATAGTGCAGCAAGGGGCCCTTCTTCGGAATGCTCTGAACCGACGATGACATTGTCAATTACACTCAAAGACGGAAAAGCGCGTGGCGTCTGAAACGTCCGCCCAAGGCCGTGACCAGCGATTTCAGCAGCCTTGAGCGAAGACAGTTCCACACCATTCATGGCAACACGGCCTTGCGTCGGCTTCAATACACCCGAAATCAGATTGAACGTTGTGGATTTGCCAGCTCCGTTGGGGCCGATCAACCCGAGAAAACCTCCACGATTAACATTAAAGCTGAGGCCGTGTTCACCGCCAACGGCCCGAAATCCATCAAAGTCCATTGCGACGTTCTCGACGCTAAGGATGATATCGCTCATGACGCGTTCCTTTTTGACAATTTTTCCCAAGGCCGCAATCTCAATACGAGTATGAACAGGATTCCCGTGACTATTTCTTCGACCGAAGCAGCAATCTGGGCACCACGTACAGTCTCGAACGGGACCCCTTTGACGAGTTCCTGAAACAATACGAGAGCCATGGCTCCTAAAATCGCACCAACGATTGTCTTTTCACCAGCAAGCACGAGGGCGATCCAAACAAAAATGTAACTTCTGCCGTAAACATTGCAGGTGCGACCAAGGTGGTAATCATCGCATAAAGAGCTCCGGCAAACCCGATCGGAATTGCTGAGATAATAAACACCTGAAGCCGGATGCGGGCGTCGTCTTTGCCGACGGCCTGCGCCGCGATTTCATCATCATGTACGGCGTCAATTGTCCGGCCGAAGGGTGATTTCAACAGACGGTTAAACACAAAAGCCGTGACCAACATTAACACTACGGCAGCAAGCGCGTATCCGACAGTATCGCTCATACCCAGCGTTGTCGGGTCCGGACGTTCGACATTGGCAAGCCCAACACTCCCGTTACCAATCCGGCGCTCATTAAGAAGGAGGGAATGGAAAACTTCGGCAAAGGCAAACGTCGTCAACGCAAGGTATTCGCCGCGCAACCTGAGTGTCGGCCATCCGGTGACCAGCGCAAAAAGCAGCGACGCAACACCAGCGGCAAGGAAGCCGACGTACCAGGGCATGTCGAAACCAAACCGGTATTGGTCAAGGCCGCTTGGAGGCTCTTGTGTGAAAATTGCGTAGGCGTATGCACCTGCCGCAAAATAGGCTACGGTCCCGAAGTTGATCATGCCACCACGGGCATATTGAAGATTTAGCGACAACGTCAGCACTGAGAAAATGGCCCCGAAGGTGAGTGTCGCGATAATGATTGCGTAAATAGTCATCGTGATTTCTTCCCTGCTAGACCCTCTGGACGGAACATTAGCACCAGAATGACGACGCTAAAGGCGACAAGTGGACGATAGCCTGCGGGTATCCAGAATACCGACACATCCATAGCAACGCCGATAATCAACCCTGCTGCGACGACCGCATAAAGTGAGCCGAGCCCCGCAAGGATTGCGACAGCAAGTATCTGTAGTATTTGGTTAAATGCGATATCGGTCGACAGTGTCGCAATTACAGCAAGCATGACACCTGCGAGACCTGCGAGACCCGACGAAATAAGCCACGTAATGCGCGAGGTCGATTTCACATCAATGCCGCGAGACGCTGCAAGCTCCGGGTTGGCTGACATGGCCCGGATCGCAAGGCCCATTGGTGTTTTGTTAAGAAACAACGCGAGGCCGACTGTTGCCAAAGCCGCGAAAACAACGACGATCATCTGGTAATTCGTGATCCGCACTCCCCAAAATCGGTAACTTTCAGCAAGCGGAATGTCCAGGCTGCGAATTCCGGTCCCGACGATGGCATCAACCGACCCGCCAAGGACATAGTGCACGCCGACGGACGTAATGAGCAAGATTGCCGGACCAAGCGCACGGATTGGATCATACACAACACGTCCAATAATCAACCCGACAAAAGCTGTAAAAACGATCCCAACCATTGCCGAGGGAATGATGTGCCAGCCCCAAATCACGTTTAGCCCCCATGTGGTAAAGGCCGACACGCCAAGCAATTCAGGGTGCGCAATATTCAGAAATCCCTCAACGCGGCGGGTGAATGAAAAACCGATCGTTGCAAGAATAAGAAAAGACCCCGTAACAAGACCGGTAAGCACAAGCTGGAAGAAAACTGTCATCGGCCCGCCCCTTCGATCTGATCGGATTTGCCAACCGCCAGATCCGGCCCGCAGAGCATATCTGCTGTTGCTTGAAAATAAATCATCTCACAGTTTTCCCTCATGCTTTTTAAGAAGCATACCCCCTTAAATGAAATCCGCAAAGTATTTATTCATGTGATTAATTAATTTGTTTAAGTTATTGTTTAAGCTTTATAATATAAGAAAATACACACCTTATGAGCAGTGATTTCGACGCTAGCTTCACTGGAAATCACCGCTCCACAGCCGAAAAACTTGTTCAGTCGCGCACTGCCCAGAGTGATTCAAGCCATAGGTGCGCGGCTGAATTCGTTATTTGCCTCGATCAGGCGACTCAGCAAATCGATGAAAACTGCTTGCTCTTCAGCGTTGAGATGCCGTAACAGGGTTCGACCCAAATGGCATCGTTGTGAGTTGATCGACCGTTCGATGTGAGGTGTCGTTGCCCTTGGCACGCTGTGCGGCGTGTCGACGGGGTGGTGCTGTGATGCGCGCCCCAAGTTTTGAACAACGAAAGGACAACGACATGGAAACTTATATCGGATTGGATGTCTCTCTCGCAAGCACTGCGATCTGCACGGTGAGCGCGCAGGGCAAGATCGTCAAGGAAACGACCGCAGTCAGTGAACCGGAGGACCTTGTTGCGACGCTAAAGGCAATTCCTGGGGCTGTTGTTGCAGTGGGCCTAGAAGCCGGTCCTCTCTCGCAATGGCTTTATCGGCATTTGACCGACGCAGGCTTTGCCACAGTGCTGATGGAGACGCGGCAGGTGAAGGGTGCGCTGAAAGCGATGCCCATCAAGACGGACCGTCGGGATGCAGAGGGGATTGCACGGCTGCTGCAGATGGGCTGGTACCGGCCTGTCCATTGCAAATCGATATCAGCTCAAGAGATGCGCGCCCTTCTGGCCACGCGCAAGACTGTCCAGCAGGCGGCGATGAATCTCGAACTATCGATCCGTGGTGTGTTGCGAAACTTTGGACTGAAGATGGGACGTGTTGCAAAGGGTCGCTTTGAAGCGCGGGTGCAGGAACTGACCGAAGGTAATCCCATGCTGGAGGCTGCAGCTACCCCGATCCTTGCATCACGACGGATGCTGCGACAGGAACTGGCCAGTTTGGAGAAGCTCCTGCGCAACCACGCCAAGGAAGACCCGGTCTGTCACTCGCTCATGACGATGCCTGGGGTTGGTCCCGTCGTGGCCCTGACCGTCAAGGCGTCTATTGATGACCCGGAGCGGTTCCGATCTTCCAAGGACATCGGTCCGTGGGTTGGGTTGACCCCGCGACGTGAGCAGTCAGGCGAGCGCGACATCATTGGCCAAGTGTCTCGGGCTGGCGATGTTGGGCTGCGCACGGCGCTGTACCAGGCAGCGACGGTCATGCTGCATCGCGGCCGCAAGAACTGGCTGACCGCATGGGCGCTGAATGTCGCCAAGCGGCGGGGCAAAAAGCGCGCCACTGTTGCGCTCGCGCGACGGATCGGGGTGGTTCTGCATCGTATGTGGAAGGACGGCACGGACTTCCGCTTCACCCGGGAAGAGGCCGCACACGTTGCTACTGCATAGGAGTAACTCTGCGATGCACGCCCAAAACAAGGTTGAAATATAGGAGGTTTGGCCGCGCCCGATGGCGCTGGTTCACCGATGTCCCAACCCGGGACGCGGTCCCCGATGATGCCGTGAGTGCGCTAGTCATCAGGCACGCTGTCTGAGGACGCTGTTGAGATAGGCACGCGGGAACCGCTCTTGGACTTGGCATGATGTGGCAGCCGCAGCGCTGACTACGGACAGAAGCACGATCCCGATGCGGGACAACACTCGGTCGCCAGCGTATCCAGCAACGCGTTTACCCATAACTCACAACACCGATGACGCAGCACGTGGTGGCCAACTTAACCGTTCGGCCATTGGCTTCGTGTCGAAAATTTCTCTTGACCTCGACCACCCTGTTACAGAAGCGGACTCATCAGTTTGTCCTGCGCTGCCGCCATGGCGGGCTGCATTTTTTTAATAAGCATGCGCCCTGCCTGCGTGATCCGTACAACGTTTGCGCGCGCGTCGTCTTTCGACGGCTCTCGCGTCACCAGATCATTACGCACCAGTCTTTTAATGACATCTGCGCCACTGGTACGGTCGATGCCTACAGCTTTGGACAAAGTTAGTTGATCTAGGCCGTCATTTTCCTGCAAGACCGACAAAATAGCAAATTGAACAGCCGTCACACCGTCGGCTCCGCATGCTTCAGCAAACAAACCGACATGAATCTGGTGCAACCGGCGTATCAAATAACCCGGCCTGCTCCAAAGTTGTTTATAACGGCCAGCTAGTTGAGGCATGTGATCGCTTGATGTCATAACGTGACGATACTTGGGTTTGTATTGATTCATTAACAGTTGCCTCCTGTACAGCTTGTGGAGGTTACTAAACCAATTACGAGTTGCTAACAAATTAATTGAGAAGTATGCTCCTTATAATCACGGTTTAACTTCAATTTCAACGAGGAGGTCGCGACATGAAGACAGGTATTGGTGCAAAGGTTCCCCGCAAAGAAGACGCGCGCCACCTGAACGGGACTGCCCAATTCGTCGGTGATATTAAGATGTCGCACCTGTGGGAGGCCGCATATGTCCGCAGCCCCCTTGCCCATGCAAAGATAAAATCAATCACCAAACCAGAAGGGTTTGAGGACCGGGTGTTTTCGATGGCCGACATGGTCGGGCTTGGACCGATAGCGGCTCAATCAACGCTCCCCACATACAATCAGTCTAATCACTGGCCATTGGCCAAAGATAAGGTCAGGTTTGTAGGCGAATGTATTGTCATGTGCGTGGCGCCCACGCGCGCCGAGGCAGAGGATCTAGCGGAGGCCGTCATTGTGGATCTGGAGCCTCTGCCAGTTCATGTCACGGTCGATACTGCCCTTGCCCCGAACGCCGAAAAGCTCCACGATGAATGGGAAAACAACCTGTTTCTGACAACGCAGTTCGACACCGACCTTACCGAAATCCGCAAAACCGCCGCCGTTGTCGTCGAGCGCGAGTATTCAACGGCACGGCAATGCATGGCTCCAATGGAGGGTAAAGGCGCGCTGGCCTATTGGGACGGCAAAGCAGATCAGCTTGTGATATACACCTCGACACAGGTACCTCATTTAATCCGCACAGGCTTGGCTGAATGTATGGGCCTTGATCAGGGCGAGGTACGAGTCATTGCACCCGATGTCGGCGGAGGCTTTGGTTACAAATGCGTCTTGCAGCCAGAAGAGCTGACAGTGGGGTGGGCTGCCAAACATCTTGGCCGGCCCATCCGCTGGACCGAAGACCGGCGCGAACATCTGACTGCCGGTGCCAATACGCGCGAACACAAATACAAAATGACGGCTTATGCTGATGATACCGGTCGCCTTCTCGGCGTGGATGCCGATATCTGGGTCGATGTCGGCGCCTATTCCGTATGGCCGTTCACCGCCTGCCTCGAGGCTGCACAAGCAGGAGGCAACCTGCCCGGACCGTATGATCTGGGCGCTTATGCTTGCCGGACCTATTCGGTCGCCACAAACAAGCCGGGATTCACGCCCTACCGCGGCGTAGCGCGCCCTGGCGTCTGTTTCGCGATGGAGCTGACGATTGACGCCATTGCGCGCGCGGTGGGTCGTGATCCGCTTGATGTGCGCCGCCTGAATCTGGTTCCCGGCAGCAAGATGCCTTACACGAACATCACCGGAAAATTCTATGACACCGGTGATTATCCGGAAGCGGCGCGTCAGGCTGCCGAAATGATCGACGCAAAATCTTTTGCGAAACGCAAAGCAGAAGCGGCCAGCACGGGGCGGCATCTGGGGATCGGATTTTCGTCGTTCACAGAACAATCCGCACACGGCACAAAGGTATTCGCGTCCTGGGGGCTTGCGCTCGTGCCAGGCTACGAACAGGCGATGGTGAAACTGGCCCCGACCGGATCGGTCGAAGTCAAGTCAGGCAACCAAACAACAGGGCAAGGCCTCGAGACGACAATCGCGCAAGTGGCCAGTGACTGGCTGTCACTTGATATTTCCAGCATCAAGGTAACGATGGGCGATACGGGCATGACGCCCTATTCAACGGGCGCTTATGCGTCGCGCGGGATGGTGATGGCAGGTGGTGCTGTGTCAAAAGCATCCGAAGAGCTGGCCCGCCGTATTCGGGTACTGGGTGCCCATCTCCTGCAATGCAAAGCGGAAGAAACCGAACTGAAAGACGGTGCCGTCTTCAGAGGCGCAGCGTCGGTCAGCCTGAAACAGATCGCTCAGGCTTGGTATTTGCGGCCAGATCTGTTGCCCGACAATATCGAAACCACCGGAATGGAAGTCACCGAAGGATACAAGCCAACCATTGATACCGGTGTCTTTACGTATGCCACCCATGCCGCCGTCGTCGAAGTCGACATCGAAACCGGCAAGGTCGACATCCTCGATTATGTGATTTTCGAAGATTGCGGAACGCGGGTGAACCCGCTGATCCTTGATGGTCAATCTTATGGGGGTGCCGCGCAGGGGATCGGTACCGCACTTTTTGAAGAGGTGATTTATGACAGCGCGGGCCAGCCGCTGACCTCTACACTGGCGGACTATATCCTTCCGGGCCCTGCGGAATTGCCCAGTTTCCGCCTTGGTCATTCTGAATCGCCTTCGCCCTACTCGCGTCACGGGATCAAGGGCGTCGGCGAAGGAGCCGCAATCGCTCCCAGCGGGGCACTGGTGAACGCGATCAACGATGCGCTCACTCCGTTTGGGGCCGAGATTAACAGCATTCCAGCCACGCCGCACCGCATACTTCAGGCGATATTCGACGCCCGCGATGCCCGCGAAATGTTGGAGGCGGCAGAATGAAACCAGTTCCTTTTTCACACAATATCGCTGACACACTACAGCTCGCCAGCAAGGCACTCAACACTGACGGCAGCAAGATTATCGCAGGCGGTCAATCCATTGGTCCTATGCTCAACCTGCGCCTAGTGCGCCCGACAACCCTGATTGGCGTCACCCGACTGGAAGAGCTGCAAAAAATTCATATAATAGGCGACACTCTGTCCATCGGTGCTGCCGTCACACATGCACGCATCGAAGACGGCATCGATGGTGTCGATCTTCCGCCCATGATGCGCCATGTGGCCCGCAGCATCGCCTACCGCGCCGTCCGGAACAAAGGCACATTGGGCGGGTCACTTGCCCACGCGGATCCCGCGGCCGATTGGGTCACAACAATGACAGCACTTGATGCGCAACTCGTGATCAGGGACGCGCGCGGAAAATCGCGGCGTGAACCGATGGCCAGTTTCATGCGCGGTGCCTATCGGACGGGATTGCAACAGGACGAATGTATCACCGCCGTGGAAATGCCCGTTGCCATGGGACAGGCCTTATGGGGGTACGATAAAATCTGCCGCAAGGTCGGAGAATTTGCAGATGCGATCGGTGCGATCGTGATACACCCAGATTTGAAATATGCCCGCGTCGTCGTTGGTGCGACAGAAGATGCACCGCTACTGCTGCCGGACATGGCCCGCGAAATTGCGCGCACCGCAACCGCTCCTTCACTGGGTGACATCGACAGCACGCTCGCGACATATCTGCCCGGCGCGTCACGCGTGAAAAGACAACTGTTGAAAACCGCCCTGTCGCGCGCCATTGCAAAGGTTATACCATCATGAATGCCACCGTTACGCCTTCTGTCGCCAAACAGCCAGTATCGTTGATAGTGAACAACATGCCCGAGACTGTTCACGTAACTCCGCGCACGACACTGGCGGAAATTCTGCGCGACCATCTGGATCTGACGGGAACACATCTGGGCTGTGAACAGGGTGTATGTGGCGCCTGCACGGTCATGGTGGACGGACGTCCGGAACGCGCGTGCCTGACCTTTGCCGTATCTTGCGAAGGTGCCGCAGTCGAAACTGTCGAAGGATTCAAAGGCGACGATCTGATGGATCGACTACGGGCCGCGTTTCACCGCAATCACGCGCTACAATGCGGGTTTTGCACACCCGGCATGCTCGCAACTGCGCGCGATCTGGTCGAACGGCTCGATACCGCCGACGAAGTGCGCATCCGCAACGAATTGTCAGGAAATTTGTGCCGTTGCACCGGATACGTCGGGATTGTAAACTCCATCATGCAAGTGATCGAAGAAAGGCGCGCATGCGGCCTTCCGTGCACCGGTACGCCGCGCCTTGACCGCGCCCCACCGACAGGATTCGCGCCCTTTGATGCTGACATCTTCAAACAACCGTCAGCCCCCGCCGTGTCATCCGGGACGATGACTGTTGAAAACGGATGGTCTGTCGTCAAACGCGAGGTCGCGATCAACCATTCATCGGATACCGTCTGGGCGCATTTTTCAGATCTGGACGCGGTCGCGGCCTGTCTGCCGGGGGCGAAACTCGCCCAACATGACGACAGCACTTTTGAAGGTCATATCAGCGTCGCCTTTGGCCCCATTGCTGCAAAATTCGAAGGCGAGGGCACCTATAAAACCGACGATAGTACCCGCATCGGCACCGTATCGGGGCGCGGCAAGGATCGCGGCGGCCAATCCGCAGTCGAAGGTGAACTAAGCTATACAGTCCGGCGCGCGCAAGGCAACCCGGATGCGTCCGTCGTGGATGTCGGGTTCCGGTTCCGTATTCAAGGCATTCTTGGCCAGTTTAACCGGCCCGAACTGGTCAACGGTTTTGTCGATTATATTCTGGGCGAGTTTGTCGCCAACTGCGACTCCGTCTTATCGGGGGGCGAATTGCGCTACAACAAAGGCATCAGCGCGTTTACCATGATCCGCGTCATTATCGCTGGCAAACTGCGGGCCTTGTTTCAGCGAAGCTGACTGCCCAACGGTCCCTAACAAAAAAGTGGGCGCGAACGATAATACGTTCGCGCCCACTTTTTTGTTAAAAACAGTCTTTTGTCAGACCGGACTGTTATGTCAGACTGGTAGGACGAGCGCATTATGGACAAGCAGCGTATCATAAATCGCGATGCGTGATTTCAACAAAAGGCTACCGTTGCCCTGTGTCTCAAAAATATCCTGCATCCGTCCGGCCATATGCAGACGCCCCTCGGGCAATTCAGCCAGCACCTCGATCAGGATAAAATTGGTTTCGGACCTGATTGTCCCAGTGTCGTCTATGCCCAAGATACGGGTATTTGTCATAAAGTGGCGCAAATATCGCGGGCCGAACATGGAGGTCTTGGCGATCGCCATCGCACGATCTTTCATCATGTTCTTGCCTTCGCAGTAGACAAGCCCCACAGGAAGCCCGTGATCGTAGTTTTCACGGCTGACGATATTGTAAAATCCGTCTTCCGTGAAAAACTCTGGCCAGTCTTCCAGATCACCGTCGTCAAGTACGGCACAATAGATCGCGTTAAACGCCTCGACTGCGTATCGGGCATCGCGCACGGCGGGGCTCGTGGCACGCTGCAACGCGCCTGTCACGTCTTTCAGTCCGACATCAAGTGACGGTTTTGTTTCGCGGCTCATACGCCCATCTCCTCGCGCCAGTGCTGATAAAGTGCGCGGATCGCAGCCTCTGATATCAGAGTTTCAGATGTGCCAGCGGGCACGTCGGGATCGAGCTGCACCATGTGATTTGCAGGTTTGGCTGAATTCAGCATTCCGTCCTGCACAAACTTTATCGCCTCGTTGTCTTCCAATCCAAGAAAACCCGCAGGGCCCATCAAATTGCCCTGACGCAATCGGTGGCGTATCATTTCTTCGTCATCGTCCTCGTACCCGAACATGGTCCAGATCATAGTAAATTCGTTTGGACCGTTGGGTACTAGCTGGCGCACGCCAAGCGTGTTCATCTCGCGTTGAACAATTAGATTCGGCCAGACAACCTGCATGGTGACAGACCACGGGCTGTCGAATTCTGGCACATAATCCATCAAACGCGGATCCGATAACGTCATACCATCCCGATACGCACGCATCTCTTTCTTGTTTTCGTCCGAAACGCTCTTGTCGCTCTTGGCCGACGCCATGGTCGAATGGCGGCCTTTGGGGTCGCAGATCATGGCAGACTTGTTACCTGCCACCAAAAGCCCAAAGGTCACCAGAAACGTATGCAGCAATGTCGCGTGATACGGATCTTTCAGATTCTCCGGATACAATTTCCAGTTGCCCATAATAGTATGACGGTAATGACCGAACAGCTTTAGCTTACGACCCGAAAACACGGCGTCAAAGTCTGTCAGCATGGCCTCGCCCATGTAATCCTCGAAACTTTCCATGTTGTCGGCAAAAGACGCAAAAATCACACCGCCGCGCTTTGTAACATTCAACTTACGCAACCCGTGATCCGCCGCATTAAAATCGGCTGGCATTCCGCCCTCTCCGTTGGCACCACGGCGAAACGGAACACCCGCCAGATTGCCTTTCAGATCATAGCTCCATTCGTGGTAAGGGCAGACAAATTCGGTACTGTTACCACGCAGCTCACGGCAAAATTCAGCGGCACGATGCGAACAACGGTTTTCAAAAACATGGACTTCGCCATCTTCGTCCCGTGACACAACAACTGGGGTCGGCCCGACATATGACCGCACGAAATCACCTGTGTTCGGCACTTCACACTCGAGCGCCACATAGTTCCAAGTTGGCCCCTGGAAAATACGCTCGACTTCACGGTCATAGACATCCTGATTGGTATAGACCCAATCAGGCACGCGGGTCAGCCCTTCGGCTGGCCAGACAAACCGGCTCTCAAATGATTGTTGCTTCATGTCATCCTCCTCGTTGTCGCCCGCTTCGGACCCACCGGTCGCAAGCGGCTGTCCATTCGCCATCAAAGACCTTGCTGCACGCAACGCAGACGGATCACCGAAATCTATGACGCATTTGACCCTGCCAATTGCGTCCTGACCCAAAAAGACCGGCGCCTTGTCACCGTCGCGGCGCACAACAGCCATGTCGGGGTCAGTCTGTCCGTAAATCTGGATCGTCGCACCGAACAGATCAGACCAGAACCACGGCGCATCTTCGGCAACGGGACTGTGTCTGGTGATATGCCGGGCAACGCGTTCTGCGCTTAACCGCGCATTCTGCCAGCTTTCCATACGTTGGAACGGTCCGCCGGGGCGCTCCTGACGGACAGCAACATCACCCACAGCGTAAACGCCCGCAAGGTTTGTACGGTTGGCCACATCGACTAGTATCCCACCTTTGTCATGGGTTTTGATGTCAGCGTCCGACGCCAAATCGTCGTTGGGGATTGCCCCAATTCCGGCGATGATGACATCCGCATCAATCAAACGGCCGTCGCCCAATCCCACACCCTTGTCACTGACATTCGTGATGCGCGCACCCAGTTCAATAGAAACGCCGTGCTGCTTGGCAATTCCGGCCAGATAATCGGCGGGTGCCGCGGGCAAAAGACGGGTCATCAAGCGTGGTTGTGCTTCAATCACTGTCGCTTTCGCGCCCAACTTTCGCGCAGCAGAGGCCAGCTCGAGCCCGATGAAACCGCCGCCGATGACGGCAACGCTTTGCGCAGTTTTCAACGCAGCGCCAAGATGTTCGGCGTCGTGCAAATCGCGCAAATAATGTATGCGCGTGTCATCAGACCCGCTAACGACAAGTTTACGAGGGCGCGCACCAGTAGCAAGGACCAGAATGTCATAGGAAATAGTTTCGCCATTCGACAAACGAACCGTTTTGTCGTTAGAATAGATGGCGGAAACACTTACACCCAGCATCATTTTCACCTGCAACTCCGCGGCCTGACCTGCCTGAAAGACATACGCATCTTCAATCGTCGTCACACCAGCCAGCAGTTCCTTTGACAGCGGCGGGCGTTCATATGGCATATGTGCCTCAGACCCTATTAGAACGATACGACCACCAAAGCCGTGTTTACGCACCGCAATCACCGTCTCGGCACCCGCCTGCCCAGCCCCGATCACGACAAGCGTGCGATCATCCGATCCAATGACATGCGCGGTCGTGACCGCTTCATCTAGTTGTTGCGCGGGCGTGTTGATATCCACCCATACAAATCCATCTTCTTGTTTAACTGCATAGGTTGCGATGTCCTTGGAAACCGGCGCGCTAAGTGCTTTGCCGGACCGGATGTCGAACAGGCCTTGGTGCAAGGGACATTCGATGCAGCCACCTTCAACGTGGCCATCTGTTAGATAGGCAAAAGCATGCGTACAGATATTGCCTGTTGCATAAACTTCGCCGTCAACAGCCCATAACGCGATTCGTAGCCCGTCAACCTCTGTGGCGATCGCACCCTGCTCCAAAACCTGCCTAGTCTCAAGCGTCTTGAACCAGTCCATATTACACCCCGTTCATTTCGGCCAAAGTCGGCATACCAAAAAGGCGTGCTGCATTATCATGGCAAATTTTTCTGCGTGTTGCCTCTTCGATCGGCGCGGTTTCTATGAAATCCACCGCAAGACCGGTGTCCTCATATGGATAATCCACAGAGAACATGACCGCATCCGCGCCCATTTCGCCAATCGCGCCAAGGATTGACGGATGTGAACAAACGCCCGATGTGGTGATCAATATATTGGAGCCGAAATATGCCGATGGCGCACGGTCAAGCGATACACCCATCGGATAGGCGCCAAAGCGGCTATCATACCGCCAACGCAAAAACGGCAGCGCTTCACCCATATGGCCAAGGACAAGTTTAACGTCCGGAAAGCGGTCAAAAACTCCTCCGAAGAGTATACGCAAAGCGTGCGAGCCTGTCTCAACGCCCCACCCCCATGTTGCGCCCTGTAGCACTGGCATACCGCCAAGAACATGCGGCGTGACGTAAGCATTTGATGGGTGAAGGTAGAATGGCACGCCAAGTCTTTCAACCTCGGCCCAAAACGGGTCGTAGTCTGTCCCTTCGTAATAGGTGCCATGCGTGTGACTATTAACAAGGCACCCTTGCAATCCAAGTTCGTTCACAGCGCGGTTAAGTTCTTTTGCAGCAGCCTCGGGATCGTGCATCGGCAAGGTCGCAAGCCCACCCAAACGATCAGGTCGTTTTGAGATTTTTTCAGCAATAAAGTCATTGGCACCCATCGCCGCATTGACTGCATTTTCTATGGCTTCACCCTGTGTTCCGGGCCCCGTCAGCGACATAATCGAACGAGTAATTCCACCGCGATCCATCAATTCGATACGTTCACCATCAAAATCGCCAAGACGGCGCATCAGGATTTCAGCCTGATCCTGCGGAATCAATTTCAGAAAAGCCTCTGAATGCTTCTCAAATCCCGGCGCCATAAAATGCTCTTCAAACGTTATCTTGGGTGTCATGGGAATCTCCTGTTAAAGACTATATGAAGTATACTTCCTTTATAAGTCGAAGCAACTGCACCGTGTTCTAATCAAAGGTCGCATACCGGTCATTTTCTAAATACTGGCGCCCTACGGATCAAAGCCCGTTAAGATAGGACAGCACGTCAGCTGATTGGATAACGTCTCCGTATTTCTGATCGATGTCATACAATGCAGCTTCATGTGGCGGTGCGGCACGGTCTGCACAAGCATCTGCCACGACAAGGACATTGAACCCGCTTTGAACAGCATCCACAGCCGACGCCCGGACACATCCCGAAGTCGTCGCACCTGTTAGGATCGTGGTATCAATACCGACGCCCGCCAAATGCGCTGCTAGGTTGGTGCCAAAAAACGCCGAAGCCCCTTTTTTGACCACCACCGCATCATCAGGCAACCGGTGTAACCGCGCGTCAATCTCGACAAGGTGGCTACCTTCGACCAGCGCTTTCATGCCCTGCGCTTTCCGAAGCCAAGCAAGGGTATCCACCTCGGCAGTGTTGAATGCAATAACGGAGAAAATCACCGGAACCGACTTTTCGCGCGCAACCGCAATCAGGCTGTTTGTGACGACAATCTGCGCGTCGGCATCAGACGCCGTGGGATAGCGCGGATCGGTAAAACCATAGCTGAAATCAATAACGACCAACGCTGGCTTAGAACCACGTTGAACACGCACCCCGAAACCTGCGTCTTCATAAACTTTTTTCTGGCTCATGTTACCCTGCCCGACCCTAGCACCGCTCCATCTGCATTTCCTTCACCACAAGATCACCGTCAATTACGATCGGCTCGTCATCAAGAAACAGAGAACAATTGCGCATCGGAATGTCGAGGTGACATGCCGTGTCGTTAGACCCGCCCAACTCATTATTCGGACCGGTCGAAAACATCACGTTGCCGTAGAAACTGCGCGGCTCCATTCCCATGCCACCGGGAAATTCACCTGGCGTCATGCGATGCCATTTCGCATCGGGGTTCATGCCCCATCCTACATGGCTCATGCCCTTGCCGCGCTCGTCGTTAAACCCGTCCATGTAAGATTGTACAAGCTGGCAATCCAGCCCACCCCTCATGTCAGTGATGAACCCTTTTTCGATGGTATAGGTGATCGGGTCGCGGACATACATGTTTTGCGGCAACAACACATCACCCGGTGCGACAACAATCTGGCCGTCAACACCGTCATCATCTCCGCCCGTAAACACAAAACCCGAAGGCCAGTGATCCCAACGGCCCGCCTCGTCGGTACAGGCGTATTCCGCAACAGTCGGATAGGTATTCAGCTTGTAGGTCACATCAGTGCCATGCGGCGATGTAATGCGCATCACCTTGGCTTTCGTCAGATATTCAGCACCGATTTCGACCTTCTCGCGCAGTTCCTTGGATGGCAACATCCGCGCCAGAAGCTCGGGCGGCTCAACCGCCGTAAGTATCCGCGTGCCTGCGTCCTGAATGGCGAACTGTTCCGGCGAAAACAGAAGGAACACGCAATCAATCAACATATCACATGCCTTTAGCGCGTCCACCGCGTCAGGCATGGCGGCAAGGCCGGTTACGCCGACATTCCAGCCGCCGATCGCAGATGGCGCCGGAAGGCGCATATGATACATCGACGCCCCAAGTTGTGCGCCCGCAGCCATAAACGCATTGGCATAATCCAGCCGTTCGTTGCCCTGGGTCAGCACAATAAGTTTTTCGCCTTCATGTACGCCAGACATCTTCAACTGATGCAGGCAAATCTGTGTAAAACTCTCTTGATCCATATCGAAAATCCTCTTTTCTACGCGTCTTCGCTGAAATTCATAACGGCGTCCAAAAATCCCTCAAGGTTGTCCCAAGGGATCATATGGCCCGCGTCTTGCACAACTTTCACCTCGATGTGCGGGGCAAGGCTTTGTATTTCGGTAATGTCGTCTTCGCCAATCACCGGCGCATTACCAGCTTTCAGCAGACGCATCGGCAATTTGATATGCGGCAGGTCGGCATGAATATCGTCGGTGTGAAAACCGTCATACGCTGTCTTGATTGCATCAAGCTGGCAGGTGTGAAGCCATTCCGCCCGCAACCCGACCTGATCATTAGTCCACGTCGGACAGAAAGCCCGCATTTCTTCGGCAGAACAGCCTTTAGTCGCGGCAATAATCGAATCTTCATACCACTGCCATTTAGCAGGATATGCGCGCCTACTAGGTCCGCTGACCGGAGGATCTACAAGGATTAGACCTGACATCGCGTCGCTATTCTTGCGCGCAGCACGAATTGCATTTCGTGCCCCCATTGAGTGCCCAAGGATGACCGGCCTGTCCATATCGCCAGCATCAATAACGCCAAGCGCATCCTCTGCCATTGCATCAAGTGAATAATTAAGATCACCAGCCTGACTTAGACCACGACCCCGCACGTCAAGCACATGAACATCAAACTTTTCGGCCAGCCGCTCTGCGACAAAACCCCATGTAATCGCAGGCGATGTAATTCCGGGAATAAGCAGCATCTGGGGGCCTTCACCTGCATAATGCAACAGGTGTTGGCGGATACCGTTTGCGTGAAGATTATATCCACGTGCCATGTTACGATCCTTTAATATTTGCCCGAAAGCAGCGCGCCACCACCGGGTACCAACGTATCCAGATCAAGCGCCTTCAGCATCGCCCATGTCGTCGCAATCGCCGCCGTTACAACGGGCTTACCGGTCGCCGCTTCAGCCTCGGGAACCGCACGCAGCGATGGCATTTGCACGCAAGCCGACAACACAACGGCATCAACATCACTAGTGTCCATGCCAGCAACAATACCTGGCAGGTTCATCGGATCATGCGCGGCAACTGCAAGATTGTCCTGAATTTCCAGCGCCTTCCACGTTGTGACTTCGATGCCTTCAGCGCGGATGTATTCAACAACCATTTCGGTCAGCGGCTTCATATAGGGTGCGACTACAGCGACCTTTTTGGCCCCCATTGCGTGCAGCCCATCGACGAGTGCGCCCGCAGACGTGATGACAGGCGCCTCGGCCGCATTGTCCTTTGTTACCTGACCCAGACGCTCTGCAGATTTACGGTGATATCCGTGGCCCATCGACATGATTGCAACCAGACAGGCGTAACCCAATACATCGACGCGCGCGTCGCTCAGTTCGAGCGCACAACGGTCACTGTCACCGTCCATAGCCTTCAATTCTTCTTCTGTGACTTTTTTCATACGCATACGACTGGAATGGAATGTGAATGTTTCGGGGTGGACCTGTCCACGCGCACGCAAAAGCGCCGGAATTTCTG
The DNA here is from genome assembly GCF_002158905.1 of Yoonia vestfoldensis. NCBI lineage: Bacteria > Pseudomonadati > Pseudomonadota > Alphaproteobacteria > Rhodobacterales > Paracoccaceae > Yoonia > Yoonia vestfoldensis. The sequence goes on from NZ_CP021431.1 coordinate 3,203,362, forward strand.
TTTCCATCGTTACGTTGGAACTAGGGACAATCTGTCCTACGCGATAACTTCTCATGATCATTCTCCAATATGGACGTTAATCGTGTATTAATTCAAACTTCGATTAATAACAAGCCAACATTTTCCTACAGCAGTTTGTCTTTCGTGGTTCAAAGCAATGGGGTGTTCTCAGGCGCGGTCATTCCCGCGCTCAGGAAAATCACAAGATTATCGAGTACTTCGGTCTTGTCCACTTTACCAAGCTGGTTGTCCGTCAGGTCATTCAGCCGGTCCACGTCATTCAGCATGAACAAATATGCACCAATCAAAAACGCCATACGCAATCCAACGGTAGGTTTGGAAAGCTCAGGAAGGGCGTCAGAAATGGCACTGATGTAACGTTTGGCAGATTGGTCGTAAACCTCGCGGCGCAATCGCAACGCATGCTCTTCCGGTTCAGCATGTAAACGGGCTTGCAGCTTGACAAATGCCGCGCCGGACTCGCTGCTATATTTCATATCCCATTGGGGCGTAAGGTAGGCACGCACAAGCTCTTCGACCGATGGAGCGGCCGGCTGTGCAAGCAATGCGTCAAGCAGCTCTTCACGGCGCCGCCCGATATGTTTTCCACGACGCAGAAACACCTGATCAAAAAGATGTTGCTTGGATTGAAAATAATAGTTAATCAAGGCCTGATTGACATTTGACTTGCTTGCGATGTCACGCATACGGCTTCCGTTATAGCCGTGTTCAGAGAAAACCTGTTCCGCACTATCCAGAATGGCGACCCGTAGATCTTTATCACCCGCAGGGCGTCCCGGACGCCGCTGCTTTGATTTCGGTTTGCTGGAATCAATATTTCTGGTCATCATCTATTGATGCCCCGCGATAAAGAGTTTGTCGAGTTCCAACTCCGGATCATTGCTTCGATGAAAGCGACTCTTGATTCCGGTCTAATCGGCCAGCTCACGTAACGATGAGGGAGGGTAGATCATGTGGTTTTCATATTCTTCGGTTTCGGTTTGGGCAAGGGCGCCGGGAACGGAGTCCCCAAATTGCTCAAGCGCCTGGCGCGCTTCTGCGGGTGTTTTGTTGCCGAGCGACGAGTGCGGCCTGACGTAGTTATAGTCGTATCGCCATAGGGCCAGCTTGCCCCTTCGATCGTCCAGACTGCCAAACAACTCCTCGATCAGGAGTTCATCGCGCAGGCTGCCATTGAAGCTTTCGATGAAGGCGTTGGGGCTTGCCCGGGTCGATGTAGTGCTAGTCGACATTGTTTTCGTTGGCTTATTTCAGGATCGACGAGCTGGTGAACTCCGTCCTTACCCGAATAGCGCCGGGCTTACCGCGCCACTCGATGATGCGGCTCAGGCTGCAAATGACCCGTTCTGCGGGCAATGAGAAGTCCACCTCGATCCCCAGCCCTTCTCGGTTGAAGTCGTCCAGCACATTCAGCAGCCGAAAGGTACGGCCGTCGCCGAGGCGATCCGCCATGAAGGCCATCGACCAGGTCACATTGGGCGCGTCTGGCACCGCCAGGACATCAGGCTTCTCCCGTTTCAGCCGCTTTCAGGGCTTGTTCCGCAGGTTGAGTTCCAGCTCGCAATAGATTCGATAGAAGCGTTTGTGGTTCCAAGGATGCCCCTTGACGTTGCGCAGATGCCGGAAACACAGGCCAAATCCCCATGCCTTTCGCGCATCGGTCAGCCCGGTCAGCAGATCGGCGATCACCTCGTTCTCGGCCTTCAGCCTCAGGCTGTAACGGTAACAAGTCTCACTGACCCCAACAGGAGGCATCAGTCTCTCCCTACGTTGAAAGCGCGGCGCATCGCGCTGCGGGGGACCAGCCCGAGACCCTCTGGGCGCGAGCTATGCGGGCGCGCCGCAGCATCCATGTTCCGCTCTGTTCTGGCACGAGCAGGGCCGCACTCGCCGTTACACACCGGAAATTGTCACCTGGCTGCTTGTTGACGTCATTCGGCGCGCCGGGTTGAAGCCTCTGCAAGGGCGCACCGGGCCACGCGTTCATGATCTGCGCCACTCGATGGTCGTGAACCGTATTCTGCAGTGGTACCAAACGGGCATCAATCCACACGATAGACTGCCGTTCCTCGCGACTTACCTCGGGCATCGGGATATCAACTCCACCCTGGTCTACATCACCGTCACGCAGGATCTGCTGCATCTCGCCAACGAGCGGTTCAGGGCCGTGGGCGCACCATGCCTCAATCTTGGGTGGGAGGTGAGGTCATGAGCAAGACCAACCCGTTCCCGAACCTGATGCGCGCGTTCTTCTACGAATGGCTTGTTGAGCAGCGTAACGCGTCCATCCATACGGTCCGATCCTACCGCGACACCTGGCGGCTGTTCCTGCGGTTCGTTGCGCAGCGCGCGGAAAAGAAGGTTGCGATGATCACGCTGACCGATCTGACTGCCAGCGAAGTTGCTGCGTTCCTGAGGCACACTGAACACGAGCGCGGAGGTACGATCGGCACGCGCAACTGCCGGCTTGCCGCGATCCGCAGCTTCTTCAACTTCGTGGCGACGAGAGAACCCGCATCAATCGCTCAATGCGTGGAAATCCTCAACATCCCGGTCAAGCGTGCGCCGATATCCGAACCCTGTTATATGGAACCGGCGGAAGTGGCAGCAATCCTTGCCCAGCCAGATCGCTCGACCGTTGAGGGCCTGCGCGATCACGCGCTGCTCTCGTTCCTTTACAACAGCGGGGCGCGAATACAGGAAGCGCTCGATCTGTGCCCAGAGATGATCCGCTTCGATAGTCCAGGTTGCGTGCGCCTGACAGGCAAGGGCCGCAAGGAACGCATCTGCCCGCTCTGGCCGGAAACTGTGATGCTGTTGAAAAAGCTGCTGGAGCGAAAACCACGAGCACCGAACCAGCGGCTGTTCATGAACCGTTATGGCGAACCGCTCAGCGCCTCGGGCGTCCGGTTCAAACTTGCGGGCTATGTGAAAGCGGCGGCCGGAATCGAGCCATCGTTGCACAACAAGCATGTGACGCCGCACAGCTTCCGCCACGCTACCGCCGTCCACCTCGTCTCGGCCGGTGTCGACGTCACGGTCATTCGCAGCTGGCTTGGGCATGTGAGCCTCGACACCACCAACCATTACGCGAAGGCGAACCTGGAAACGAAGCGAAAGGCACTGGAACAGGTCAGTCCTCTGGCAACAGCGGTTCATCCGCCATCATGGAAGCGGGATGCAAGCCTGCTCGCCTGGCTCGATACGCTCTGAAATAATGCGGAGGAATGTGGGACGAAAACGCTGACAATCAGCCACGCTGCGCACGTTCCTCCGCATTATGGCCACCTGATGATAAGTCAAGCATCAAAAGAACGATCTAACCGATGCCGAGGCCATCTGTACCGCCTTGATGCGTCCGAACATGAAGTTCGTGCCGACCAAGTCAGAAGAACAACAGGATATTCGGGCCCTGCATCGGGCGCGCCGCCGCCTCGTCAATCACAGGACCGCACTCGTGAGCCAAATGCGGGGCCTGCTGTTGGACCGCGGCATACCAATCACTTTATCGAGCGGACGGGCACATCGGGCCATCCCAGAGATACTTGAGAACAAGACGAACGGGCTGAGTGCAATGAGCCGAGAGGTCATTGGCGATTTGTTCGATTTCTTGGGACAGATTGATGCTCAGATCACAACCTTCGACCGCCGCATTGATGCAGTGTTCAAGTCTAATGAGGATTGCCGCCTGATCGCACGCATCTGCGGTGTCGGCCCAAAGACGGCGACAGCTGTTGTTTCAGCTGTGGGCGATGGCCGTGAGTTCAAGAACGGCCGACATCTGGCCGCATGGATTGGGCTGGTTCCACGGCAGCACTCAAGCGGCGACAAGAGGCTACTCATGGGGATCAGCAAACGTGGAGACAGACATCTCCGAAACCTTCTGATCCATGGTGCCCGATCAGTAGTCCGTGTAGCGCAGCGAAAGACAGACCCCTTCAGTCAATGGGTCAACAGCCTTCGCGAACGACGCGGTATTAACCGCGCTATCGTCGCCGCGGCCAACAAAAGCGCCCGGATCATCTGGGCCATGCTAAACAGAAAAGAACAGTTCCGCGTCCACGCTTAAGCGCGCAACAAGGATTGCAAGAAGATCATGAAATGAACCGACGGGCAAACTCCGGTGTGTGAGGAACCTGGCTTTTATAATGGCCTGCTGAGGCCGACCATTTGTTGAGGCTCACCACGCGGAATTCCCATTTGGGCGCACCATCGAAGGGTGACGCCGGATAGATGTTTGCAACCTGGGACCTGGCGGCGGAACAGATCAGCGAAAATCTTGCAAAGGGAGAGACATCCATAGATGTAAAACGACGCCTCGCTCATCCCATGCCCGCGGCACAGCTCAGAAACTGGCACACCGCTTTCGGCTTGCCGCAGGATCACGATGATCTGCGTCTCAGTGTATCTGCTTGTCTTCATTCGAAATCTCCTCGTTCATTTTGCCGAGAAAATTATACTCTTGCAGCCCCTTAATTTTCGGGGGAGATGACCGAAGCCCACGACGAATAGATGCTGGGCCTTGATGCGATCGCCCCTCCCGTCTATCAACGAGCCCTGTCGCTGCTGGGCGACGATCGCCATTGTCGGGTTGATTCATATTGTAGATTCTACAATTAACCCCCAAATGACTATGGCGATCAGGGCTACAGCAAAAAAGATTTCGATCGGCCTTGGTCACACTGGAGGTGGCTGATGCCGGCCCAGATAGGCCTTTTTCAAAGTGAGCGAAGAAATGAAAAGGAAGCCAGAAAGACGAGAAGTGATTATAGTATGGTTAGTCGTCGCGGGATTAACCCTAGGTGTAGTGTTTTGGGCGTATCTAACTGATAATATCACTTAGTAACGTAAGCGTCAGCGAGTTTGAACTGGCAATATTGCGAACGCGGATGCTGGACGCTGCCCGTGCGAAGGCCAGACGCAGCGAACTACGCTACACCCCGCCGATAGGCTACCTTTGGGACTGGGACGCCGGTATCATGTTCGATCCAGACATGCGGATTTAGGAAGCGATAGGCGCGATATTCACCCGCTTCCAGGAACTGGGCGTGAGCGTTTTCTGTCCCCCACCTTCCCGCCTTCAGTGTGACCTGCGATGTCGCGCCTGACGGAGATTGATGCGGGAGTTTCGCGATGGCGACTACGGGTGAGTTACTCAGGGACTATGGAGTAGAGATACGGGGGAATGGTCAGCGTCGCTGGCCTGATAAGGTCAAGCCGCTGATTGTTGCCGAGACGTTGATGCCGGGTGCGACGGTGAATGCGGTTGCTGCACGTTATGGGCTTCGGGCAAACCATCTGTCAGAATGGCGCAGTCGGGCACGTGACGGCAGATTGGTTTTGCCTGCGAGTGATGACGACGGCTTTAGTTTCACATCGATCGTGGTGTTGGAGGATGGCGGCGGTGATTCAGAGAAGTGGCTGCGCAAATCTGAACAGCTGGGATAAGTGGATTTTCCGCGCAACAGCAGCATGATGCTGCAAGCGAGCAGAAGACTATGACAAGACGACCGCGCCGGAATCACAGTCCGGCATTCAAGGCAAAAGTGGCCGTGGCCGCGATCAAGGGCGAGAAGACGCTGATCGAGCTGGCACAAGATTTCGACGTTCATCCGAACCAGATCAAGCAGTGGCGCGATCAGCTGCTTGAGGGTGCGACTGGTGTTTTTGGGGACGCCGCGAAGGCCGAACCAGAACAGGTGATCGACGTGAAGACCCTGCATGCGAAGATCGGAGAGCTGACGCTGGAGAATGATTTTTTGTCCGGCGCGCTCGGCAAGGCGGGTCTGTTGCCGAGCGCAAAAAAATGATCGATCCCACAGCCAAGCTGAGCGTCAGCCGTCAGGCGATCATGCTGGGGATCAACCGGGGCAGTGTCTATTACACGCCTCGGCATCCACGCGGGTTTCGGCCTGCCAAATATCGTTAAGGTAACCTTTGGCTTTGGCCTGAACGGACTTCGGCATCGCGTTCAGAACATTGCCGGTCTCTTGTGGAACCAGCAGCGCTGCTCTTTCGTCGCGCCAAAGACCTCGCGCAGAGCATTCCAGAAGCCCAGGGCACCATCGCCAATGGCCAGGTCAGGCGCGTGGGTGAGTCCGCGTCGTTGCAAAACAAGGAGCAATTCGCGCCAGCTTTGGGTGCTTTCACGATAGCCGTCAGCCAAGCCGATGATCTCTTTGCGGCCCCACTCATCTGCCCCGATCAGCACCAGAACGCATTGTTTTTTCTCGGCCATTCGGGGTCGGAAATAGACGCCATCCGCCCAGATGTAAACGAACCGCCGCGCGCTCAGATCGCGCCGTTGCCAACGGTCATACTCATCCCACCAGTCAGCCTTGAGCCGCGATATCGTGGTCGAGGACAGCCCTGCGGCATTGGTACCAAGCAACGCCGCGAGCGCTTCGTGAAAGTCGCCAGTGGAAAGGCCTTTGAGGTAGAGCCAGGGCACCAGCTCTTCGATGGATTTGGCTTTACGCAGGTAGGGCGGCAGGATTGTCGAGCTGAACCGAACTTTCTCGGCGGCTGCTCCCCAGTCCCTCACGCGGGGCACCTTGACTGGCACCGCGCCAACCCCTGTCATCACCTCGCGCTCAGGCAGGTGACCATGGCGCACCAGCCGCGCGCGGCCATCATCCGTTTTGTCGGATGCATAGGCCTCCAGCAGAACAGCGAGTTCGGCCTCGACGGCTTGCTCAATCAATCGCTGTGCGCCAGACCGTAAAAGTGCTGTCAAAGGAACAGGTGAAAATCCCTGTGGATCGAGCAGTTGGGTAACGGTATTTGGTATGCGGCGGCCCCGCCCCATTGATTTGGCCTGTTCCAGACGCGTGAGGTGCCTGCGAGAAGGTCTGCGTTAGCAGATCGGGGTTGCGCATGGCGGACGGTGGCGATGGATTTATGGGGCGGTGCGAGGTTGTCGAGCCGCGACGGCGGGGCAAGCGGCGTTGGCCTGATGAGGTGAAGGCGCGGATTGTCGCCGAAAGCCTTCAGCCGGGCGCGCGGGTCTGCGATGTGGCGGCGCGCTATGATATTCTGCCCCATCATTTGTCAGATTGGCGCCGCCATGCCCGGCAGGGTCGGCTGGCCATGCCGGGTGAGCTGATTGATGCGTTGAACGGATCGCCAGTGCCGGAGGCGGCGGAGCCTGCCTTTGTGCCGCTGTCCATTCTGCCTGAGCCCATGGATCAGCCGGTATCTTCCACGACCGAGGCCGCGCAGGACGGCATCGGCGTGATGACGATTGAGGTCGGGTCCGATCTGCGCTTGTGCATTCCCGGTGATGTTACGGTGGAGCGCGCGGCGGCGCTGGTGCGGGCGCTGCGGGGTGCATCGTGATTGTCGCCGGTCAACGGCTGCCGATCGTGATCGCGACGAAGCCTGTGGATTTCCGCTGTGGACATAACGCTCTGGCGCTGATTGTGCAGACGGAGCTGAAGCTCGACCCGCATTCCGGGGTGACGGTGGTCTTTCGCTCAAAACGCGGGGACAGGCTGAAGATCCTTGTGTGGGATGGCAGCGGAATGGTGCTGACCTACAAAGTCCTGGAGCAAGGCAGCTTCGCCTGGCCGAAGGTTCAGGACGGGGTCATGCGGCTGTCCCGGGCGCAATTCGAAGCGCTGTTCGAAGGTCTGGACTGGCGGCGGGTGGTGGCGCAACGGGTGCTGGCACCGACTGCGGCAGGATGACTCAGGCAGCTGTTTTTGACGTTGTTTTATTGGTCTTTCTGTCCCGGTTCGGGTAGAAATGCGTATGTCGCAGCCCTTCGATCTCAGCCAGTTTCCAGACCTGCCGCCCGAGGTGGTGAAGGCCTTTGCAGCTGTTCAGTTCGAGCTTTCGGTCGAGCGCGCTGCGCGCCAGCATGAGCAGTCTGTGGTTGCCGAGAAAGAGGCCTTCATCGCAGAGCTTGAGGTGCTGATCGAGAAGCTGGAAGGCCAGGTTCAGGACTACCGGCGCACCAAGTTCGGGCCGAAATCCGAGAAGCTGGACTCCGCCCAGTTGGAATTGGCGTTGGAAGATCTGGAAACCGCCATCGCCGAGACACAGGCGCAGATTGCGGCTGTCGAAGACAGGATCGCAGCCAGTGAACCCGACACCGAGAAGCGCAAACCGCGTGCGTGCCGTAAGGCCCGGGCACTGCCGGAAAGCCTGCCGCGCGCCCTACGGGTGGTCGAGCCCGAAAGTATCGCATGCCCCTGCGGCTGCGGGGACATGGTCAAGATTGGCGAAGACCGGACCGAGCGGCTGGATTACATCCCGGCGCGCTACCAGGTGATCGTCACGATCCGCCCGAAATACGCCTGCCCCAAGGGGCGCGCAGGCGTGGTGCAAGCCAAGGCGCCTGCGCATCTGCTGGAGGGCAGCTGGCCCACCGAGGCGTTGCTGGCACAAGTCGCCGTGTCCAAGCATTCCGAGCACATGCCGCTGAACAGGCAGGCCATGGTCATGGCGCGGCATGGGGTGCCGATCGACCGATCCGTGTTGGCCGACTGGATGGGCCGCACCGGTTCCCTGATCGCACCTGTCGTTGACCACATGGCCCAGCGTCTGATGGCCGAGAGCACGCGGCTTTACGTCGATGAAACCACCGCCCCGGTTCTCGACCCGGGGCGTGGAAAGACCAAGACCGGCTATTTGTGGGCCGTGTTACGCGATGATCGCGGTTGGGGTGGGACTGCGCCGCCGGGTGTGGTGTTCCATTATCGTCCCGGGCGGAAAGGCGCGTATGCCGCCGAAATCCTCGACGGCTTCAACGGCACGATCCAGGTCGATGCCTATGGTGGCTATACCCATCTGGCCACATCCAAGCGCACAGGTGGCGATCCGCTGCAGCTGGCTTTCTGCTGGGCGCACGGCAGGCGCAAGCTAATCAAGGCCAAACCCAAGAAGGGATCACCCATCGTCGACGAGGCGCTCTTGCGCATCGCGGCGCTCTACAAGGTCGAGGACGCCATTCGTGGCAGCGATCCCGATCACCGCCAAGCGGTCAGACAAGAGCTGTCCCGCCCGTTGGTCGATGAGTTCTTCGCATGGCTGGCCGCCCAGGCCGCCCGCGTCTCGCGCAAATCTGACCTCGGCGAGGCCATGGCCTATATGCTCAGGCGCCAGGATGGCTTCCAGCTGTTCCTCAACGACGGGCGCGTCGACATCGATTCCAACCTTGTCGAAAACGCCATTCGCAGCCCGGCCATGAACCGCCGCAACGCATTGTTTGCGGGCCATGACGAGGGTGCTTCATACTACACATCTGCATATGCCTTTATAATTGCATGGTTATTTGATTGGGATCGCGAGACGCCGGGCGTCTGGCGCGGCGTGCGTCAGCGGCTTGGCGCACGCTGTCTTTCTGAACCTCGTCCTGCCTGATGATCCATGGGGCGCCTTTACAGGTCTGAATGGCGACAAGTTCTCCAGTTTTGATCAATCGACGCACCGTCGACGGGCTGACATTCAAGATTGTCGCCGCTTCGTCCAGAGTGAGTTCGCCACGTTCCTGACGTTCGCCTTCGCGATAGACCGGAATGTTATGGTTGCGGCGTACACTGCAGATACGGCTTCGGTTCCAAGTGAGGCCTTTCCCAGTAACCTTGCCTGCGCGGTTCAATATCGATGCTATGTGCTCATCGTGCATCTGACGGGCCAGAGTGCGGATCAGGTCCAGCGTGTCACCGGCAATTACCCACCGTGTGTGACCCGCCTTGTTCTTCTTGATACTCAGACGCGTATGATCCCCACCTTGCCAATGAATGATCAAAGGCAGGCTGTCTTCGGTCATATCGACGATGATCTCTCGGATCATGAGCCGCAATATCCGCTTTCGGGTCTCGGGTGTGACGCCGGGACTGTCCCAAGCCTGCCCTAGATCTGCACCCAAGCTCATCAATCGATCGCGATCTGGCACAGAGGCACTGGGCTGTGGTTCAGTCTGGAGCCTTTCGATGTCGATTTCCAAATTGTACACCTGACGAAGTTTGTCGTTCCAACGCCGCTCCAGCTCGTCAGCGACCAGCCGGTTGTCCGGGTCGACCGCATCATACTGGCGCTGAGTCCGTTTTGCTTCAAACCGAGCCTGTTGCAGCGCGTTTTCCACCTGCTGCAACGTCTCGTGCCGCTTCTCTACCTGCGCTGACGCCGCAGACAGAGCCGCCTCGATCCCAAGGGGCTGCAGACGGTCCAGAACTTCGGCCGAAACCGCACGGTCAATACGCATGCCACCAAACGCGATGCAGTTGGCCCGTGCTTTGCTTCCAAAAGTTCCATGGCACACGTAGCGCTGCGTGTTGCCGCCTTTGCCGCTATAGGCCACCCGCAAACGTCGACCGCAGCGCGCGCAGCGCAACAACCCGGGCAACAGCGCCTCACCTTTGCGGATTGCTCCGCGCGCGCCAAAACCGCTTCGATTGGCGTTATGCGCGATCACGCTTTGCGTCTTCTCGAAGGCTTCCCAAGAAATGTAGCCGGTGTGGTGGTCACGGATCAAAACATCCCAGTCGTTCCAATTGCGCCGAAAGCTTTCACGGGTCTGGCGTTTTTGTCCATCCTTGATGACGGCCTTGCTGCCCCGACGCCCGAATGCATAGGTCCCGGCATAGACCGGATTGGTCAGCATGTGATGCAGCGTTGTGTAAACAGGCAGTGTCCAGGTAATACGCTGTGCTCCACCGCCATAAATCGCGCGCGGCAACATGACCTCCTCATCCCGGAACCACAAAAGAACCTGGCGGATCGACTGCAGTTCAGAGAATTTCCGGAACACCAGTGCAATGGCGTCCCGAACACGGCGGTCGGGGTCCATTTCGATGCGATTGTCATCGGTCTTGACGTAGCCGACGGCTACAGTTGTCAGCAATTCACCCCGGCGGGCCTTTTGCTTGATGGCTTCAGCCGAGCGCTGCCGGAAGACCGACACTTCCATCTCGCTCATGGTGCCTTTCATGCCTAGCAGCAGGCGGTCATTGATCAGACGTGGGTCGTATAAGCCGTCTTCGTCTACGATCAGCGTCCCCACCACAGCGCAAAATTCCAGTAAGCTGTGCCAATCGCGCCCGTTGCGGGCCAAGCGCGAAGCTTCAAGCGAAAATACAGCGCCGACCCGGCCTTCACAGATCGCAGCAAGAAGCTTTTGAAATCCCGGGCGCTCGGTGCCCCCGCCTCCCGATTTGCCAAGATCTTCGTCAATGATCTCAACCGCTTCCCATCCCAGTTGCCGCGCCCGCTCAGCCAGCCCATATTGTCGACGTTGGCTCTCTAGGTTGTTGACCACCTGATACGTGGAAGACTGCCTGTAGATATAGGCGCTGCGGCCCAGATGCTCAGCCGTGATCTTGTTCATTGTCGCCCTCCTTTCCGGTCTGACACGGATTGGATAGATGTGGCGCGTTCACTGCTTCCTGCAGCAGCTCCTGAAGAAGCATCATGGCCATCTGGCGATCGACTGGGCTCCAATGAACCGTTGGCGTCAGATAGGCAAACAGATCGGGTTGATTGGCGTGTGGCATCGACATCTCCTGTGCTGACCAATTCGTCCTCACGGGAGTGTAAGACCTGATCCAACAACGCGCGAAGGTCGCGCAACCGTTCAAGCGGTAGGGTTGGAGTATCGACAGGCTTGATAGATCCGGCCTCAGGTGTGATCATCCAAGCCGGAAGATGAAATGCCCCACCATGATCTTGGCGGATCAAAAGATGATTACAAAAGTCGTGCTCAACTGATCCTGTAATCTCGACCGTTTGGCCGCAAAGCGGGTGAAACGGATACGTGACAACCGCGTCAAAACCCAGACTCCCGGCATCATAACGCTGCTTCCGACGAGGGTGGCCGCAATTGGGCCCGCTTCGCCAGCCTCATCGGCACATGCAAGATGAACGGCGTCGAACCATATGCCTACATGCGCGATCTCTTCACCAAGCGGGCCAACGGCCACCTCGCCCGCGACATCGACGCCCTGATGCCATGGGCCTATGCCCAGCAAGCCAAGGGCTCATAAGGACCTCGTCTCGTAGTCCCTGACGAGCTACCGACCGCCCTCCGCATCAACCAGCCACAACAACGTGCAACCGATAAATCAATGGGGCGGGGCCGCCGCATACGGTATTTGTCGTCATGTGGCATATCCTTTTCTCAGATGAGAATTGCGGCGCGTGAACAACGCCATGATATGCCTCAGGGGCCATCACCAACTTTTAGCTATATCTCACCTGCGCGCCGTAGGGGGACTGTTGATTTGTTGACGTGGCGTTGACGTAAACGTGCAAAAGCCCGATGGTACTATGATACCACCGTCTTAAGCGTTTGATTTATTTGTTTATTTTGGTTGCGGGAGTAGGATTTGAACCTACGACCTTCAGGTTATGAGCCTCACCGCCATGGCTGTGAATTATCAGGTTGTCCCCGACCACATTCATCGATCATTGCGCCGGCATTGCCGCACAATGTGCCCCGGTCGCTGCCTGACCCGATCCCAGCGCAAAAGCGGCAGGGGCGGCATAGGGATTGAGCGTCGCCGTTGCCAGATCGAACAGCGCCAGCCCTGCCAACAACAGCAAGGCAAGGCCCAGTGTCAGTTTGCGGGTCATGGCTTGGGCTCCAGCCCGAGCGCTGGGCGCAACCGGACACCGATCATCGCCCCCAGGAAGGCCATCACGAACCAGGCCCAACCATGCAGGCTACCGGTCGAAATCCCTGAAAAGAAGGCACCGACATTGCAGCCAAAGGCCAGCCGCGACGAATACCCCATCAGAAATCCGGCAGCAATCACGGCCAACCAAGCCCGTGCCGGAAGGCGCGGCAATCGGGCTGACAATCCGCCAACGCGCCAGACAGCCACGATTGCGGCACCGCCGATGATCCCGATATTTGTCAGCGATGTGACATCGGTAAAGATGCTTTGGCCCAAGCGCAGGGCATTGGCATCAGCCATCCAAAAGGCTGATCCGGACAAGTCTGCCCCGAGCGCGACAGCCCCCTTTGCCGCCCAAAGCCCGAGGCCGTAAACGACCCCCCAAGGCTGTCCTGCGATCACCAGATTGCCAATTGCAAGTAGCGCGATGGCACAAGCCGCCAGCCAGAGGCGGGCTGGCAGCTTTCGACTACCTGGTGCTGCGATCAAAAGCAGCACCAGCGCGAGTGCGGCCAGCAATGCCAGGGTCACGCCAAGCCCGGTTGCCCCCGACAGAACCAAAGGCTGCAATGTGCCAAGATCGGTCCACCAGATCAGGTGGAAAGCCCCGGCAAAGCTGCCAATGGCAAAAAACGGCAACGCGAGCAGCCCGACAGGGTTGCCGGACCCCGCATTGACCAACGTCCCCGACCCACAGCCCAGAACGACTTGCATCGCGATACCAAACACGAAAGCGCCACCCAACATAGCCCAGCCAATCGGCGCATGAGCGCCAACCAGCACACCATCCTGAGACGACAGCAACGGGATCGCCACCACGGCAACGATCCCGATTGCCAACAATTGTGCCAGAACGCCCGTGACGTCGCGGCGCAAGATGAGTGCGCGCCAGGGTCCGGCGAAACCGAACCGGAACCCTTCAAGCACGATGCCAAAGCCAAGTCCGACCAACAAAAGCATGCCAAACCGTAACCCTGCAGCCAGCGCCACGATCAGCACCACGGCAAGGGCCAAGCCGATCAGCGCGCTGCGGCGCAGATAGGGCGTCTTGTTGAAAGTCGAGCTCGTATCCGCCAATGACATCCGCTGATCCTTAGCTTTGTTTACCGGAATTGGTTCAACAAATTACGGAAAACACCTGGCACATTCGCCATCTCATAGCCGCCTTGCGAATAGCCGACCATGGATTCAGGATAAAGCTTCACATTCTCGATGCCTGCAAGCTCTGACAAGGCAAACCAGTTCGTCGCCGCCCAATGGCCGGTATTGCAGAATGACACCAGTTCTTCTGCACCCGTCAAACCCTGATCAGTGGCCAGCTGACGTGCCGCATCGGCATTCACGATGCTGGGACCGCCGGAAAACCAGTTGGAATGCTCGAAATAGCGCGATTGCGGCAAAGTGCCGGGACGTGCGGCTGATGGATGGGCAGCGTTACCCTCCCAGAAACTTTTTGGTCGGGCATCCAACAGCAACGCGCTCCCCGTATCAACCAAGGCCACAACCTCGTCTGTCGTTGCCAGCCATTGATCCGAAAACACCAGATCAAAATTTGATTGAAGAGGCTCTGTGACCTCGTTGCTAGTTGGAAGATTTTCACTGTTCCAAGCAATCTGGCCACCATTCAGGATAGCAAGTTCGCTGACACCAGACGATTTCAAAGTCCAGTAGACCCTTGCCGCAGCACCAAAGTCGGTTTCGTCCGTGCCTTGATGCACGACGACGACAGGGCGATCAGCTGTAATGCCGAGCGATTGCAAGGTTGCCTCGAGCGCATCTTGTTGCGGCAGCGCACCGGGGTTTTCAGCCGGTCCGCGAAACAGCGCATAAGGACCGCTGATCGCACCGGGAATATGTGCCTCGCGATAGGCATCGCCGCGGATGTCCAGAATGATGATGTCATCGTTTTCAAGCTCCGCATGAAGCTGTGCGGGCGAGATTAATGGGCCAAAATCTGCTTGCGCCAGCACAGGCGACGCAAAGGCCAAGGTAGCAGCAGCAACAAGGATCGAACGGATCATGCTAAACTCCTTCATTTAAATGAGATTGATGAGGGTGATATCGTCGTTTGACTGGGACAGCACAAGGCCAGTGCCGGGCAATGACGATGGATACGGACCCGCGTTTTCCTTTTGAGGCAAGTTAAAGAAATATCGCGTCTGATCGGGTGGATTTGCGGAACATGAGTTCCCCCATCTCCCGATATTCAGACTGGTTATTGGTTGTCAGCAACAACTGCCCTCACAATAGCGGGGCGTTTTATAGAGAATTGAACCAAGTGCCAGATGGCGGTAGGTGGTTTGAACCGCCTCGGGTTTACCGGAGGGCAAAACTCTCAGAGAATTGCCTATTATAGAACAAGCACAAACAAAGATAACCTCAAAGCCGTATTCAGCTAAGTTCCGCGCGCCTGCGGTGCGGTTGGCGATGGAGCACCGCGATGATTATCGGAGCGAAGCTGCGGCGCTGACGGCGATCGCGGGTAAATTGGATTATTAGCCGGACAGCCTTTGCGTTTGTGTGCGCCAGGCCCTGCGTGATGGCCACGAAAGGCCCGGCCAGACGACGGCTGAGAAGGTCACGGGTCTTGAATTTACACCCTGAAACAGTCAATCGAAGGAACTGGCTCCATGTGTCCTGACCTTAAATCAGCATATGTCGCGGTTCGCCAATCAGGTCGCAGTAATGCGCCATGAACCTTGCTGCATCGGCACCGTTTATGACGCGGTGGTCATAGGATAGATCAAGGGGCACCATCGGAACCGGCTGCGGTATGTCACCGTCCCAAATTGTAATTGTTTCAGGCCGCGTGATCCCGAGGATGGCGACCTCGGGCGGGTTCACGATGGGTGTGAAGGCGCTGCCTCCGATCCCTCCCAGGTTCGTGATCGTCATCGACGCCCCACCCATCTGGGCAGGCCCTATCTTGCGCGCTTGTGCACGGGCTGCGAGATCACTGATTTCGGTCGCAATCTGCCACAGGCCTTTGTGATCAGCATCGCGGATCACCGGCACCATCAGACCATGCGGCGTATCAACGGCGATGCCGATGTGAACATACTCCTTCAATATCAGCACCTGCCCGTCACCTGAAAGCGACGCATTGAAGCGCGGGAACTTACGCAATGCCCGTGCAAGGGCGGCGACATGGAACGCAAGGGCCGTCAGTTTGACACCGCGCGCTTGTGCCTGTGGCTTCAGGCTGGCGCGCAGCTCTTCAATTGCGCGGATATCGGCGCGATCATGGTGGGTGACGGCGGGGATTAAGGCCTGCGCTGCCGCCATGTTGCCGGCTGCGACCTGGGCAAAGCGCGTCATCGGCTCCTGTGTCACCGGGCCATATTGGCTGTGATCCACATCCCAATAGCTGGTGTCACCATTCTGAGTTATGGTTGTCGTGGTTCCGATGTCTTCTGGCCCGATGGTCGTGCGCCCCAGCTTTTTAGCCAGATTGTCGATATCAACATTCCGGTCGCGCGCCATGCGGCGGGTCGAGGGGCTTGCGATGATCTCTGTCATGGTGGCCTCCTTACCAACTGGCCGAAATATATTGCGTTTCCATGAATTCGAGCATGCCCTCATGCCCGCCTTCACGCCCGAGCCCCGATTGCTTGGTGCCGCCAAAGGGGGCTGCGGGGTCGCTGACGAGGCCACGGTTCAGCCCCACCATCCCGTAATCGAGCCGTTCACAGACCTGCAGGGCACGTTTGAAATCACCCGAGAAGACATAGGCGACCAACCCATATTCGGTCGCATTGGCGCGCCGGATGACATCGTCTTGGTCGGTGAACGTCTGGATCGCGGCGACCGGTCCGAATATTTCGTCATGCACGCAATCGGCGTTTTCTGGCACGCCGGACAGGACGGTCGGCGGATAGAAATAGCCGATGCCGCCGGGCGTGACCCCGCCACATTCCACCTTGGCTCCTTTGGCGACCGCATCGGCGACAAAGGCGGCCACCTTGTCGCGGGTATCGGCATTGACCAAGGGGCCGACATCGACGCTTGAGTCGGTGCCATCGCCGACCTTGAGCGCGGCCATCCGCGCGGTCAGGCGTTTGGTGAATTCTGCAGCGATGGCTTCATGCACATAGATCCGGTTCGCGGCGGTACATGCCTCGCCCAGATTGCGCATCTTGGCCTGCATGGTGCCGTCAATGGCAATGTCCATATCGGCATCGTCGAATACGATCACGGGGGCATTGCCGCCCAGTTCCATCGCCGGTTTCAGCACCTGATCGGCAGCGGATTTTAGCAGTTTGCGGCCCACGCCGGTTGATCCGGTGAAACTGACCACTCGTACCCGTGGGTCGTGCAGCATGTGATCGACCAAAGCACCGGTTTTACGCGAAGGCAGAACATTGACCAGTCCGGGGGGCACGCCGGCCTCTTCCAGCAGCGGCATCAGCGCCAGCATGGTCAGCGGTGTCTCGGACGCAGGTTTGATGATGACGCCACAACCGGCCGCCAAGGCGGGTGCGATCTTGCGGGTACCCATCGCGGCCGGGTAGTTCCACGGCGTGATCAGCACCGCCAACCCGGCGGGTTTATGCTGGACCATGATCCGCGCACCAGATGCGGGGGCATGGGTGATCATCCCGTCGGCACGCACGGCCTCTTCCGCGAACCAGCGAAAGAATTCAGCGGCATAGGCCGCCTCTCCCTTGGCATCGCCGCTGGCCTTGCCGTTTTCCAGCGTGATCAGATGGGCGAAGTCGTCCAGCCGCGCGGTCATCAACTCCCATGCGCGGCGCAACACCTCGGATCGCGCGCGCGGGGTGCGGGCGGCCCAGTCGGCCATCGCGGCCGCGGCTGCGTCCAAAGCCTTGTTCGCATCAGCAATATCAGCGCTGGCGACCGAGGCGATGACCTGCTCGGTGGCGGGATTAATAACGTCGAAACGGTCAGCGGTCTTGTGCCATGTGCCGTTGATGTAAAGATCAGTGTGGTCCATGTGTCCCCCCAAGGGTCAAAGCAGGTGATGCAGCGGATGTTCCATCCGATCTGCGAAAGTCGTCAAAAGCCCGATGGCGGCAGGGCCATCCATCTGCGCTGGCGCACATTCCAATGTGATCGTCAGGCCCTGCACGCCCGACATCAGCGTCAGGACCGGCGTGTCCGTCGCGCCAAGCGAGACGTTGCGCAAAGCCGTGCCGCGCAGATCGCGCAGGATCAGGTCGGGTGCTGCATCGGTCGCGGTCACAGCCGATAGAGACCGCCCCACGGGCACAGCATAGGATTGCTGCTGGCCGAACCTTTCAATCACGATGGTACAAGGCGCGGTCATGCTGGCACCCGCCAGACCAGCCAGCAGGGCATCGGCGTCAGTTAGGCCGTTCTTTGCGGCCCAAGCTGCAAAGTCGGTGAAACCGTCAGTGGCAATCTCGGCGGTCAAGGACATCACTGCGGCGGCGGCTGTCGCAACCGGCGTCTCTGTGGGTATCGCGCGCAGGGTGTCCAGATCAGCGACATGGAAAGGCTGCGGATACCCGGCCTTGACCAATTGTGCCAGATCAAGCCCCTGTTCCCGCGCCAGCCTACGCGCCTTGGGCGAGGCGAGGATTCGTCCGCCAGCAGCAGCAGGGGGCGGTGGTGGTGTGGGTTTCTTCTCTTGCTGCGTGGGTGCCGAAGTCTGTTTTGTAACGGCAGGTTCCGTGGCAGGTGCAGCTTCGATAGACACCGATCTAGCGACGGGATTGGCTGGCTTTTCTGAACTGATGATCGCAACTTGCGCCCCGACCGGGACTTCTTGGCCTGCCTCGGCCAAGGTGGCGGCAAGATAACCATCGAAACCGGCTGTGACTTCCATCGTGGATTTGTCGGTCTCTACCTCAAACAACAGATCGTCGGCGACCACAGCATCGCCGGGGGATTTCAGCCAGTTGACTAGCAGGCCGGTGTCCTGCGCCATACCAAGCTGGGGCATGGTGACGGACTTGCCTGTAGGCATATCGTCGCTCGCGGTCGGTGCTGTAGCTGGTTTGGCTGCAGGGGCATCGTTATCAGCGGTGTCAGAAATCTGCGCAATCACAGCTCCTACAGGCACATCTTCGCCTTCGCTCGCTGTCACGCTGGTCAGAAAGCCGCTGGCCTGCGCCTCAACCTCCATCGTGGCCTTGTCGGTTTCCACCTCGAACAAGGCATCGCCTTTCGTCACGGCATCGCCCGGCGATTTGAGCCAGGTGACGATCTTGCCCGCGTCCTGCGCCATGCCGAGCTGAGGCATTGTCACATCACGCGGCATGTATCATCTCCCCCGCGCAAAGCCTGCGCGCATTGGCGGCGACACCTTCGGGGGTGGGGACGGTGACGTCCTCCAGCGCGGGCGAGAATGGCACTGGCACATCCATTGCACCCATGCGTAGGACCGGCGCGTCAAGGTGATAGAACGCCTTTTCGTTAAGGCGCGACGCGATTTCTGCGGTCACACCATAGCTTTGATGACCTTCATCAATGACGATGGCGCGGCTTGTCTTGCGCACGCTGGCAAGCAGGGTGTCCTCGTCCAATGGTACGATTGTGCGAGGGTCGATCACTTCGGCGCTGATGCCTTCGAGGGCCAGAATCTCGGCAGCTTTTTCCGCGACCTGCACCATGGATGACGTGGCAATAAATGTAATGTCGGTGCCTTCACGTTTTACATTCGCGACGCCAAAGGGGATCAGATATTCCTCTTCCGGGACGGGGGCCTTGTCCTGATACATCAGCTTGTCTTCGAAAATCACAACAGGGTTATTGTCGCGGATCGCGGTTTTCATCAGTCCTTTCGCCTCATAGGCTGATGACGGCATCGCGACCTTCAGCCCCGGAATATGCGCCACCAGCGCCTGCAAGGACTGGCTGTGTTGTGCAGCAGACCGGCGGGTCGCGCCCATGTTCGTGCGCAGCACCATTGGCACCGACAATTTGCCGCCCGACATGTAATGCTGTTTGGCGGCCTGATTGCATAGCTGGTCCATCACCAGATAGATGAAATCGCCGAACATCAAATCTACGATCGGTCGCGCGCCGGTCATGGCAGCACCAACGGCAAGACCCACAAAACCAGGCTCGGAGATCGGTGTATCGATGACACGCTCAGTACCGAATTCCTCAACCAGACCAGACAGCACCTTAAAGGGGGTGCCAGCCTCAGCCACATCTTCGCCCAATAGAAATACCGTGGGATCACGGCGCATTTCTTCGGCGATGGCTTCATTGACGGCTTGAGACAGGGTGATTTCGCGCATGATGGTTGCTCCTCAATCCGCGTAAACATGCATGTCCACTTCGGACACATCGGGGTATTTGGCGGCCTCGGCATAAGCGACGGCTGCTGTTGCATCTTCCTCGATCTCGGCGTTCATCGCCTCGATCTCGGCCTCGGTGGCGATGCCCTGCTCCACTAACCATGCGCGGAACCGCACGATGGGATCGCGGTTTTCTTTCCAATCCTTCTCTTCGTCCTTCGACCGGTAATATTCGCGGTTGATGTCGCCGACATGGTGGCCGTGATAGCGGTAGGTCATCAATTCGATGAAGAACGGGCCTTCGCCCTTGCGGCACCGCGCAACCAATTTCTGGGTCAGTTCGTTGACGGCCAGCACATCCTGCCCATCGACCTTGAAAGCCTCGATTCCGAAGGCTTCGGCGCGGGCGGTGATGGAACCGGCGGCAATTTCCTCGGTCTTGGTGTATTCGGAATAGCCGTTGTTTTCGCAGGCATAGATGACCGGCAGATGCCAAAGGGCGGCCATGTTCATCACCTCATAGAGCAGGCCCTGTGCCGTGGCCCCATCGCCGAAGAAACAGACCGTGACATCATTCTGGCTCAGAAGTTTGGCGCGCAGGGCAGAGCCTGTGGCGATCCCCATCGACCCGCCGACGATGGCATTGGCGCCAAGATTGCCGTGGCTTTGGTCCGCGATATGCATCGACCCGCCCTTGCCACGGCAATAGCCCTCTTCTTTGCCCAAAAGTTCGCAGAACATTTCGCGGAAATTCGCGCCCTTGGCGACGCAATGTCCGTGACCACGGTGCGTGGAAGTAATGCGGTCATCGTCGCTCAGCGCCTCGCAGATGCCGACGGCGACGGCCTCTTCGCCGGAATACATATGCGTGAGGCCAGGCATCTTGGCGGAGAGGTACAGCTGGTTGGCGTTGTCCTCGAACGTGCGGATGCGGACCATCTGGCGGTACATGCGCAGGTAATCTTCGGTATTGGTCTTGGTCTTGGCCATGGGGTGATCCCTTGTTTGGGGTTCGGTGCACAGAATGCGCACCCTACGGATGGCGGGGGGTGCGTATTCTGCGCACCCCTGCGGGCCCTAATACCGGTTGGCAATCGGCAGTTCTTCGGCGGGGAACAGGCTGATCACCTCACAGCCTGTTTCGGTCACAACCACCTCTTCTTCAATCCGTGCGGCGGAGTAACCGTCGGTGGCGGGGCAATAGGTTTCCAGCGCAAAGACCATGCCAGTCTTGATTTCCATGGGGTGATCCATGCTAATTGCACGGCTGATGATGGGCCTCTCATGCAGCGCGAGGCCTAAGCCATGCCCGAATTGCAGCCCGAACGCCTGATCCTCATTGGCAAAACCAAGGCTTTCCGCCGTTGGCCAAACGGCTGCGACCTTATCCGTCGTCACACCCGGTTTGATCATCGCGATTGATGCATCGATCCATTCGCGCGCCTTGGTATAGGCATCGGTCTGCGACGGCGTTGCGCGGCCCACATTGAACGTCCGGTAATAACAAGTGCGATAGCCCTGATAACTTTGCAGGATGTCGAAAAACGCCTGGTCACCGGGGCGGATCAGCCGGTCGGTAAAGTTATGTGGATGCGGGTTACAGCGCTCACCGGAAATCGCGTTGATCGCCTCGACATCATCCGACCCCATTTCATAGAGCATCTTGTTGGACAAAGCGACGATGTCGTTTTCGCGCACGCCGGGTTTCAGCTCTTCATAGATCATGTGATAAACGCCATCGACCATCGCGGCGGCCTGCGTCAAAAGCTGGATTTCATCCCAGTTCTTGATCTCGCGCGCCGCAAGCATGATCTGCTGGCCATCGACGACATTGATGCCTTCTTCTTTCAGGGCATGGAACATCGCGGTTTCGGCATAATCTACACCTACCGGCATATCGGCCATGCCGGCATCCCGGATCAGTCCTGCGATTTGCTTGGCGTATTTCTGCATCAATCCGAATTCGGGCGGGATAGTTCCGCGCATTCCGACGACACCGGCCAGGCAATGATCAGGTTCCAGCCAGTCCGCATGGCGTTTGTGGTGCATCGCCGCCGAGCCAAAATCCCAGACATAGGGGCTATCATCGCCCGTCAGTAGACAGAAGCGGCACATCTTGTCCCGTTCCCATTCGCCGATCTTGGTCGCGGACACATAACGGATGTTGTTCACATCGAACAGCAACAGCGTACCCGCGTTGGACGCCTGCAAGGCCTGCCGAGTGCGGGCGAGACGGTAGCGGCGCAGACGGTCGTGGTCGATGCGGCGTTCAAAATCCACCGTGGTATGGCCCCAAGCGGGCAAACGTTCGCGCCATTCCCAGTTGGGTTCGAGGTCTTGCGGGGTCAAAAGGTTCGGCATCAGGGCGCGGGACATGGCTTACTCCTTCATGGTGCAGGAAGCGCACCAATGTTTCTTGAAAAAATGTATGAAAATCAGGCTACTGGATGCACCAGCCGCCATCGATATGGATCATCTGGCCGGTCATGTAATCGCTGTCATCGCTGACGAGGAAAGACGCAGTGCCGGTGATGTCGCGGGGATAGGAGACGCGTTTGATATGCAGCGCATCGCGCACGATATCATCATAGGCCTGACCTTCGTGATCCTTGAAGCCGATTTCGACCAGATCCTTGTCCAGCTGCTCCCACAGCGGCGTGACCACCACCCCCGGTGCATAGCCGTTGACGGTGATGTTGTGTTCGGCCAGCCCAATGGCCCCGCAATGGGTCAGTGCCAAACAGCCGTATTTCGAGGTGCAATAGACCGTCACATCGACCAGCGGTTTGCGTGACGCGATGGAACCCACATTGATCAGCTTATAGGGATGATCCGGCATCGGCCCCTGCGCGATCATCTGGCGGGCGGTTTCCTGCATGCCAAGCCACATAGCCTTGGTGTTGACGTTCATGATCAGGTCCCAGTTATCCTCATCAATATCCATGAAGAAACGGGGCTTGTTCAGGCCGGCGTTAAAGACGCCAACATTGATCGATCCGAAAGCATCGACCGTTGCTGCAACGGCGGCGGCGTTATCAGCGCGTTTGGTCACATCCATATGCACCGCAATCGCGCGGCCGTTGCCTGCGGCGTTGATCTTGTCGGCGACGGCTTGTGCGGCGTCCAGATCCAGATCGCCAAGGCAGATGTTCGCGCCTTGGGCGGCAAAGCTTTCGGCATTGGCCGCCCCCATGCCGCGACCGGCACCGGTGATCAGGATGTTTTTTCCGTTAAGGCGATTGGGGTCCATGGTTTCCTCCCTTGGGTATTCTATTGTCGTAAAATCTGTTCGGCGCGGGCCTGCACCCGGTCGAGCGCGTGACGCGGGCTGACGATCCCGCGCAGCATGTCGTGCAATTCATGGCCACAGATGTTGATGATCTGCGACACCTGCGGAATCGGCGGGCGCGGCCAGAATTGCAGCTCGTCGCGCCATGACATCTGGTCAAGCAGGCCAAAGATCGGCGACAGCCGCCGCACTTCGGGGTCGGCACCGACGGAATAGCGCGGTTCGGTCCGGCTACCGTTCTGTGCGTAAAGCTTCTGCGCACCGGGCGAGGTAAAGGACACCAGCGCCTCGACCGTGTCATCGATTCGCTCGTCGGGCAGGTTGGTCGGCACGCACAGCACATAGCCGCCCACCGGCGCAATCGGTGCGCCTTGTGGTCCGTGCGGATGCACCAAATAGCCAGTATTGCCATGCGCGGGGCTGTTTTGGTCCAGCTCGAAATAGGGGGCCAGCAGGGTATAGCCATAGGCCATCGCGACATGGCCCGCGCCGTAGGGGCGCACGCGTTCGTACCACGACATCGACAGGATATCGGGGGGGGAATAATCCATCAGCTGCATCAGGTAATCGGCGGCTTCCAGCGCGCGGTCGGTGTTCAGCGTGGGGGTGAACCCGCCTTTGGCGAGATTGTCCGTATCGAACCCGCCTGCAATTTTCGGGATGTCGATGATCGGCTGCCCAAAGGCCGCGCAGGTCATCATGAACGTATGCCCCAATGCGGTGCCGCGTGCCGCGTTCCATGCCACGCCGTACCGTCCGCGCTGGGGATTGTGGAAATGGCGCGCGGCATCGATAACACCGGCGGTCGTGGTCGGCGGTTCTATGGCCTCGTTGGCAAACCAGTCCTTACGGAAGAACAACAGCTCCGGCGTCGTCTGGCTGGGCACGCCGTAGGGGCGCCCGCCCCAATGCGCGGCGCGCCAGCCCGCGGTGTGGAAATCCGCGGGATCAAGGCGGGCGATATCCATCACCTCATCCAAAGGCCGGATCACGCCTTTTTCTACGAATTCTCCGACCCAAGGCAGATCGATCGCGATCAAGTCATAGCGGCTTTTGGGCCGTTCAGCGTTGCGCAAAGCCTCTTCGCGCAGCCGGTCGATGGAAAAGGCGCGCTGGTGGATATTGGTGCCGACGATCTGTTCGAACTGGCGCTTGAGCCCTTCCATGACCATGAAGGTCGGATCACCATGGACAAGGATGCGCAAACCGCCCGACAGCTTGAGGGGTTGGGCAAGTGCCGACAGGGGCGGGATCGCCGCGCGCCCGGGTTGGTAAGAACCGCCGAAGTAATAGTCGGTGGTTTCGGGCGACGGGTCCATCACCTCGAACGAGGCGCGCACCAGCCGGTCGATCCGGTCAGCCAGCTGGCTAAACCCTTCCAGCAGGTCGGAACTGGGATGCAGGGAAAAGCTTTTGCCGGTCTTGGTGCGCGCACGCCGTTCGATCAGCCCGGCATCCTGAATCTCGGCCAGTTTGCGGGTTGCAGTCGCATAGGGCACCCCCGCCGCCGACACCATCGACGAAGGCGAGACGATCCGCCCTGCCGAATGGCTTTGCAGCAGATGCAGGATCATGTTCAAATGCGGGTTGGCGGTATTGGGATCGATGGCATTGTCGATCTCCATCGTCAGATTGGATAAAAACTGCGTCAGACGGTCCAGATCGGCGGCAGGCATCACACCAGACAGACCCGCAGACCCGACGGGGACTGCATGTCCAGAATGAATATTTCGTGCGACGCTCTGTTGCATTGGACCTGGGTTCTGTGGGGCGGCGGACCGCCTGCGTGGCTGTTTCATGTTCTTCCCTTTGCAAATGAGCCAAAATGATCAGGGGTGATATTGGCATAAAATCCATAATGGATAAAATTATATCCCATTTGAATAATATTTCTGGGTCTTTTCATCTGGGAATCACGCTTTTTGACGGGGTCGGCTAGACGGGGCATAGTCCCAAGGCAGGGAGGTTGCCTTTAGTCGGAACACAGTGATCCACGGGAGGATTTAGAATGAAAATGACAATCACCGCAGCGCTTGCCTGTTCCACCGCCATGTTCGGTGCGGCGGCTGCTGCCCAGACCATGACGGTCGGCATTACCCAGAACAACGTGGGCGTCGACAGCTATCAGACGACCTATGAGCGCGCCTTTATCGCCGCCGCCGAGGCCAACCCCGATGTCAACGCCATCGTGCTAGACGCGGGAGGTGATGTTGCGCGCCAATTGGCGCAGATGGAAGATCTGATCCAGCAGCAGGTCGATGCCATCATCATCTGGCCCACCAATGGCGAAGCCGTGATCCCCGCCGTGCGCCGTGCGCATAACGCAGGCATCCCTGTCGTCGTGACCAATTCGAATATCGCCGAACAGGGGTTCGATTTCATCCGGTCGTTTTCCGGCCCCGACAATGTGACCCAAGGGTCGCGCTCTGCCGAAATCATGTGCGAACGCTTTACCGCGCTGGGTATTCAGGACGAGGCCCGCGTTGTGCAGATTTCCGGCCAACCCGGGTATACCACCGCGATCGAACGCCAGCAGGGTTTCGATGATCGTCTGCCAGAGGTTTGCCCCAACGTGACGCTGGTGGAAACCCAGCCAGGTGACTGGAACCGCGAAAAATCCCAGCAGGTAATGGAAGCGTTCCTGATCAAGTATGACGATATCGACGGTGTCTATTCCGGCGATGACAACATGGGCATTGGCGCGCTGAACGCGGCGCGTGCGGCTGGTCGTGAAGGGATCGTTTTTGTCGGTGCCACGAACTTTGCCGTGGGCTATGATGCGATGGCCGAAGGCGATTACTGGGGGTCGATCTATCAATCCCCCGTCGATGATGCCGAAGCGGCGCTGCAAACCGCCATCGACATCCTGAACGGCGAAGACGTGCCGTTCCTGAATTACTTCGACACCCCCAAGATCACGCAAACCAACATGGACGAATACACCAAGCCCGTGTTCTGATCTCTCCCCCAGAGATCGCGCGGGGCGGGTTTGTCCGCCCTGCGCGCTTTATGTGATACCTTTTGCAGGTGGCAGGTGGGAACGCATCCCACCTTTGCCTGACGCAACCACTGTTTTGGGGGATGGAAATGATGTCCAGCATGACACGACAGACTCTCGGCACGTTACTGGCCAAACAGGGAATCCTGATTGCCTTCGTGCTGTTCATGATCGTTTTTGCCATCGCCAACCAACGTTTTATCGCGATGGACAATATCCTTGGCGTGGTGCGGTCATCCGCGATCATCGGGGTGATGGCGCTGGGTGTCACCTTTGTGGTGATCGGCGGCAATCTGGATCTATCGGTGGGGTCGATGATGTCGTTTTCCACCATTGTCGTGCTGGACCTGCATGACAAGATCGGCCCTGCGATGGCGATCCCCGCCATGTTCGCGCTGACCCTGCTTTTGGGCGCATTCATCGGGTTTCTGGTCGGGTATCTCAAGCTGAATTCCCTGATCGTCACCTTGGGCATGCTGTCGGCCATCCACGGTCTGACGCTAACATGGTCGGGCGGCAAGAACATGGATATTGCCGACAAATCCGGCACATGGTTTTCGTTTTTCGGTCAGGACCGGGTGCTGGGCATCCCCGTGCCGATCCTGATCTTCGCCTTGCTCGCGGTGCTGCTCAGCCTGCTGTTATCCAAGACAGCCTTTGGCCGGCAGGTCTATGCGGTCGGCGGCAACGGGCAGGCGGCGACGTTTTCGGGCATCCCGCGCGCGCGGGTCGTGTTCATGACCTATCTGGTGTCGTCTTTCTGCGTGGCGGTGGCGGGGCTGTTGCAGGCCAGCCGCAGCCTTGGCAGCCAGAATACTGTGGGTCAGGGGCAGGAACTGGTCGTGTTGGCGGCAGTCATTCTGGGGGGCGCGTCCTTGCTGGGCGGGTCCGGCACCGTGTTCAAGACGGTGATCGGTGTGCTGATCCTGGGGTTCATCCAGAACGGGCTTCTGTTAATGGGCCTCGATTTCTACGTTCAATACATGGTCACATGGGCGATCATTATTCTGGCCGTCTGGCTGGATGTCGCGGCCAAGCGGGGCCATCTGTGGTCCCCCATCGCGTAAGGGGAGGCTGCTATGACAAGCCAAAACCGCAGGGACCTGATCAAGCAAGGCGGCATCTGGGTCTTTATCGTTGCGGAACTCGCGTTCTTTTCCATCGCCGGCAATTATCTGTCGGCATCGGATCAAGCCTTCATGGATTTCGACAACATGCTGTTGTTGCTGAAACAATCCGCGCCCATCGGGATCATCGCGCTGGGCATGACGATCATCATGATCAACGGCAATATCGATCTGAGCGTGGGGGCGACCTTTGCCTTGGCGGCGATCGTTCTGCTGGACAGTATGACCTGGCCCTTCATGCAGGAGCTGGGCGATTGGGCGATCCCGCTGGCTTGGGGCTTTGCGCTGACGACGGGGGTCGTGCTGGGGGCCATCAACGGGTTGATCGTGTGGAAAACCGGCGTCGATGCCTTCATTGTCACGCTGGGGTCAATGCTGGGCTTTCGCGGGCTGGTATTCATGTATAACGGCGAACAGCCGACCAGCCATCTGAACTGGACACTTGTGGATTTTGCCGAGGCGCAGTTTCTGGGCCTGCATACTGCGTCATGGTTCCTGCTGGGGGCAGCGCTTGTATTGTGGTGGATCACGACGCGCACCAACCATGGTCGCAACGCCTATGCCATCGGCAACAACCGCGATGCGGCGGTGAATGCCGGCATCCGTGTCGGGCCGCATATCATGTGGAATTTCATGCTGATCGGATTTCTTGCCGCGCTATCGGCTGCCGTGTTTTATTCCGAAAGCGGATCGGTGAACCCTAATGACGGGATGCTGTACGAACTGTGGGCGATCACCGCCGTCGTGCTGGGCGGGACCAAGCTGGCGGGGGGGTACGGGTCAATCATCGGCACCCTTGGCGGGGTCATCGCCATTCAACTGCTGCGCAAAGGGTTGGGCCATATTGGAGCCGATACCCAGACAGTGAACCTTGTCATCGGCCTGATCCTGATCGCCGTACTGGTGCTGGACCGGCATCTGAACCGGCAGGGCAAAGAGGAGCTGAAGATATGACCAACCCCAAACCCGCCCTGCGGTTAGAAGGCATCGTCAAAGCCTTCCCCGGCGTGCGCGCGCTGGATGGTGTGTCCTTCGATCTGCGCCCGGGCGAGGTACATGCGTTGATGGGCGAAAACGGTGCCGGAAAATCTACCTTGATGAAGGTGTTGGGTGGTGTTCTTGCCCCGAATGCAGGGCAGATTTTTATCGGTGATGATCCGGTCGTCATGACATCGCCCAAACAGGCCAAGGCGATGGGAGTGATGTTCATCCATCAGGAACTGAGCCTTGCGGATGAACTCAGCGTAGCGGAGAATATCTTTCTGGGGGAATTGCCTCTCAAATCCTTCGGGCGCGTGGACTGGGATAAGCTCTATGCTGCGACAGACCGTATCCTTGAGACCTTGAACGTCAGTTTTGACGCGAAAACCCGTGTGGGCGATCTATCGATCGCCAACCAGCAGATGGTCGAGATCGGGCGCGCCCTGACGGTCGATCCGCGTGCGGTGATCTTCGATGAACCCACGGCATCGCTGACAGATGCGGAAAAGATCGTTTTGTTCAACGTGATCAGCGATCTGCAAGCGCGTGGTGTCGGGATCATTTATATTTCGCACAGGATGGAAGAAATTTTCAAGATCACCGACCGGATCAGCGTGCTGCGCGATGGACAATATCGCGGCACGTTGCACACGGCGGACACGAATGAGGATGAGGTCACGCAGCTGATGATCGGGCGCAGCCTTGATCTATCCCGCAACGCCAGCCACCACCAGATGGGCGACACCGCACTCGAGGTACGCAATCTCAGCTGTGGACGCTTGTTCGACGACATCAGCTTTGCTGTCCGTAAAGGTGAAGTACTGGGCTTTTACGGCCTCGTCGGTGCCGGCCGAACCGAAATTGCCGAAACCATTTTTGGCCTCCGGACGCCCTCTGCCGGACAGATCCTTTTTAACGGGCAGGAGGTGCAAATCACATCTCCCATCGACGCGATCCGCTTGGGCATTTCACTCGTGCCCGAGGATCGCAAGGATCAGGGTCTGGTGCTGGGGATGAACTGCAAAGACAACATGTCGCTGCCACAGG
The DNA here is from genome assembly GCF_002158905.1 of Yoonia vestfoldensis. Lineage (NCBI taxonomy): Bacteria > Pseudomonadati > Pseudomonadota > Alphaproteobacteria > Rhodobacterales > Paracoccaceae > Yoonia > Yoonia vestfoldensis. The sequence continues at coordinate 3,232,674 of NZ_CP021431.1, forward strand.
TGGGCCGCCTGACCAAGGGGCCTTTCGTCAACCACAACGCCGAAATCGCGATTTTTGACAAATACCGCGAGAAACTCGACATCCGTACGCCGGGCTGGCGGCAGGCCGTCGGCAACCTGTCGGGGGGTAACCAGCAGAAAATCGTGATCGGCAAATGGTTGTCGATGCACCCCGAGGTGCTGATCGTGGATGAACCGACACGCGGGATCGACGTGGGTTCCAAATCTGAGATCCACAATCTGATCCGAGATCTGGCCGCCCAAGGCTTTGCCGTGATCGTGATCAGCTCGGAAATGCCAGAGGTTTTGCATGTCTCGGACAGGATCGTCGCGATGTTCGCAGGAAAGGTCATGCGAGAGCTGAGTGCCGCGGAGGTGACCGAGGACAATTTGATTCAGGCGATCTCTGGCATTAAACAAGATGATCAGAGATCACAACGCCGCTGACCTGCGATCAAATTTCGATCCATCCCGTTATAGAAGCTGACCTGCCCCCCGAAACTTCCCTCACTTTGATGTAGAGTTTGCTCAACCTCCGAACGAGCAAACAATGGGACAGAGACGCTTTACCGCAGCCCAGACAATCGGGCTGATCAAAGAGCAATAAGCTGTATCGTCTCTACACCGAGGAAAAGTAGGCGTCAGGCGGCGAAGACGCCGTAAACGCGTGCGCGGATCAAGAACACCGGTGCCCAGAGCATTGCGTCCTGGCGAGCGTTGGTCGCTGGATTTTGTGTCTGACACGAATGGTGCATCACACAAGCCTCGCTGGCCTGACACCAGCAGAATATGCTAATCGGTCAAAGGAAGACCAAAACCTGAACAGAGCTAACCTAAATTAGCGGACTCATTGGGGAGCAGGTCAAACAGTACTGAGTTTGGCTTGGTTGCTTCCACAGTGCTTCCAGTGGGGAATTGGGAACGCAAAAAGCGCCCCGTGGGGCGCTGTGGTGTTGTGGTTGTTGGCGTATTTTGGTTGCGGGAGTAGGATTTGAACCTACGACCTTCAGGTTATGAGCCTGACGAGCTACCGGGCTGCTCCATCCCGCGCCATTTATGGCGCACCTAATCTGATTAGGTGCATCGTAAGAGAGATACGCTTGCTGTGTGGCAAGCATGACGTTGTTTATTAGGTTTGGCAGTGACTTACTCTCCCACGTCTTAAGACGCAGTACCATCAGCGCTGCGGCACTTAACTGCCGAGTTCGGGATGGGATCGGGTGTTTTGCTCGCGCTATGACCACCAAACCAAAAAAACAACGCCAGGTCAAAACGACCCGGTTTTGACCTGGGTGAGCAAGGCATGTTTGCGCAGCAAACGTGCAGCTCACTCAGGTGCTATGAGGCACTTCTTTCCAAGGTTGTTGGTTGAAGTGCCCTTTTTACCGGGCGTTTTGTTTGTTCCAAGTCTTATACGACTGTTGGTGTTTGTGTATGTATCCTGATTTTTCGCCAGTCTTACTATTACTGGATCAAATCAAGCCTATCGGGCAATTAGTACCAGTCAACTGAACGCATTGCTGCGCTTACATCTCTGGCCTATCGACGAGGTGGTCTACCTCGGCCCTCAGGGATACCTTGTTTTGAAGGGGGCTTCCCGCTTAGATGCCTTCAGCGGTTATCCTGTCCGATCATAGCTACCCTGCACTGCCGTTGGCACGACAACAGGTCCACCAGTGGATCGTTCACCCCGGTCCTCTCGTACTAGGGGCAACTCTTCTCAAGTATCCTACACCCACGGAAGATAGGGACCGAACTGTCTCACGACGTTCTAAACCCAGCTCACGTACCTCTTTAAACGGCGAACAGCCGTACCCTTGGGACCTGCTCCAGCCCCAGGATGAGATGAGCCGACATCGAGGTGCCAAACGGTGCCGTCGATATGGACTCTTGGGCACCATCAGCCTGTTATCCCCAGCGTACCTTTTATCCGTTGAGCGATGGCCCTTCCACTCGGGACCACCGGATCACTATGGCCGTCTTTCGACTCTGCTCGACTTGTCAGTCTCGCAGTCAGGCTGGCTTCTGCCATTGCACTCAACGAGCGATTTCCGACCGCTCTGAGCCAACCTTCGCGCGCCTCCGTTACAATTTGGGAGGCGACCGCCCCAGTCAAACTACCCACCACGCAGGGTCCCGGACCCGGATAACGGGCCGCGGTTAGACATCAAGCAAGATAAGGGTGGTATCTCAAGGGAGGCTCCACAAGGACTAGCGTCCCTGCTTCAAAGCCTACCACCTATCCTGCACATATCGTGCCTGATGCCAATGCGAAGCTATAGTAAAGGTGCATGGGGTCTTTCCGTCTAACCGCGGGTATCCTGCATCTTGACAGGAAATTCAATTTCGCTGAGTCCACATTTGAGACAGCGGGGAAGTCGTTACGCCATTCGTGCAGGTCGGAACTTACCCGACAAGGAATTTCGCTACCTTAGGACCGTTATAGTTACGGCCGCCGTTTACCTGGGCTTCAATTCGGAGCTTGCACTCCTCCTTTTAACCTTCAGGCACCGGGCAGGCGTCAGACCCTATACGTCGTCTTACGACTTCGCAGAGCCCTGTGTTTTTAGTAAACAGTCGCCACCCCCTGGTTTGTGCCCCCGCCCAAAACTTGCGTTCTGAACGGGCCTCCTTCTCGCGAACTTACGGAGGTATTTTGCCGAGTTCCTTAAATGTGGTTCTCTCAAGCGCCTTGGTATTCTCTACCAGTCCACCTGTGTCGGTTTAGGGTACGATCTAGCGGAGGGCTATTTCCAGGAACCTCTAAACGGCCTGCCCAATCCGATAAGGGCAAACAATCTTCGAGATCCGTCACATCCTCCTGGCCCAGGAATATTAACCTGGTTCCCATCGACTACGCCTTTCGGCCTCGCCTTAGGGGTCGGCTTACCCTGCTCAGATTAGCTTTAAGCAGGAACCCTTGGACTTTCGGCGAGGGAGTCTCTCACTCCCTTTGTCGCTACTCATGTCATCATTCTCACTAGTGATCTCTCCACCGGATCCCTCACAGGCCGGCTTCACAGAAAGCTCCCTGCGTCCAATATCCCCCGAAAGGGATTAAGGACGCTTGGAACTATGTCACACTACGCTCTGCTACCATGCAATAAATTGCATCCCAGACTTCGGCTCATGGCTTGAGCCCCGTTACATCTTCGCCGCAGGACAACTTATTTAGACCAGTGAGCTGTTACGCTATCTTTAAAGGATGGCTGCTTCTAAGCCAACCTCCTGGTTGTTTTGGTCGTCCCACCTGCTTTCCCACTTAGCCATGAATTAGGGGCCTTAGTCGTAGGTTAGGGTTGTTTCCCTCTTCACAACGGACGTTAGCACCCGCTGTGTGTCTGCCGGATATTACTCCTCGGTATTCGGAGTTTGGTTAGGATCAGTAAGACGGTGAGTCCCCATTACCCATCCAGTGCTCTACCCCCGAGGGTATTCGTCCGACGCTCTACCTAAATAGATTTCGCAGAGAACCAGCTATCTCCGAGTTTGATTGGCCTTTCACCCCTAGGCACACCTCATCCCGACCTTTTTCAACAGGTGTGGGTTCGGACCTCCAGTTAGTGTTACCTAACCTTCATCCTGGACATGCCTAGATCACTCGGTTTCGGGTCTAATGCATCTAACTCAATCGCCCTATTCAGACTCGCTTTCGCTGCGCCTACACCTAACGGCTTAAGCTTGCTAGATACACTAAGTCGATGACCCATTATACAAAAGGTACGCTGTCAGGCCTCAAGGGCCCTCCAACTGATTGTAGGCGTTCGGTTTCAGGTACTGTTTCACTCCCCTCGTCGGGGTGCTTTTCACCTTTCCCTCACGGTACTGGTTCGCTATCGGTCAGTAAGGAGTACTTAGCCTTCGAAGGTGGTCCTCCGATGTTCAGACAGAATTTCACGTGTTCCGCCCTACTTAATACGTCCAATCATGCTTCTTATACGGGACTGTCACCCACTCTGGTTGTGCTTTCCAACACATTCTAATCACATTCATGGCTCGGCTGGTCCCCGTTCGCTCGCCGCTACTAGGGGAGTATCTGTTGATTTCCTTTCCTCCGGGTACTTAGATGTTTCAGTTCCCCGGGTTTGCTTTTGTAAACCTATGTATTCAGTCTACAAATACCTGGTTTACCCCATTGTTAACCAGACACCCCAAAAGGAATGTATAATAACAACAAAGTATCAGGTGGGTTGCCCCATTCAGAAATCCATGGATCAAAGCTTATTCTCAGCTCCCCATGGCTTATCGCAGAGTATCACGTCTTTCATCGCCTCTTACTGCCAAGGCATCCACCAAACGCCCTTTTCGCGCTTGATTTGATCCAGAAAAAGCAAGGCTTCTTCTGTGGTTGGGCCCTTTTGTTATTCAAACCCAACCTTAATCAAAATGCATACATTGCAGTGCCAGCCGCTGGTTCAGCAACTGACACCGTTCGAACAGCATTACTGCTGTTCCGGTTAGTGTACTTGACTTGGAACAAAATAGATTTTCAGGGCCTAAACCCATCTGGCAATCCCCTCACGCGGGGCGCCTCTATTCTGATGTTGTATCTCTCTATACGATGTAAAATGCGACCGAAGCCGCAACGTCCAGTTGGACGGCAAAACAGCCAAAGCTGCTTGACGGTCAAACTGTGCTGATTGTGCCAGATGTTGGGACCATGCAGGTTCTCATGATTTGCTGCGCAAATCACGGCCACCCGCGCTTCTTTTGCTGCGCAAAAGAAGTGGTGGAGCGTATCGGGATCGAACCGATGACCCCCTGCTTGCAAAGCAGGTGCTCTCCCAGCTGAGCTAACGCCCCAAAATTTTGGTGGGTCGAGGAGGAC